>CALVOL010000047.1 GCA_944350285.1 uncultured Bacilli bacterium | reverse complement strand
GAATTTTTAAAACCAATAAGAGAGAAAAAAGAATACTTAAGAAATCATCCAGAAGAAGTAGAAAGTATTTTAAAGAGTGGAACCGAAAAAGCCAAAGAAAAAGCAAGCAAAACTTTAAAAGATGTAAAAAGTGCTATGAAGATTAATTACTTCGAGTAGAAATGAAACCTTAAAAGATTTTTAGGAGATAGAATAATGAAAATATTAATAGGAACAAAAAATCCAGCAAAAATAGAAGGAGCAAAACAAGCATTTGCAAAATACTTTGAGAGTTTAGATATAGAGGGAGTACCTGTACCTTCTCAAGTTTCAGAAGAACCAGTAAATGAAAGTATTTATGAGGGAGCTAAAAATCGTGTCAACAATTTAATAGAATATGCAAACGAACAACAATTAGACATAGATTACTTTTTAGGAATTGAGTCTGGAATAACCAATCTATTAGGAAAATGGGTTATAATTAATATTGCTATAATAAAAGATAAAAGTGGTTATGAGTCATGGGGATACAGCCCAGCCTTTCCAGTTCCGGATAAATATGTCGATGAAATTATCGAAAAAGATTTAGGAACTGTAATGGATAGCTTATTCCAAGAAAAAGATTTACGAAGCAATAAAGGTGGTATTAGCTTTCTTACCAATGATGTAATCAGTAGAATTGATTTAACAAGAGGAGCATTTATCATGGCTTTAACACAATTTGTAAACGAAAAATGGAATGATAAAAAATAACATCTTAGCTGTTATCTTAACTGTTAAAAAATCTAGAGCGTATCTAGATTTTTGTTAACTTTTTTTCTACGAAAGCAATTGCCTGGTAAAGGACAAAAGATATAATAATAAGTAAAAGAATTCCTGTCATAACCAGACTTAAATTAAATACTTGAGTTCCATAGATAATTAAGTACCCTATTCCTTGTTTACTAACCAAAAATTCTCCCATAATTACCCCGATTAAAGTCATCGAAATATTAATTTTTAAAGAAGATAAAATGGTTCTTTTTGATTCTGGAATTACTAAATACCATAAAATTTGCTTTTTGGTAGCTCCAAAAGAAGCAAGCAACTTTAACTTATTTTTATCCGTACCTAGAAAACCATTATAGATATTCATAATACTAATGATCAAGTTAATCAGTAATGCCATGACAATAATACTAGACATATTCGCTCCGACCCAAATAATAATCATCGGTCCTAAGGCTACTTTAGGTAAACTATTGAGCATGGTAAGAAATGGATCCACGATCTTTGATAGAATTGGAAATTCATACAATAAAATAGCTATCACAAATCCTGCAGAAATTCCAATTGCAAAAGAAAGTAAAGTTTCATAAAGTGTCGTCCAAATATGACGCCAAATCTCTCCGGTACTAACAAGCATAGTAAGTGTTTCCCAAACCTTAGAAGGCGAAGAAAATAGAAAAGAACTAATAATTTTTTTGTCAGCTAATACTTCCCAAGCGATAAAGAAAAGGACAACGATTAAAATCTGAATGGAGTGAACAATGATTTTTTCGCGTCTTTTCATTCTTAGCAATTCCTTTGTCGTTTTACACATTGATATCTAAATCCTTCCATATTTGATTATACAAAGAAGCAAATTCCGGAGCTTTTCTATTTTCAATTGGGGTCGATGCATTCGTAAGATGAATCGGATAAATCTTTTTCACCGTACAAGGACGTTTGGATAACACAACAACTCGGTCGGACATGCTAATTGCCTCAGCAATATCATGACTTACCATAATCGCAGCAATTCCTTCTTTTCGAATAATTTGATAAACATCATCGCTTACAGCAAGACGTGATTGATAATCCAAAGCACTAAAAGGTTCATCTAGTAATAAAATATCAGGTTTTAAGGCCAATGTCCGAATAAGAGCAACCCTCTGTTTCATCCCACCGGATAATTCATGAGGGTACTTTGACTCAAACTCTCCTAGTTTATAGGTTTTGAGTAAATTTCGAACATACTCCTTATTTTCCTTTGTATCCTTCTTTTGAATCTTTAGACCTAAAATAGCATTTTCATAAATTGTTAGCCAAGGAAATAGAGAGTCTGTTTGTAACATATAACCGATGACAGGATTTTCACTTTTGATAGTATAAAAACCATCTGTTGCATTTTCGATTCCAGCTAAAATGCTTAAAAGTGTAGATTTTCCACACCCACTTGTTCCAACAAGTGTTACGATTTCTCCGGGATGAATCGATAGAGTAATATCCTTAATTGCTGAGATAGAGCCTGTCTCGGTAATATAGTTTTTACTAAGATGAGATATCTCTAAAATATTATTCATTGCTGAAATTATAAATTAATTCATCATATGGAACATAGTTATCTAATAAGTCATTTTCGATCATTAAATCTTCTAAGTTTTTAAAATATTCTTCTGGAATATAAGTAGAAGATAACCAAGAATCACTTTCTTTATACCGTGAAACAAACATCTCTAACTCATCTAAACTAGAATCAGTAAATTGTGGTAATATGACTTCTGCAGTTTCACGAGCTGTATGTGTTTGCACGTACTCGAGTCCCTTATTAATAGCTTTGCTAAATCTTTCAAGTAAATCCTTATTCTCTTCTAAATAGCTTTTCTTGGTATAGAAAGCAGTATAAGGCATTTCTCCAGAAAGTTCTCCAATCGAAGCAACAACATGACCATAACCCTCCCGCTCTAAAAGAGTTGCGTTAGGTTCAAATAAATTGACATAATCTCCAACTCCACCGATGAAAGAACCTGATAAAGCAGCAAATTCTACAGAGTAATTAAGATTGACTTTAGAAGTGTCAACTCCGGCATTTTTTAAAGCATTGATAAAGTTTAATGCAGGCATACCGCCTTGTCTTCCGACTAACACCTCTTTTCCTTCTAAGTCGCTCCAAGAAAAATTTTCGTCACGACTAATAATAAATTGTCCATCGCGTTTTGTAAGTCCGGCAAAAGTAACTAGATAATCTTCTTCTTCACCAGCATAAATATAGATTGCACTTTCCTCACCAGCGAAACCGATTTCTACATCACCACTTAACACTGCCGCTGCAACCTTATCTGCACCAGGAGTTAAAAGAAGTTCAACTTCAATTCCTTCCTTCTCCATATAACCTTCTTCAATGGCTACATAAAGTGGAGCATAAAACGCACTATGAGTTACTTCAGCAAGTTTAATCTTAGTGATGTTACTACTATCCTCCTTCTTAAAAATACTGTAAACTACAAACAAACCTACAATGAGAATAAGACCAATCACTGTAATAATAATTTTCTTTTTCAAACAAATTCCTCCTTTTTTGTTTCACTGGTAGTGTATTCTAAAGAAAATTTTTGTTGCGTTTAAAAAGAAAATATATTGTATTAATCTTATATAAGAAAACGATAAACTATAAAATAATTAGAGAAAAAATAGCTGAAGAAAAGGCGTCTTTTTGACAAACACCTATTTACAAAAAAAAATTCTTTTGTTATAATGTACGTGAGAATAAGGGAGTGACTATTATGACAGTGAATACTGAAGTCCTATTAGATAAGTTATATAATTTACGTGGTTCAGACAGTGAAATCTTAAGAGAAATGGATCGTCAAAAAAACAAAGCAGAAGAGACGAAAAATAAAACAACAGAAGAAAAAAGCAAATTACAATCTGACATTGCCGAACTAAAAAAACAACGGGAAGAATTAGAAGAACAAGGAGAAAGTTTTAAAGAGGTGCTACAAGGGATTCATCGCGAAGACTATGAAACTGTTTTAACACGATTGAAAATAGACTTTGATCCTAATAGTATTTTAGAAAAATTAGAGAAAAACTTACCAAAAACAATTGAAACAGTAGAAAAAGATGCGAAAAAAGCAGAAGAACAATTAGTAAAAGTCGAGCAAGAGATGAACGAAGCGATTACAACAATCGAAGAGTTAGGAATCAGAAAAGATACTGCTTTAGCTAATCAAGACAAATTAAATGAATATATGGAAATGGCTCTTTCTGGCAGAATGAACATCACGAGAGATTCCATAACATCTTTATTAAGCGAATTTGGATTTAATGAAGAAGAACAAAGAGAAATAGCAAAATTATTAATGTTCCCAGAAGATGCTTTATTTGCATATGATGAGAAAGTTGCTTCAAAAGATAAAACTGGAAAAACAATTTCACAAGTAATTCAAGAAGCAAAAAGCTATGAAGCAGAAGAGTTGATCGAGAAAGAACAAGCAAAAGAATCAGAAGAATCAAAAGATGAAGTAGAACCGCAAACAGAAGAAAATTTAACAAAAGATAAACTAATTGAATTATTAAAAGAAAATGGTATTGATTACTTAGATTTTACTTCTGAAGAAGTAGAAGAGTTATTAGAAAACTTTGATGAAAAACAAATGAAAGAGAATTTAGAATACTTAAAAGCAAAAAAATTAAATTATGATCTTTTAATCAATCATGTATCAATTTTATATGATAAAGAATTAAAAGAAAAAATAGAACTATTATTAAGTGCTGGAAAAGAAATATTAGATATCTACTTAAACCCAAGTGTATTAGTAAAATATACATTAGAACAATTACAAAAAGCAATTTCATCATTAGTTGCAAACGGAATGGATCCTAAAGATGTTCCATTAATGGCTTACTAAGGAGGTACATTATGACAAATGAAGAAAAAGCTAAAAAAGCTCAAAATATAGAACTTGCTGTAACAAGTACAACAAAAGAGCCTCTATCAGATAATCAACGATTAATTGCTATTGTAGCAGCCTGCATAACAGATGGTTTAAGTGACGTAAAGTCATTTTGTGAAAGTCATGGTATAGATACTAGTTCAATTTTAATCGCAAGATTAACTTACTTTCCTGAAGCTGTTCTAGAAGATGTATGGCAACAAAGTACTGAGCAACAAAAAATAGAAATACAACAAGATCCAAGTGTTTTAGTAAGAAAATGTGTTCACTACTTAAAAGCAAAAAATATGGATCAGAGTATGATTATGGGAGGTCGTTAATATGAAATTCCTAGAAAATTTTGGCTTAAAAAAAGAAGAAATTGAAGAATTTGAAAACAACACAGCCGATGTTATGTTAGAAACATTAATAAATAACAAAAAATTAGTAAAATCGAATCTTCAATATCTAAAGGATTTAGGTGTAAAAAACCTCTACGAAATATTCTCTAATTATTATGAACTATTCTTAATAGATCATAGTAATTTCGAAAGCATTTTTAATAAATATGATCGAGAAGATTTAATTGAAAAACTAGTGAAAAACGTTGCAATCATTGAATATCTATAAGAATTATGTTAAAATAAAACTGTAATATTTCGCTTTTGTGTACACGAAAAAATATTACAGTTTTTTATTTTTCTTGGTCAAAGCAAGAAAAATTTCTTAGCATTAGCGCTTCGTTAGAGAAGGGCTTTTTGCATTTTAAAATAACTTTTCTATATCTAGCCGAATAAAATATGATATAATCATGAATAAGAAAGGACTGATTATCGTGAAAATTTATAATACATTAACTCACAAAGTAGAAGAATTTATTCCAAATGAAGAAGGAAAAGTAAAAATGTATACTTGTGGGCCAACTGTATATAACTATGCCCATATTGGAAACTTACGGACATATATTTTTGAAGATATCTTAGAAAAAACATTAAGATATTTAGGGTATGAGGTCCTAAGATGTATGAATATTACTGATGTTGGTCATTTGACAAGTGATTCTGATTCAGGTGACGACAAGATGCTAAAAAGTGCCAAAAAAGAAAATAAAAGTGTTCTAGAAATCGCCAAATTTTATACAGAAGCATTCAAAAAAGATACCGAAGACTTAAATATAAAATGGCCTGAGATTGTCTCGCCTGCAACAGAAAACATTCCGATGTACATTAAAATAATTGAAACATTACTAGAAAAGGGCTTTGCTTACCAAAGCGGTGGCAATATTTACTTTGATACTTCAAAACTAGAAGATTACTATCAACTAACTAATCACAAAATTGATGAAATGGTTGTCGGAGCGCGTGAAGGTGTTGAAGAAGACGAAAATAAAAGAAATCAAGCTGATTTTGTTCTATGGTTTACCAAATCAAAATTTGATAGCCAAGAGTTAAAATGGGATAGCCCTTGGGGTGTAGGGTATCCTGGTTGGCATATCGAGTGTTCTGGTATCTCTATCAAAAATTTAGGCGAATATCTAGATATCCACTGTGGTGGAATTGACAATATTTTTCCACACCATACCAATGAAATTGCTCAAAGCGAAGGTTATTTAGGTCATAAATGGTGTAACTACTGGGTTCATGGTGAATATTTAAACGATCAAACAGGAAAAATGAGTAAAAGTAAAGGCGAATTTTTAACTCTTTCTGTTCTAAAAGAAAAAGGGTATGACCCTCTAGCATATCGTTATTTATGTTTGACAAGTCATTATAGAAAACAATTAGTATTTAGTTACGACATCCTTAATAACGCTTCCCTTAGTTACCAAAAACTAAAACAACGGGTGCAATCTTTAAAACATGATGGAACCAAAAATGAAACCATTTACCAAGAATACGATCAAAAATTCAAGGCTTGTTTAGAAGATGATTTAAATACATCAAACGCGATTACTTTAATTTATGATTTATTAAAAAGCAATGTGGATAACTCTACAAAATATGCTTTAATCAAAAGCTGGGATCAAGTACTATCCTTAAATCTATGTGAAGAAAAAGAAATATCAGAAAGTCTAAAAAAATACATTGAAGAAAAAATAGACGAACGAAAAAAAGCCAAAGAAGCAAAAAATTATGCGTTGGCTGACCAAATAAGAGAAGAGCTTTTAAAAGAAAATATTGTTTTAAAAGATACAAGAGAAGGAACAATTTACGAAATAAAATAAATAGTTCCTTTGGAAAATTAAGGAGAATTCATTTACAATTGCTCCTTTTTTTGTTATGATTATATTGGATAAGAATAAAAGGGTAGGCTGATTTTATGAAAAATGAAATAATACAAAAAATAAACTTATTAATAGAAATGTCTGGAGCTATAGGAAGCTATGAATCTCTTGCGGAAGAATTAAAAACTGTTTCAGAAGAAATAGAGCATCAAAAAGATGTAGTTCGCGATTTAAAAAAAGCAATTTCTGATAATACCTATATAAATTCTAATGAAAAATTAATAGACGAAAATATAAAGTTGGGATTAGAAAATAGAATAAAAAATCTTAATGAAAGATTGAAAGAAGTCCAAAAACAAATTGACGAAGTTGCTGTGGAAGAAGAATCTCTTCATAGTGCGGTGGAATCATTAGAAAAAGAATTAGAACAATTGAAAAGCCTTCTAGCTTCTCTAGATTTAAAAATGAAAACAACCGGCTCTAAGAAACAAGAATCTTACTCTTTTTATGAAAGAATGATAGAAAAAACAAACCATGATATAGAGAAAACTTCCAAGGAATTAATGGAAAAAAGAGAAAAATATCAGCAAGTTTCAAAGAAATTAGAAAGATTAGGTGATACTAGGGAGGTCTTGGAAAAGAAACTTGCTAAAGAACAAGAAAGATTAGAAGAAATAAACACCTCACTTCTTAATTCAAATTCATATGTCGATCAAAAAAGAAAAGAACAAGATGAGAAAAATGTGGATCAATTGATGGAAACATTAGAGGCATTAGAAAGACATCGACTTGAAATACTTACAAATCCAATTTATATAGGGCATGAAGCAGAGCAATTTGTGTTACAGGAAGATCATACTAGTGCATTAGAAAAAATCAAGGAAATGGTCACAATTGTCAATGCTATGCCGTATATGGATAGTAGAAATCAAGATCTTCCAGAATTATTAGAAAATGCAACTACGAGAAGAGATGAATTTGCAAATTCTATCGAAGAAAAAAAATATAATGGAAAAAATTCAAAAGCAATTGAACTAAGAGTTGCCTATTTAACAAAAAAACTAGAAAGAATAGAAAATCAAATTTCTAATTATAGAACACTAGTAACACAATTAGATAATGAGGTAATTAATGATTTGGCAGCCTATGTAGAAACCGCAAAAGAAGAAAAAAATGAATTACAAAAAGAAATAAAAGAATATCATCATGTAATTGATAGTAGCAAAGAATATCTTACTCCAAGAAAAAAAGCAACTCTTCATACTGCATTAAAACAAAAAGAAGAAGAATTAAAACAGCTTACAGAATTATGGGATGCATTTGAAAAAGATTTAGAAGACACAGTGATCACATCTAAAAATATGGAAGAACAACAAATCTCTGATTTAGAGCAAGAAAAAGTAAAGATAAAAGAAGAATTAAACAAACTAAAAGAGCAAGAACATCCAAACGATTCATCCAAAGATATTTTAGCTATACAACAGGATAAAGAAAAATTAAAATCATTAAATGATGAAGTAGAAAAGATTTTACATCGTCAAAAATATACAGAAACTCCTTCAGAGATTTTCGATGAAATAGAACTTTCTTTCAGCTCTAATGAACCAGAACAAGCTATCAAAAGGGAACTAAAATCTGAAGATTACGTAGACCTGAATGACTATCGAATTACTCCAGAGCCTGAGCTAGATTTAGAGGTGCCAGTAGATCAGGAAAAAGAGGAAGAAAACGAAAAAATAATTCCAGAACCTGTAGAAATAGAAAAACCAGAAGAGATTGCTATTTTCCCAGAAGAAGAAACAATTTTAACTTTTCCACCAAGAAAAGCAAAAGAGCCAGCTGACTCTAATCTTTTGAAAGTTGTAAACATTGAACCGTTGGAAGAAACTACAATCCAAAAAGAACCGGAGCCAGTTCAACCAGCAGAAGAACCAAAATCTGAAAAGCCAGATTCTTTGCCAGAAGATAATTTTATGATAAATGATTTCGAAGATACTGACTACATTAGTTTCAATGATTTACTAGAGGAGGCATCAAATGATTAAAACGAATACAATTATTACACTAGAAAATAAAGAGAAATATTTGGTATTAAACGAAGTGACCTATATTAGTGAACATTATTTTCTTGTTATGGGTGTAGATAATAATAAGGAAGTAATTTCATCCAAAGTAGCAATTTTAAAAGAACATATAAAAGAAGATATTTATGTTGAGAAAATAGAAGATTCTAAACTAATTAAAGAACTAACTAAACTTATGAAAGCCCAATTATAAAAGTTGGGCTTTTTGAAACAAAAATAATATTTTAGCGAAAATTTTTACAAAACATTTCAAGGAAATATGCTTTACTTTAACCATAAAATTCAGTATAATAAATACGTATTAAAGGAGGTAAGAAAATGGAACTAAAAGGTTCAAAAACAGAAGCAAATTTAATGGCTGCTTTTGCTGGAGAAAGTCAAGCTCATACAAAATATGAATATTATGCTAGTCAAGCAAAAAAAGATGGTTATGAACAAATCGCAGCTATTTTTGAAGAAACTTCTAAAAATGAAAAAGAACATGCTAAATTATGGTTTAAATATCTTCATGGAGGAGAAATTCCTGATACAGTGACTAATTTAAAAGATGCTGCAAGCGGTGAAAACTACGAATGGACAGATATGTACAAAGAATTTGCAGCAACTGCTAAAGAAGAAGGATTTGACGAAATTGCTTATTTATTTGAAAGCGTTGGAGCAATTGAAAAAACTCATGAAGAACGTTATCTAAAACTTGTTGGTAACATTGAAGATAATTTAGTATTCCAAAGAGGCGAAGAAAAAGTTTGGATTTGCCGCAACTGTGGACATATCTATGTAGGAAAAGAAGCTCCTAAAGTTTGTCCAGTTTGCAAACATCCACAAAGCTTCATGGAAATAAAAGCGGAAAATTATTAATAGTAAAACGATGTGCAAAGCATCGTTTTTTCTTTTCTGAAGTCTTGACGGGGGGGGGGTCTTTGGCTTATAATATATCTAGAATGGGTGTGTCATATGAGGCTAGAAAAATTTAAAGAAAAAAATAATAAAAGAAAGTTTATAATAATATTTACAGTATGTTGTATTCTTTTATTAGCAGGAGTATTTTTGTATACAACATATGCCATATTCACAGAAGAAAAAGAATTTAATGTGATTAATGGGAAATATCAAGATCCAGGCGATATTTATTTTGCCTATTATGTTGATGGGAATATTACAAGAGATATGCCAATTCAAGGATCAGGATACCAATTAGATGAAGAACAATCAAATTGTACGAATGGAGTGGTTCCAAGTTGGGATTATGCAACATGGACCTTTGAGGGAAATTACTCTAATTATAATAAATTCAAACATACAGTGTATGTTTGAATTCTAGGGCATTTCCCCGCTGCTTGCAGCGTAAGGCCGAAC
>CALVOL010000046.1 GCA_944350285.1 uncultured Bacilli bacterium | reverse complement strand
TTATCCTTTTCTTTATTATACATTATTATACATTAAAAAAACACATAAGTTTTATAAACTCATGCGTTTATCCTGTTTTAATTAACGTAAAAGCTTTAATTTTTAATTAACATTTAAAAAAACACAAACCATCTCTAAGTTTGTGTCATTTTCTATTTTTTTGTTTCCAATAATTTCTTTACCACTTCTTCTTTTGTGGCAAAGTAACTTCTTTTTAGTATTTCTTGTTGCTTGTGATTTAGTATTTTATGGATTGGAAAAATATCTTTTATTTTTCCATATTTTTTTCAATATATTCACTTTAAAATTGTATTTTTGCTTGCATCTTATTCTTCTTTGTAATCACAGTTCATACAGGTAATTGTATGATTTTTCTTTTCTATTAGGGTTCCACCACAGTTAGGGCACTTCTTTTCGATTGGTTTATCCCATGAAGCAAAATCACACTTTGGATAATTAGTGCAGCCATAGAATATTTTTCCTTTTCTGGTCTTTTTTTCAATAATCGTTCCCTCACATTTTGGACAAGGCATAATTTCTGTTACTTTTTTTTCTTCCTTTTTTATATATTTACAATTTGGGTAGTTAGAACATGCGACAAACTCACCATATTTTCCTCTTCTTTTCACTAGAGGGCTACCACATTCTGGACAGTTTTCTCCTGTTTCTTCCGCTTCTTTTTTCTCCATTTTCTTAAATGCACTTTCTACCATTGGTTCAAATTCATCATAAAAATCTCTTAATACTTTTACAGAATCCATCTTATCTTCAGCAATTTCATCAAGATCTGTTTCCATTTCAGCAGTATATTCTACATTGATAATGTTACTAAAGAATTCTTGAAGTTTGTCTGTTGTTTCAATTCCAATTTCAGTTGGAACGAGTTTCTTATCTTCGACAATAATATAAGTTCTGTCTTTTAAAGTCTGAATTGTTGGAGCATAGGTACTAGGTCTTCCAATTCCTAAACTTTCCATTTCTTTGATTAAAGATCCTTCTGTAAATCTTGGCTCCGGTTTAGTAAAATGCTGTTCCTTTTTAATTTCATCCGCAATAATGGTATCGCTTTTATAATTTTGAAAATCCGGTAAAATCGTATCTTTTTGATCTTCATACTTTCCATATACTTTTAAATATCCATCAAATTGCAATACAGAACCTGTTGCTTTAAATAAGTAGTCGTTATTATCAAGTAACACTGTTGTATTAAGTAAGCCTGCGCCAGCCATAATACTAGCTAGAGCTCTCGTATAAATCATTTCATATAATTTATATTCGTCACTAGTAAGATATGTTTTGATAGACTCTGGTGTTCTAGTAATACTTGTTGGTCGAATTCCCTCATGTGCATCTTGAATATTTTCTTTTTTCTTTGGAACTTTGACACTTCCAACATATTCTTTTCCGTATTTCTTTTCGATATAGCTTTTTGTCTCTTTCACAAATTCTGGTGAAACACGTTCCGAATCGGTACGCATGTATGTAATTAAACCAACGCTTTCCCCATTTTCTAACTCTACTCCTTCATATAGTTTTTGAGCAATCCTCATTGTTCTTGAAGAAGCAAATCCAAGTTTACTAGACGCCATTGTTTGCATCGTTGTTGTTTTAAAAACAGGCTTCGAGTTTCTCGTTGTCTTTTTTTGATCGACATTCTCTATACGAAATGCTTTTGAGAGTTTGGACAAAATATCGTCGGCTTCTCTCTCCCCTTTGATTTCGATTTTTTTGTTTTTGTATTTTTCAAGAGTTGCGGTGAAATCTTTGAAGTCTGCTGTAATCGTCCAGTATTCTTCTGAAACAAATGCATTAATTGCTCGTTCCCGATCCACAATTAGTTTTAGAGCAACACTTTGCACACGACCGGCACTTTTTCCTCCAGTTTTACTCTGCATAAGTTTACTGAGTCTAAACCCGATAATCCGGTCTAAAATTCTTCTTGTTTCTTGACTCTTTACTAAATTTTCATCAATTTTACGAGGATGAGCGATTGCATTTAATACTACGTCTTTGGTAATTTCATTAAATGTAACTCGTTCATAGGCTTCTTCTTTGACACCTAAACTTTCTTTTAAGTGCCAACTAATTGCTTCTCCTTCGCGGTCAGGGTCGGTTGCAAGTAATACAAAATCTGCATTTTTCACTTCTTTTTTTAGCTCTGTAATTAAGCTCTTTTTTCCTTTAATCGGAACATATGTAGGTTCGAAATTATGCTCTACATCCACACCTAAGCCAAATTTTCCGGAAGTTGCTAGATCCATGATATGCCCTTTACTAGAAACCACTTTATAATCATGCCCTAAAAAGGCTCCAATCGTTTTACTCTTGTGAGGAGATTCCACTATCATCAGTTTCTTCATATTCTTCACTTTCTTCTCCTTTCTTTTCTTCTAGTTTTTTCTCTAAATAATCAAAATAATTATTCATAATTGCCAGTTTACTCATTTCTTTCTTTTGATAGATTTCGGTATTAATGGTTTGTAATTCCCTTGTTGAATATGTTTCATCCCCAAAATAAGTAATGGTACCACTTCCTGCGTCATACCGAGCGATTGCGTCTTCCCAAGAGCTATCTGCAAATACGACTCGATTGGAAAAGTCTTTGCTAAATAAATCCTCTCCTAAGTAAAATCTCGGGTCATAATCTAAATTAAAGAGATTGGCAAGTGTTGGTAAAATATTCATATAGGATGTTTTCTCTGTAAATACTTTTGGCTCTAATTCGCTATTGTAGATCACAAATGGTGTTTGTTCAATCTCATAAAACTCTTCAACATCAAAATCTACTGCCGCTTGCACATCGCTATCTACTAAACCATATGGATAATGATCACCATATAATACAATTACTGTATCTTCTAAAATTCCTTTGGCTTCTAAAATATCTAGTAATCTTCCTAACGCGTCATCTGTGACTTTTAGTTTAGACATATATCTTTTTAGTGTATCCGTATAATCTGTATTATCAAATAAACTTAAATATTTATCTCCTAATACACTTGAAGAATCATATGGTTGATGAGCTGATACAGTAGTAAGCCAAGCCATAAATGGTTCATCCTCTGTAAAAATATCACTGGCCTTTTCTATGAAATCCACATCACTAGGCCATTCATTATAGTTGGAAGAATCAAAAGTAACTCCTAAACGATTTCCATCATAGTAAGCTTCACTTCCCATATTTAAATGGAAGATGCTTCTTGTATAATAAGTATCATCTAAATCGTGGTAACTACTTGTATGGTAACCGCTTGCCCTAAAGCGATTGAAAATAGAAGTAAAATAAGTATTCTCTTGATAGGTATTCGCTGTGCAAGAAGAATTTAGGGCATAAAGTGAGGTCATACCACTAAACTCATTATCCCCAGTTGCGCAAGAGTTTCTTGGACTATAATTATTCTCCCAATACCAAGAATGCTCTAAAATTCTCGCAAAGTTCGGATAATATTCTTCGTTTAAAATAATATTTCCTACCGACTCTAACATGATGACAATGACATTTTTTCCTTCAAAATAACCTGTATAATCATTAACTTCGGAAATATCACGATTAATAAAATAACGGTTCAAAGTATTCATTGTCGTATTTTTTTCTTCGGCAATCACATTTTCCCAAAGAGTGTCATCAAACACTCTGGTAAACTCTGTTGGATCTTTTTTATTATTTGATACTGTCGTGGATATATTATGATTTGGAAATAAAAGTTGTTTCACATCTAAAATACCATAAATGCTTGTACCAAATTGATTAACTGCAATTGAGCTATTTGTAGGTGAAGAAAATAAAAACTCGTTTGATACCATTTGGATTGGGTTTTGCATGAAATCCCAATGAATGGTTCCCATATAAAGAGCTCCGACTAAAATAATCGCTACAACTCCGATACCTTTTGATGCAATATGGATGCGCTTTTTATATTTTTTACTCCACTTCTTCGGTAAAAAGTAATAAACAATATAAAAAACAAGCGGAAGCCAAATAAGATAATACTCAATACGATAACTAGCTAAAAATTCTTTAATATAGGATAAAACTGCTGGTGCTTGGCTCGACGTCCCTAGTGAAATATATACTCCTAAGAAATTTCTGAATCCAGCTTGTAACCAAGCATAAATAGATACAATAAACAATATGATGCCTATCACAATTTCTCTTGTTCGTTTCTTCTTTATAAAAGAAACGAATACTTCTATGATAGTTGCCAAAATAAAGCAAGAAAGGAAAATCCTTAATGTTGCCCAGTCAAAAATGGCAAAAGAAGAAACCATTCTAAAAATCATTTCAACACAAAAAAGTAAAATGGTTGTAAGAAGAACTTCTCCCCAAAAATCTTTATTCAGTAACTTTTTCAACTTCATCACCTTTACTTATTAAATCACGAACCGGCCGATATGTAAATCGGTAATCTTCCGTAGGACCGTAAAGTTTTAACAATTCTAAGTGTCTTTTTGTCGGATATCCTTTATGACGGGCAAATTCATATTCTGGATATTTTTTATCAAGTTCCATTAAAATATGATCTCTTGTCACTTTCGCAAGGACACTAGCTGCCGCGATCGATAAAGATAGAGCATCGCCATGAATGATTGGGTCGACTGGAACATTTAAGTCTTTGATTGGCATTGCATCGGTTAGCACGTAATCTGGGTTTACTTTCATATCGGCAATTGCCTTTTTCATAGCTAGACGACTTGCTTCATAAATGTTTATTTCATCGATAGTTTTCGCGTCTACTATTCCAATTCCATATGCAATTGCGTCTTGTTTAATAATCGGAAAATATTTTTCTCTTTTTTTCTCGCTTAGTTGTTTAGAATCGGTTAATCCTTCTAGTTCATAGTTTTCAGGTAATATGACTGCTCCTGCCACGACAGGACCCACTAAAGGACCACGTCCTGCTTCATCACAACCACAAATGAAGTGATATCCTTCTTGATATAATTCTTTTTCTCTTTTTAATAAGTCAATACTTTCTTTTTCCATATGTTACTTCCTATCAAATGTAATTCCTTTTATTTTTTCTCCTTTTATATCGTTCACTATTTTTAATGATACTTTATCATAGTCTACCTCACCCTGTTTCATCGCGCCTATTTTTTTGCCAATCTCTTCATAAGCCTCCATAATGTCTTTTACCTTTCTGATTCCATAATTTTCATATAACAGATCTGGATAATATTCTGATAATTGATTTAGTATGTAGACTGCTACTTCATCCACTGGTAAAATTTCTTGTTTAATGGCTGTAAATGCTGCAAGATTTAGGGCCACACTGCCCTGATCAAGTTTAGGCCATAATATTCCTGGGGTATCTAAAAGTAAGATATCACTCCTTGTTCGGAGCCATGAAAGATGCTGTGTCACTCCAGGATTATTTCCAACACTAGCAACTTTTCTTTTACACATTTTATTAATGAGTGTAGATTTTCCGACATTTGGAATTCCAATGACTAGGGCTCTGATTTCTTTTTCTTTCATTCCTTTGTCTTTTCTTTTGTCTTGCACATCAGCCATAATCTCATGTGTTAAAGCAGCAATTTTTTCATAATCATTTCCGTTATTTAAATCCACTAATAGAACATGGTTTCCTAAATTTTCATAGTATTTTACCCACTCTTGTGTTATTTTTAGGTCACATAAATCTTTTTTCGTCATAATTAAAATCTTTGGTTTGTTACCAATTATGCTATAAATGTCTTTAATCTTTGATGAAAAAGGAATTCTAGCATCTACTAATTCATAGACAATATCAATATAGGGATACTTCTCTGCAATTAGTCTTCGTGTTTTAGCCATATGGCCTGGATACCAGTTGATATTTGTCGAATTTTGTCGATTATTTTCCATAACTTTTCACTTCCTTTGCTTTTCTTTTTCGCTTTGCATAGTTAACCCCAAAAATTTATTATTCCATTTTTCTGTTTTTTCTTTTGTTAAAGATTTTGAATATATAATTGTTCCATTATTGATTTCTTCATTTTCTAAGTCATTTTTATAAAATTCTTTAATCATTTCCTTTTTTTCATAAAGTAAAATTGCTTTGTCAAATTCATTATCAGTATAAACCCTTATAGAAGTATATCCTTTATTTAAAGCTAATTTTTCAAAAAAATCAAACATTTTAGAGCCATATCCTTTTTGTCTATAATTTTCTAAGACACCAAACCAACTTAACCATGCATCATTTGGATATTCGTTATATGAGTACAACCCTACTACACCTATAGGTATTTCATTGTCATAAACAATATAATTTACCATTTCTTTTCTATAAGAGTCATTGTTAATTCCTTCTACATAATTTTGTCTACCATCTTCTAACGGAAATATATTATTTTGAATTTTAACTGCTAAATCCAAATTATTATTATCCACTTCTATATATTTTAAATTCATATTATACTAGCTCCTATCTATATAAATTTTCTAAAACTCTAGTAAGACAATCTTCAGCGGTTTTATCAGTATCTGAAAATCTAATTCTAATCAATTTTCCATTTACTTTAAATATGTATGGATTCTTTACTTTTGTAATAAATTCTAATATTCTCTCGTTACTTGGTTTTCTTTTATCTATTTTTATGGAACTTATTTCATCAACATCATCTAGAGTTACATCTCCTAAATTAACGTTTCTACATCTATCTAATTTTTCTTCTAATTCTTTTACATTATATTTATTCTTCATTTTTCTTATCTCCTAATAATTTTATCTTTTCTGCATTATTAAGTATGTCAAGTTGATGTTTTGCAATTTCACTCAATATTTCAAATCTTTCTTCTTTGGCTTTTCCTTCTTTAATTAATTCTGCGTTATGCGATTCTAAATTAGATAATACTGTTAATTCATTTATTGTAGCATAATCTCTAATATTTGAATTTCTTGCTAAATCAGGATTCAATTCTCTCCATTTTTTAGCAGTTGTATTAAATAGGGCTACATTTAAAATATCTGCTTCTTCAGCATACTTTAGCCACTCTTTATTTTTGAAATAATCATTATCAGGTAATATATAATTTTTAATAGCATCAGTATGAATAATATAATTATTTTTTGTTAAAATTCTTTTTACATCCCATTCTCTATTACTATTTTCTAATGTCTTTAATCTTTCAAATTCTTTTATCAAGTATAACTTAAAAACAGGACTAATAGAAGAGGCAAATTCAAAAGCAATATCTTTATGAGCATAAGTTCCACCATATTTACCACGTTTCGAATATATACCAATTGCATTTGTTTTATTACACCACTCAGTAACACTCAATGTAAAAGTATGAAGCCCTGCTTCTTTTCTAAACCCGTCGAATTCGACGGAATTAAAGTTCGGATTATATATTGATTCCCAAGTTCCTAAAAATTCTAAAGTAATTCTATTTCTTAACCAATTTCTAATAACATCATCTGAAGCCGATTTTCCATCTTTAAATTTTGTAAAATCAGAAATACAAATATAATCGTTATTATTTATATTTGCTATATTTACTTTAATGTTTTGAACTTCAATTATTTTGTTTGCCATATACTCGCCTCTTTTCTATATTTTAATATAAATCTTGTGGAGAGGTTCCAACGTCGTAATCACCTTTCTAAATCTACCACAAAATATCATTAAATTTGCTATATTTTTATTTATTTTGAATGATTTTAGCACTTCTTTATCAAAAGCACGCAAAATCAAAATATTAAGAAAATCCTTTATTTATAAGGGTTTCTCTAGGGGATTGCAATAAATCGTAATCAATCAATTGATATTGGTACTTGTTGGTATTTTTTCGTTATTCATTGTAATCACTACTTTCTAAATTTATATGAAGATTAATTTCTTCTTCCGTCGGTAATTTATCTAATATGTTTTTAGGTAGCCTATTATTTAATTTATATGTTGAAACTCCAATAGGCACATTGGCTGACTGTAAAGACCAATCTACTGTAACTCTACTTTTTTCTCTACATAATAATAGCCCAAGGGTAGGATTATCATATTCCTTTTTTAACAATTTATCAACAGCTGTAACATAAAAACCAATCTGTCCAACATATTCGGGTTTAAATTCTCCAGCTTTCAGTTCTACTACTATATAACATCTTAATTCTAAATGATAAAATAACAAATCGATATAAAAATCCTGATTATCAACTGATATTTTATATTGATTTCCTACAAAGCTGAACCCCTTACCAAGTTCTAATAATACATCTCTTATTTTTGAAACCATTTTATTTTCTAATTCTTGTTCTCTATAATTATTATTTAATGAAATAAATTCAAAAATATAGGGATCTTTTACTGCATTATTTACTAAATCACTATCATTAGGAGGTAATAAAAATGAGAAATTATTATCACTTTTACCAATTCTTTGATGAAATTCTGATTCTATTTGAAGGGCTAAAACATTTCTACTCCATCCATTTTTAATAGCATTTTCTGCATATATTTTTCTTGTATTTTTATCTTTAATTTTTTCAATTAGCAATAAATTATGGCCCCATGGTAATTTGGCAACAAGCTGTTGCCAATTCTCATCATCAGCATACTCTTCGTAAAATAACCTCATTGATCTTATATTTCTTTCCGAAAAGCCTTTCATATTTGGAAAAGTTAATTTAAGTTCTATGGAAACTTGTTTAGTAAAACTATTACCATATTTTTTGTTTTCTGAAACTATCTTACCTAATCTAAAATATAACATAATTAAATTGTTGTTGACTTGTTGCATCGTTATTATTTGTGCGTCTAATATTTCTTTCTTTATATTACCAATTATTTTTTTAAAGTCTTCTTCTAACATAAATTGCACCTTCTTTCTAATTAATTGATGTGGGGTTTTACCATACGGTATCAACTAAAAAGTTTTACCCTATTTATGAATAAAATTTGTTCATATTTTGCTCATTTTTACTGTTTATTTGAAGAAATGTGTAGGATTTTAAAACTCGCAATTCCTTTATTTATAAAGATTTTTCGGAGATGTTAAATAAATCGGTATCAAGCAATCGATATTGGTACTTGTTGGTATTTTTTCGTTATTCATTACAATCACTTCCTCGTTCTAAATCTACTAAATTATATCATACTTTTCTTGAAAAAGAAAAAGTAGAAAAAATCTACTCTATAAATTGACTATCTTAATATTTATTTTACTACCATAGCTCACTGTAAAACTTGGTAAACTTTTACATTATTTTGTACTAATGCTCTTTTGATATGGATATCATAAATTTCTCTTTTTATTCATATTTAAAGTACTATAAATTATTGTTTTTGATTTCTAACTTCCATTTATAGTTTTATTTTATCTTATTATTATAATTACGATCTAACACTACCATTCTTGGATCATATTGTTTCATTTCTTGTTCGGTACAATGTCCGATATAGCCATATGTTCCATTAAATTTATCTGGTCTTAGACCATATATAGTCATTCTAGAATGCCCTTCGATTATTAAGTACTTTTTATCAGTGCAAGTAATTAATATTACTGGTGGAAACATTGTCTTGGAAACTAATTCAGCACCTTTTATAAATGGTTCATTCGAAACTTCATATATTTCTTTTCCACTTTTAATAGTTTTTGCTGCTTCTTTAGGTTTAGATGTATTATTAGATAATTCGTTCCAATAGTCATAATTAATATAATAAATATTATCTAAATCATTCTTATCAAACTCGACTAAATCCCAATGAGCAATATTCGGAAAATTTTCAAATAATTCCTTTGTTGGATATCCTCTAAACTTGATCATAATATTTTTTCTTTGAACATTTTCATTTTGATTAGAGAAATCGCCGTCCAATATCAATTCCTTTTTATACCCAAGTTCATTTAAAACATTATTTAATTTTTCATTAAATCTTTGTGAAGTAATTTCTCCTTTTAAAAAAGTTAAAATCATTTCACTTTCACTCGAATCTCTCACTTTTTTCATTTCAATTCCTCCCGCCGAAACACTCTCTTTTGAACTACCGAGAATTCCTCGGTATTTTAATTTTTATACAGTTTATAAGCGCAACCATAAAATAAATATTTGGATTTTCATATATCTTGTTTTAGATATTCATTTCATTTATTTATTATCTTCTATATTTTTTGTTTCATTTAAAAAGTTATCAAAATCAAATTTATATATTTTATCTTGTTTTACTTTAAATTTATCATATTCTCTATATGCTAATTCTTATGCAACATTAGCAGATATTTTCCCAGCACTGTGTAGGATTTCTTTGCCATTAAATTGTAAAAATGCATTTAATTTTTCTATCCAATCTTTCATAGTCATCGCATTATGATTTTCAGCTTGTAATTCAGCATAATCTAAATACATAGTCACAATTCTATTTAAATCCTTTAATTCTTTCTCATTTAAATAGTTTTTTGCAATATCAACATCATATCTATATATTGGATCATCAGGTGAATTTTTCCAATTTGTAAGTCAAAATGACAAGACTAATTTTTGGTATCAATCATTTCTAAATCTTTAATACTTTGTAAGTAATGAAGTTCTACTTCACT
>CALVOL010000045.1 GCA_944350285.1 uncultured Bacilli bacterium | reverse complement strand
CCAAAGAGATATTATACAATATATATCGGAATCTTTTTTATTAATGATAAGGTATCTTTTTAAAAAAGGATTAACACGTTAAGATTAAAACTTGAACTCTTTTTTTATTTATGATAAAATAAAATTATTTAAATTACATTATGTTAAGATTAAAACACATAACGAAGGATCTCCCATTTACAAAATTATAGAATTTAAATTACATTATGTTAAGATTAAAACTAAATAGTCTACCAGCCGAAACAACACCAACTCTTTATTTAAATTACATTATGTTAAGATTAAAACTTTATGATATAACTGCAACAGTAGTAGGACTTGTAACATTTAAATTACATTATGTTAAGATTAAAACCCGAAAAATTACTCTTTTTAAGTAATTTTCTAACCAAAATATAACATAAATAATTATAAAAGACTACTATTATTCGACATTTTTCTAAAATTTGTCTGTCGATCGCCTAGTAATTTTGCAAGATTCGAGGTCGACAGACTAAATAAACTGCGAATCATCCTCTTGTTCCTCTGTAATATATACTTTATCCATCCATTTAGAATTATTTGATTTAAATACAATACAAGAATCCATGTCTTTGCGAAATATTTTTTCTAACTTCATTTTTAAAGCAAATAATTGGCTCTTAGATAATTCTCCTTCAAACACAGAATTTTGCACATGATACAAATACTTTTTACATTCCTTATATACCTTTCTCCATACTTTCTGATATTCACCAATTTGTTTAATATCATAAATTAACACCACATACATATTACCACCATATTTTAAAGCCGTTATAAGTTTCACCTTCTATGAAATAACGAATAAGCTTATACAACTCTAATTTAATTAAATGCTCATAACTAACTTTTCTTTTAATACTTCTATGCATAATTGTGCGCGATAAACTACTTTCCAGTTCCTGCAAAACTTTTTTTCTAGAAGAATCTTTTAACTTCAAAAAATTTAATTCTTGTTCAAAATCATCCTCTGTAATAATATTTTTATTCAATAAAGAAAATATTGTACGATCCACTATTAAGGGTTTAAAAATTTCTGAAACATCTAAAGCTAAACTAAATCGTCTTTCTGATGGTTCATGTAAATAACTGATAGTCGGATTCAATTGAGTTTGATAAATTTGGCTTAGTGTTTTTGTATAAATAACAGTATTTAAAAATGATATTAAAGAATTCACCATATTATCTGGTGGACGTTTTACCCTTTTTTCAAAATCTATTTCCTGGTGAATAATAAATTTCCAAGAATCATAATAAATCTTTCGAATATTCCCTTCTACACCCATAAGTTCTTCAATAGTTTCTGTTCGATGAATCTGATTTCTCAAATTTTCAATATCTTCAATATATGACTTTAATTCTCTCCCTCTATTCTGATAATATTTTAAATTTCTTAAAATATTATAACTTGCGGAATAAATAAACTCTTTTGCCAGTTGTAATCTTTTAGAATAATCAATATAGGCTTCTACTTGCTTTACCAATAGCTTTCCTGAAACATACTTTTCTTTAGGATAAAAAGTTCCAGAATAATAGCCATAATAATTATACATGTGAATCAATATTCCTTGCTGAGAAACAAAATCAAACAACTTAGAATTATATGTCACATTTCCAAAAACATGTAAATCCTTAATTCTTTCAACTGGAATATCCTTTTTGACAAAATCATCATCAATTAATGTAATCGAATCATTCCTTCTTTTTAATTCACCACTACTAAAAATATAATAAGATTGTTTCATTCTTCTACAAAACAAAATTCATAATAAGCACATTTACTACAAATTTTTTTCCTTTCTACCTTTGGAATAGGTTTATTCAAAATGTTCTTTGCTTTTTCTAACTGCTCTTCTATTTTTACAATATCCTCATCAGTAAGCTCTACTTTTTCAGTAACTCTTTCTTCAGGAATCTTTAATACACCTGATGCATCTTGTACTCCTTTTTTACTAAGTAAATACAAATAATATTTAATTTGCAACACCGCAAATTCTTTAGAACGAGAACTCTTTTTTACTTCATAGACAATACCATCTTTAAAAAAATCAATATTAGCTCCTTCTATTCGAATATTCTTATTTTCTCTTAAATAATAATTATCTTCAATTTCTTTTCCTATTTTTACATTTTCGTTTGTATTTTCAAATTGAATCTGATTTTCAAAAAGCCAAAACTTTCTTTCACATAAAACACTATAAGAAAAGGCAAGGCCACCTAAATTATTCAAATTGATCGTTGTATCGTTCATATATAACTCCCAATTCTTCATCATAAGATACCAATGCTCGAGAAATATTTGCTATAACAGGTCCACTAATAAAACTTTTTTGATAATAAGGAATTGAAGCTGTATAATCTAAAAGTTGACTTTTGATTCTCATTCTTTCTATATTTCTAGATTCTTGATACTTAGAAATAAGATTAAAAATCTCTTTTTGATGACTTAGATATACACTTTCTGGAATCACAACATAGTCATGAATATCTCGAAAATACTCATCAGCCTTTTGTTTATCATAACGACCCGGAAATGATTCTTGTAAAGATTTTATTTTATCTTCTAAATCAGTAAGATACTCTGTATGTTCTAAAGACTCATAAGTATAAATTCTTTTTATCATATCTAATTTATCTTTTTCCGTTAAAACTTGTCCATCATACTTTTTAATTTCTTCTAAACTCATTTGATAAATATCCGCATCATAAAACCCTTTATTTTTTTCTTTGATACCAACTTTACTATCATAAATGTAAATATTAGGGACACTTTTAGAATAAGGTCTTTTACGATAACATCTTCCCATTCTCTGAAATAGATTATCAATTAAAGGCATATCCGTATGAAGAACATCAAAATCAATATCTAAACTTGCTTCCACAATTTGTGTCGTTACCCAAATTCCAGGTCCCTCAAAGTTTAAAATTTGTTCTTCTTTTTTTTGCCGATCTTTTTTTATAAACGCACTATGAAGAAGAAAAACAGAAGAAGTACTCTCATGAAGTCTCTGAAATATTTCTTGAGCTCTTTTAATAGTATTACAAATCACAAGAACTTTTAATTGTTTTGCCTGCTCTAATATAAGGCCATCATCAAAATCGGTTCCATGAAGTGAAATACGATGACGCAAAATCTCTTCATTTTGATTAGGCAAAAATTCTCTATAGATAAACCGGTCATCTCCAACATACTTTCTTAAATAATCTAAAAAAATTGGTGGTAAGGTAGCAGTAGTAATCAAGAATTTTCCACCTTGTTCTACTAAATATTTAAGGCCCAAAATAATACATGCAAGAATAGTCGATGAATACATTTGAATCTCATCTATAACTACTTTAGAATAAGTTAAAGTTGCAAACAAAATCTCATGCCCTACTGCTTGAAAAGGAAATTTAAATAATTGATCAACCGTAGTGATTGTAAGAGGATAGCCAAGCATTTTTGTCGTTTCATAACGTGTTTCTATTTCATTTTGTTCTCCATCATCTTTCGACAAAATATCTAATGCATTAGAATGCAAGATAGTAACTTCATCATAAAAATAACCTTTTCTAGTCCTTTCATAAATCGCGTTAGATGCAACACGTAAAGGAAGTGTATAAAAGCCTTTATCTTTACCGATCCACAAAAGGGATCCTTCCGTTTTACCAGAACCAGTCGGTGCAACTGCCACTACATTTTCATTTTGTAAATTTTTTAATTCTTCCTGAAACGGTTTTAATGTCATTTTCTCAATGTTTCCTAAAAACTGCCCCCTTTTTTCTCTACTAAAGACTTCTAATTTTGTAATATGAGCACTTCCGGCATAATCGCATTTTTGTAGTAATCCTTTTAATTTAGCATAACTCCCCCAATCTTTGGGATGATTTCCACTCACATTTGGCTGTGTAAACCATAAGTACTTC
The DNA here is from genome assembly GCA_944350285.1 of uncultured Bacilli bacterium. Lineage (GTDB taxonomy): Bacteria > Bacillota_I > Bacilli_A > RF39 > UBA660 > Ventrenecus. The sequence goes on along the minus strand of CALVOL010000045.1, from coordinate 6,941 downwards.
CGATAATAAGGCGAAAAAGAAACTTCTTCATGAAAACACTGCAAAACATTTTCTTTTAAATTCTTTTCACAATATTCTCTAAAATCATATTTTTCTGTATTATCTTCTCTAGCATGATGATTAGAAATTGCCGTGACTAAATCTTTGATTTCATTTTCTGTAAAATCTTCTTTTAATGCTGATATATTTAAAAAGATAGGACTTAAAAAATTATGATAAATTTCATCCTTTACAGGCTGATGTTTTCTAACTTTTTCCTGAAACAGCCGATTTACTTTGCCATAATCATGAACAAGGCAAGCGAGTCTTACAAATTCTTTTTCTCGTTCCGTAAAATGACTCCCATAAATATCAAAAAGCCTTTCAGCTTCCTTAAGAACCCAGTCAGTATGCTCTTTTAAAGATTCATCAGGTTTTGCTAAAAAGCTTTCATCATAAATTGGACCAACTAATAAATATTTATCCATATTACACCAAACACAAAGGATATTTATCCTCATCTTCAAAAATATCAAAAACAAAAGTTCCCTTGCCCACATAAAGCATTTTGTAAACTTCTTGAAATCCTCTTAAATGAGTTTTAGGATGAACCCTATATACTTTACGTAGTTTATAAATCGTACCATCTTGACCATCAGGGTATATATACATATCATTTGGAAGTTGAACACTATCCTTTTGATGATATTCCACAATAGATACATCCAAAATATTTAATAAATCTTCATGTCTTCCCAAAGCTAAATAATTCTTTGGCTTTTGTAAAGCGGATGCAATGAAAGGTATTTCTTCTTCATTATCTGGAACAATATGTAAAACTAAATCAATCTCAGTAATAAGCTCGACATTGAAAGGCCCACTAGTATAGCCGATTTTTTTATCTTCAAAAGTTACAAACAAATTATGCCTTCCTTTTTCATAAGTTGCCGAACCCCCAGAATACTTAATCTGTAAATCAGATATAACACTTCGAGGATTCCCTTGTACACTTATCTTCATAGGATGATAACTTGTAAACCCACAAGCAGCATGAACCATTCCAATCACCGTGGAATAAGGAGGAAGAGGATAAGTTTCTCCCGAAACATAACTCATCGGCCGTTTATAGTTCACCATACTTTGTTTTGCTTTAATTCTGATTGCCTTCATAATATTCTTTCACATCCTTTTGCAAATCTTGAAAGAATTCATGAATAGATACACAGGATAACTCACTTTCTATTTCACTTTCATTTTCAAAAGCACCATGAGCAAGCCCAGCTTTCGTATAAGTTTTAATTTCATCGATCTTTAACAAATCCATAATACCATCAAGTTTTAATTTCTTTGCATCTAAAGAAATACTATTCATAAAGAAAGGATTTTTTCTTTCATAGATACCCCCAATAGCAAATACTGGAGCTAAGTTTTCTCTTCTTCCTTTGATATCACGATATAAAAATTCAACAGTATTCAAAAAATCACAAACTCGTTTTGTTTTTTCTTCACTAGATAAATTAGTATTGTCATTAACATCTACTCCTATAAGATCTAAATCAATAGAGATAGTATAAGTATAAAAAGATCTTTGAATTTCTGATACTGCAATAGAATTGTTAAGCCCTTTTCCGCGACTAGACAATCCCATATTTGTTAAATAGTCCATGTCACCTTTGTATGGCTCAAGACCAATTGCATGACTTAATCGTATCACTGCATTTCTTTTTAATGTATTACCATTCTCATCTGTTTTTTTAGCAGTCTTCATGTATCCAAATAAATCAATTTCTGGATAATCTTTAATCGACGCATCCGGTGCAAACTGTACAACCCCTTTATCATCAATCGGCGTATTATTCCACTGTAGTTGCTCTATCATATTATACCTTAAAGCTTGTCTAGAAATATAAGGATATTCCTTATAATCTCCTCTTGTCATCATTTTCATTTGGGTAATATTAGAAAACCCTTCTCCATAATTTGCGCTAGTTGCTTCAAATACCATCGTAATGGTTAAACCATTTCTCATATATTCACTCCTTCTTTCTTTTCTTCATTTTGACTAGAATTATCTTTTTTGGTATACTCTAACCCAATTAAATATGCATTAGCCAAATCTGCAAAATTTTCATGATTTTTGATAGCTTTCATTAATAAAACAGGCACCGGTGCATCATAACTGGCACAAGTACGTAACACAATATTGCAAAAGGTATCAATATCACCAATTCGTACAGCATTCAAAAGTTTATAGCTTAGCGAATGAAGAACTTTTCTATCATCCGTTTTTTTACTTTCAAAAATTGCCTGTTGAAGCTGTTGTCCTAAAAAATTCATAGAATCAATATCTTTTTCCGTTAACATATGATCACTTTCCTTTCTTTTTAACGAAATATTAAATTGTATTTTTAATATTAACCATGCCGGATAAACAGGCATATTAGAATAAATCTGTTCTTTTAATACTCGATAAATCAATAAATAATTATCCTTTAAACTAAGAATATTATTCATCACTTCTTTATAAAGATTTATATATTCGTTATTAATACGAATTCTCGGCATACTAAGTAAAGAAACTAAATTTTTTTCATTATCTTTCATAATTTCTAAGGATTCTTTACGAATCAAATGAATCAAATAACGATTGTCATACACTCCGGCTTCTATTACTTCAATATTCTTTAAACTACTACTTTCCTTATCAATAAGATTTAATAACTTATCTTGATTTTGTTTTTTCCAATCATCTTCACTTTTCTTAATATCAGATGCATTAACATTTTTTAATCTTTGTACATCTTGATTGATGTTTACAAATAAAAAAGTAGATTGATACCTAGAAAAACCAAGTGGCATTATAGAAAGTAAAAAATTACATCTTGGACACACCCAAGAATTTACTCTATAATTCCAAAAATCGTTTTTCTTCCGTGAAGTATCTGCCGTCGTTCCTTTTAAATAAGAATAATTACATTTTTCTTTATCAGACATCAACTCACCACATTCTTCGCAGCAAATATCTCTTTTTGATGTCGAAGATAAATATTCTTTAAAAGGTTTTTCAAAAGCATCATAATGAACTTCTTTCATATCTTTCTTAGCATTATTTCGATTTAAAAAACTCACAGAATCCCAAAATTTTTGAATACGACTATATGCAATCTCTCGAAAAAACAAATATTTATGAACTTCATCATCTTCTAAAATTGTAAGAATTTGATTCAATAAATTCTTTTCTGACTCTAAGTTTTTTTCTTTTTTTAAATCTTTTACCAAATCGTATAAATCTTCTGAATAGTTATTTTTTTTCTTTAAAATGTTATATGCCCCTTGATAACTATTAGAACATAGTCCATTTAAAAGTTCCATAAACTTATTTTGTTCTTCTTTTTCTAAAGTTCTTTCTTGTAAAAGTTCATATATATTTTTGAGTCCATCGTAAATTCGTGGAAACTTTCCGTTATCTTGCTCTAGACTAATAAGAGTTTGCATAAAAAGTTCCGTAAGATCAATATCAAGTAAATATTCTTTATCTACATACAATACAGGACCATCAAACCGATATTTTCCTTCACTTTTTTTATGGTCGCACTCTAACATTCTAATAAGTCCAAGAATTCCCGCATTAGCATAAAAGCTTCCCAATTCAAAAGCGACTTCTTCTTTCATTTACTTCTCCTTTCCAATAATTTTAAAAGCTCCAAATCCACTACCAGACAAATTACCCATTCCTTTTAAATACAAGAAATTAAGTAAATCTTTATTACCTTTCAAAATATAACTTCCTATACTAACAGGAATTTGAACTCCATAAATAGAAACAACAGTCTTTTTAGGATTTACTGGTATTAGTTCTAGATTTTCAACATCAAAAGAATATTCCAGTGATTCTGATACATTCCGAATAATCGATCTTAACTTTTCTAAAAAACCTTCATCTTGATAAGTATAATAAATAATTCTATTCGATTCTTTAAAATGTTCTTTCACAACCATAGGAGACAAAAACTTAATATACAAAGTACTTTCTTCTACTTTCTGTAAAGGTTTCAATTTCACTCCCATAATTCTAGCTTGATTCAAATTCATAGGAAACATTTTTTTCTTTTTAAAAGCACTTAAAAACGCATTGTAAAATTGATAAAGTTCAATCTCATCAAAATCTCGAATATGCATCTCTACAAAAGAATTTTCGAATTGTATCAAATCATCTTGAAACACAGGACTCATCATTCGAACATAGAAACAAAATTTTTTAATTTTTGCATCTTTCTTTCCAAAAAGTTCCATATATTTTTCGTTGTCTTCGTCTTCTAAAACTTCTTTTAAAAAAGAATAAAAAGTAGATTGATATGCCTTCTCAAGATAAGGATGATCCAATTTAAAATACACTACTAACTCCATTACTTTTAACTCTACTCCTTTCTGATTATAGAATACAATATCATCCCACAAAAAGCAAGAAAAACAATTATAACAAACAATCCCAAAATATCTGTCAATCTCGAATCTTGCAAAATCATTGGGGGATCGACAGACAAATTTCATAAAAATATCGAACAATAGTAGCATTTTATAATAAATTGTGTTATATTTTTATTAGAAAGTTGCTTAAAAAGAGTAATTTTTCGGGTATCAATCTTAACATACTGTAATTTAAATGTAACATTCCCAACAAATTGTTGCGGTCAATTTACGTATCAATCTTAACATACTGTAATTTAAATTTAAATTTATTCCTACTTGACGTGGGAAGAAATTAAGTATCAATCTTAACATACTGTAATTTAAATAAGCCAGCTCCAAGCCATTGCCGTGGCTCATTTATTGTATCAATCTTAACATACTGTAATTTAAATTTTTCAGTTCTAACATACATTTTTTCTTCTATTTTTAACGTATCAATCTTAACATACTGTAATTTAAATCTTTGGATTGATGAGTCAATACCGCAAAATCCATTCGTATCAATCTTAACATACTGTAATTTAAATTATAATCTTATTAATATTTTTTTTATTTCTTTTTCAGTATCAATCTTAACATACTGTAATTTAAATAATAATATACTAATTAAAAAATACATCATAAAATACCGTATCAATCTTAACATACTGTAATTTAAATATATTTACTATTTTATCAACCCCTGTAAGCAATTGATGTATCAATCTTAACATACTGTAATTTAAATGCCAAAAATTGCAAAGATTAAGAACAAAATTATAAAGTATCAATCTTAACATACTGTAATTTAAATGCAAGCGCTACAACAATGAGTACTTTTCAAAACAATAGTATCAATCTTAACATACTGTAATTTAAATTATTTCATAACTTCTAGAATAATAAGAGCTACTTACAGTATCAATCTTAACATACTGTAATTTAAATCAATATAGAAGATATCGAATATCATAATCATGTAAAGTATCAATCTTAACATACTGTAATTTAAATTATTCTTCGATTAATGATTTCAAATGAGCAATGATGTATCAATCTTAACATACTGTAATTTAAATCGTTCTGTAATAATAAAAGTTAAAAGTGCATTATATGTATCAATCTTAACATACTGTAATTTAAATACAATACAAATTAAAAATAATATGTCATTTTTACCTGTATCAATCTTAACATACTGTAATTTAAATATCGTATCGTTGTTCGCGTGTTCTCTCACGACAAAGTATCAATCTTAACATACTGTAATTTAAATAGTGTTTACGGCTTTCGTGTCGTTTGGATTCATTTTTGTATCAATCTTAACATACTGTAATTTAAATCAATCAATACAGGTGTTTTTTGTGCTTGTAAATTAGGTATCAATCTTAACATACTGTAATTTAAATCTTAATTACTTGTATGTTGTTGGTAATACTAGCGATGGTATCAATCTTAACATACTGTAATTTAAATCTATCACGTTTACGATTTTAAACCCATTCAAGGTTGGTATCAATCTTAACATACTGTAATTTAAATCTTTCATTGATATAGCTTTGTTCTATTAAAGTTTGAGTATTAATCTTAACATACTGTAATTTAAATAAAAGATGAGTCAATGTAAAACGTTAAAACAATGTGAGTATCAATCTTAACATACTGTAATTTAAATACAGGAAATCCATCTTCATCAAGCTATTATGAATTGAGTATCAATCTTAACATACTGTAATTTAAATGGTGGACTTGCAGTCAATTGTGATTCGTCAGATGGAAGTATCAATCTTAACATACTGTAATTTAAATTGGTACAACTGGTAAAGACTCGTCGTTTTCTTAAAAGCTTCAATTTTAACATAGTGTAATTTAAAGATTTCTTTATCAATTTTAACTACTTTAAGTTTTGCTGTTTTAATCTTAACATATTGTAATTTAAAGAACATAATTCCAGCAAAAAATAAACTATATAAGAAAGGTTTAATCTTAATATAATATAATTTATCATTTCTAATATACCAAATAATTTTAACTACAAAAAAAATAAGTCCGAAAACTTATTTTTAGGTATGTTTTATAATATCTCTCACAAAATCTTCAATAAACTTTAATTGATTTTCTTGATAACCGGCTTTATGACTTTCTAAAATACACTGTTTCACTTTTTGAAACTCTTTACTTGTCACATGTTCCAGTTTACGAAGACGTTTTTGACTAATGTCTTTCACTGGATGAGTCATCAAATAATTTTTTTTCTCATAACCAAAAAAGATGATATTACTTCTTTTTTTCTTTAACTTCTCAGCGATCAATAACCCTTCCGGATCAAAATCACCATTATAATAAATTGTCGTGTCATCACTGATTTTCTCTATTAATTTATAAAAAGAAAGATTTAAATTACCAGAAGTAATAATTACAGAAGCAGCAAGATTTAAACTTTTCAAATGATTTAAAATAGATGGATTTTCAAAAACAAAAATACAATTTTTATACCCTTGTACTTCATTTAA
>CALVOL010000044.1 GCA_944350285.1 uncultured Bacilli bacterium | reverse complement strand
AAAAGAACTTGGAGCAATGGCAAAGTTATCAAGTGGTATGATGAGCAATATGAAATTAATGATGGATAAAAGCGATAGTCACATAGCCAAAATGATGATGGAAGGAACCAATAAAGGTCTAATCAGTTTAGAAGAATTAAAAAATAATTATGATGGCAAAGATGAAAAACTAATTGCTATGATAGAAAAAATTATAAAAGTAGAACAACAAAACAATGAAGATTTAAAAATATACCTATAATAAATTGTCAAAAAGCTTCCAATTTATTACAATTTTGATAGAAAGCAGAAAATCACTTGTGTTTCTAGGCTAATATGGTAAAATGTAGAAGGCTACAGGTGATTGTTATGAACTGGTTAAAAAAATACATTCCAAATATTTTAACAACACTAAGAATTGTCTTAGTGCCACTAATGTTTTATTTAGGACTGACAAATCATTATAAAATATTTATTGCTTTAGCAGTAACTGTTGCACTTTTAGACTATTTTGATGGTTTTTTTGCAAGAAAGTGGGAGAGTACTAGCACTTTAGGAATGACCCTAGATGCGATTGCTGATAAATTTTTTGCGATAAGTTTATTAATTTTACTGATTATCAAAAATCCTGCATTCTTTTATGTTCTAGTATTAGAGTGTTTCATAGCTTTATTGAATATATACTTTTTCATTAAGAAAAAGATAAGTGCCTCACTATTAGTAGGAAAAATAAAAACATGGATTATTTGTATTACGATTATTGTAGGTTTTATTGGCTTAGCAATCCCATATTTATCAAATATAGTAGACATAGCAATTATAATAACAGTCTTATTACAAGTAACAACATTAATAGGCTATTTTATCTACTGGCAACAGCAAAAAAAATCAAAAGACATTAAAACAGACTATATTGAATTTTACAAAATTATTGAACCAATAATTATAGAAAAAGAATTCCAAAGAAGAAAAGAGTACCCTCATCATATTAACGAATCAGTCTATGAACATGTGATAAGAGTATCTTATGATTGTTATAAGATAGGAAAAAGACTAGGAATGGATTATAAATCGTTAACAATCGCTGGACTTCTTCATGATTTCTACGAAAAGCCATGGCAGTATAGCAACGAGAAAAAGCCGTTCTTCCAAAAACATGCTTTCACTCATGCCAAAGAAGCAGTAGTAAATTCCAAAAAATATTTTGGTACGGATATAATTACCTCAAAAGTAGAAAGTATTATGATTACCCATATGTTTCCACTAAACAAAAAAATACCACGGAATAGAGAAGCGTGGCTACTAACATTAATTGATAAAGCAGATTCGATTGACTTTATTTTACATCCTGTAATTTTATTTAAAATATTCTTTCATAAAAAGTATCAGGAAGAACGAGAAAATTTAAAAAAGCAAATTACTCACAAAATAAAAAGTAAAAAAAAGAAAAAGGATTATCATAAGTAATGAATATAAGATAATTCTTTTTTCATTGAAACTTAAGTTAAAATATAGTAAAATCTCAGTATAAACGCACGAATATCGATAATTTTCTGTACAAAATTTAATAACTATTTTGGATATTAAATTAATGAAACATCTAATTTTTATCATATTTTTGTGCCATTTTCACCACGTCCTTTCTTTTTATTATATTATATACCTCTATAAAATGTGTCTAAAAAAAATTATAAACTCTCTTTCAATTTTTCTTGACGGGGGGGGGGTTATTCATAGTACAATGGTATTAGAATGGGTGTGTACTATGAAGCTGGAGAAATTTAAAGAGAAAAATAGTAAGAAAAAGTTTATTATTATATTTACTGTTTGTTGTGTCCTATTATTAGCTGGAATATTTCTATATACAACATATGCAGTATTTACAGAAGAAAAAGAGTTTAATGTCATCAAAGGAGAATACCAAGATCCAGGCGATATCTATTTCGCTTATTATGTAGATGGGCAAATCACAAGAGAATTACCAAAACAAAACAGTGGATATATTTTTGATGCCGAACAATCAAATTGTACAAACGGAGTCGTTCCAACATTTGATAACTCCACATGGGAGTTTACAGCAAAATATTCTGACTATAATGCAACAGATTATACAAGAACAAAATGTAATTTATACTTTAAAACAGGAACGAAAACAGTAAGTACAGCATTAGGAGATTTGAGTGTTTATATCTATACTCCAGACTTTACAAAATCAGCCTGTGATGATGCAACATGCGAATCTCATGAAAAGGGAATATTTGAAAGAACTGATAACGATGGCCCAACGTACTATTACCGTGGGAGTGTCGAAAATAACTATGTTTTCTTTGCCGGATATTATTGGCGAATCATAAGAATCAATGGCGATGGAACAATTAGAATGATCTATGATGGAACGGCAGCTCATCCTAATGGCGAATCAAGTACCGATCGATATTATACAACAACTACCTTTAATCCAGCATATACGGATAATATGTATGTCGGATATATGTATACGAGCGGTGAAGTGCATGGACTTGGAACGTCGTCTACTATAAAAACAGCCAATGATAACTATTATGCTTCTAATTTGTCTATTTATTCCTCTAATATCGACACCAATGCCGGATTCTGTGGAGATCGTTCTACATTAAATGGAATTTCAACAGCTGGAATAGGAACGACTGTAACATTTTACGGAGGATACTTAAGAGCTTTAAATGGTACTCCATCACTTTTATGCGAAAATACCAGTGATTACTATACCATATCATCATCAAATAAAGGAAATAAGGCTTTAACATATCCAGTGGGATTAATAACAATGGATGAAATAATGTTAGCTGGTTTTGCTGGAGGTGATGTGAATGTTTTTGGAAATGTTCTTCCATCAAGTGTAAATAATTATTTAGCGATTGGTAATAATTTTTATTCTATAACACCGATTGCATATCATAATGCCTTTTATTATCATCCTTATACGGTTGATATTTTCTCGGTATTAGAATCAAATATGTTGGTTTCTTTATGCGTAAATAATTTAATTGGATTAAGGCCCGTTATTAATATTCGAAGCGATGTTACAGTATCAGGTGATGGAACAATGCAAAATCCTTACAAATTTAACTGACCTAAGGACAGTTTTTGACGAGACAGCATAAATAAAGGGAAAAAGATGGAAAGTTATTCGACCAGTGAATCATGATTTCCATCTTTTTTCATGAAATAAAGTGCAAAATACTGTTTTTAAAGAATTTATAACACCAAAAAAAAGTATTGGAACTAGCCCAAATTTAAAAGAATAAAAGAGTGTTAAAATTTTAAATTATATATTGTATAAAATAAAGGTAAAAGGAAGTCTTATGTATTTACAAGAACAAAAAGCACGATTGAATAAGGTTAAACCAGTATTGAATAAAGACATGATTCGCTTTTTTATCCTTTTCCCATTGATCATATAGGTTTTATGAGTTTCTATTTTTTCATTCTTGTAACAACGAGAATTTTTAGAATAGTCAGTTCCTAAAAGAGTTAAGTAGGTTACACAGATACATAATAAAGTATACATTGTAGTAAAAGCAGTGATGTTTGCATTACATATTTTTTCTAAATTGAATCCATTTGTTTTTTGATTTTTAAAAACGGTTTCAATTCCTCTAAAGCGATAACTGTAATCTTTATCAAATTGAACGAAACAAAATTCATCTTTCAAAGTCTTAGCAATATCAAAAGAGCTTACAGATTCACTTTTTATGATTCCAAAAAGAATCTCAGGGAGTATTTTGAGTTGAGTTTTTCTAATGTTAGGAATATGTTTTGAAAAAAACTTTCTGAAATTAGTTGTAATCTCTTTTTGAGTATTATATAACTTAGACATAAGCAACCTCTATTCTTTCTATTTAGATAACATAAGAATAGCATAAACGGTTGCTTATTTCTATTGTAAGACACAAAATGACTCAGATAATCTCTAAGTCGTTTTTTTGATTTTTAAAAAAACTGTCCGTTGGTAAGAAATTATTGTAGATTTTTGATTATCAGGGATCCTTGATAATATCAATTATATAGCAAAAAAGAACCTTGTAGTTTTAAGAAAAAAAGCATATAATATACAAATAAGAAACGAGGTTATTATGGAATACAACAAATTATATCGTATGAAATTATTGGTGATAGATGATTATCAATTAGCAACTGAAAAAGATGTAGAAAAACGTTTTTACGTTTCGCGAGCTGGACAATTTTATCTAAATTCAGACATGAAAGAAATGGGAGAATTAATTGTTCAAAGAAAAAACAAAAATACCGTGAGAGAGTTAGCGACTGGAATAGATATTCCTTTGATACTATTAGAAATCTCAAAAAACAAACATTCCGATGCCACTTTATATTCCTATGAACTAGTGGGTGATACTTCTTCACAAGCTCTTGTCTTTGGGATTACAAAAACAGAAGGAATACCTTTTCAAGAAGATGAAACATTTAAATTACAAGAAGCAACGGAAGAAGAAGTGGCATACTATTTAGAATGTACAAAAAGTGCAATATGGCAAGAGACTTTAGTAGATATTGTAGAAGGAGCCGAAAATAGAAAAAGAGAGTATCAGCAAAAGTACAAAAAAGAAAAAAATCTACATCGTCAAGAAATGGTTCGCTCCTTAATAAAAAAATAGTAAAAAAATAATTTTGACAGAAAGAGTTTATTCTGATACAATGAGGATGTTGATGTTGATGTTGCCTTACAACCAACGGAGTCAAATCGCAAGAAACGCGTTATATTCAAAGAAAGATAGTAATAAAGATTCTATGAATTAGGGTGGTACCACGAAGTTTTTTCGTCCCTATGAGTAGAGTCTTTTTTTTAAAAAGAAAAGGAGAATGTTTATGACATTATATGAAGATTTAAAATGGCGAGGACTGATTAAAGATGTATCTACTCCAAAGTTACAGGAAATTTTAGATAATCAAAAAATTACTTTTTATTGGGGAACTGACCCTTCGGCAGATAGTTTACATTTAGGACACTATAGTTCTTTAGTGACAGCTAAACGATTAAGTAATTACGGACATCGCCCTATTTTACTTATTGGTGGTTCTACAGGATTAATTGGTGATCCACGACCAACCGCAGAGCGAGAAATTATTTCGAAAGAAGCAGTGATGAAAAACGCAGAAGGTATCAAATCCCAAGTAGATAAAATTTTTGATGGAAAAGCTAAAATTGTTAACAATTATGATTGGACAAAAGATGTAACACTTCTTGATTTTTTAAGGGATATCGGAAAGTACATTAATGTCAATTATATGCTAGACAAGGATATTATTAAAAGGCGTTTAGAGACAGGAATTACTTATGCAGAGTTTTCTTATACTTTGCTTCAAGGTTTCGATTTTCTAAAGTTATTCGAACAAGAAAATTGTATATTACAAGCAGAGGGCTCAGATCAATGGGGAAACATTACAACAGGAATTGAGTTGATTAAGAAAATTACTGGAAAAGAAGCTTATGGATTTACAATGCCACTTATTTTAGATAAAAACGGAAAAAAATTTGGTAAAAGCGAAGGAAATGCTTTATGGCTTGATATTCATAAAACTAGTGCTTATGAGTTATATCAATACTTAGTAAATACTGATGATGAATTAGTAATAGACTACTTAAAAGTTTTTACATTCTTAACCAAAGAAGAAATCGAGAGTATTGCAAAAGAACAAGAAGAACATCCGGAGACAAGAATTGCTCAAAAAGAATTAGCGAAACAAATTATTACAGATATTCATGGAGAGAGTGAATACCTTCATGCTAAAGAAGTATCCGAATGCTTATTTACAGGAAAAGTTGCAAACTTAACCGACAAAGAAATCGCAACAGTGTTCAAAGGAGTTCCAACCTTTGCTTACCAAAATATTCCTTTAATAGAATTACTAGTAGAAAACAAAATTACTTCTTCAAAAAGAGAAGCAAGGGAATTCTTAAAAGCAAATGCCATTACCGTAAATGGCGAAGTCATTCAAGATGAAAACTATATCTTAGAAGATAAAAAATACAATATTATCCGTCGTGGTAAGAAAAAATACTTCTTGATAGAAAAAGATTTATAGAAAAAATAAGTCTTTTTCTTTGCTTAGAAATATGTTAAACTTTTTTATAGGAAGAAGGAATAGTTATGTTGTTAGAAAATAAAACGATAGTGGAAAACATCAAAAAAAGTTGCAAAGAGTCTTTTATAGCATCCTTTTTATTAATCGTATTTGCAGTAGTTTTACTCATCAATCCTGAAAACTTTATGAGTTCAGCAATTAACGTTTTTGGCTATATAGGTGTCTTCTTTGGAGTATTAAATATTGTGTTTTACTTCCGAATTTCCAAAGAAAAAAGATTATATAGTACAAATTTTAGAAATGGTTTATTACTTTTTTTATCTGGTGTGATTGCTTTTTTTAAAACAGATATTCTAACAGATATGATTACAATTATTATCGGTGGCTATTTAATATTTAGAAATGTGGATCGTTCAAACATGGCAATGACATTACAAAGTTACACTAAAAGAACATGGATTTTTATCTTAATAACATCTATGATAAATATTTTATTAGGATTATTTATTACTATCAATCCATTTGAAAACTGGGTTTCTTTAAAAACATTACTTGCAATATTAATCATGGTTTCAGAAGGAATTATTATCATTCAGAACTTAGTAATTTTATTAGGAGTCCATCCGAAAGAAAAAATAGTAGAAGAAAAATAATTCTCTATATTTTAAAAATTTGATATAATAAAAAGTATGATAGAGAGGGTTATAGCCTATGAATAAGAAGAAGGGGTTCATTGCAACATCAGTTATATATGCATTTTTCTTAATGTTTTTAATGATGATGGTGATCATACTAGCGCAAAGTGTGAATAATCGAATTCTGGTGAATGCAATCAAAGACGATGTGCGTGATTCTATGGAAGAAAATGACAGTTTTGTCAATGTTATATTAGAAAATAGAACCTATACAACTGGAGAAATAGTAACATATGCAAGCGAAACATGGCAAGTACTTCAAAATAAATCAAGTTCTGTTGTTTTAATGCTAAATAGAGGCTTAAGTCAAACAGAAATTGAAACTTATATTAGAGCATATGCAACAGATTCTATGTATTTCGGAACATGTTCTGGAGCAAATTGTCAAGTAAGAGAGTGTCTAACGAGTGATACAAGTGGAGAATATTGTTATATTAGTGGCTCGTTATATCGTAGACCAATGTGGAATCCAACAGTATCAGAAATTCAAGATCAAAATTATGGTCAAACTCTACCTAGTGTTAGTACAAGAGGTTGGTTTTCTGCCCATCAATATTTACAAAGAGCCCTAGAAGCAAATAAATTAGTACAAATGACATTTTCTGATGGTTTTAAAAACAATACAAGTTATGTAAGACTTCCACTTTCTACCGAAGTGAGTGGTAATCGTGTGTTCGCGACGACAACTCCTTTTCACTTAGTAAATGCTGCGAGTGCGAATCGCATCAATATTTATAGCGATGGAACAGTATCTCAAGTAACATTATCGACTGCTGCTTATGTAAGACCAGTTATCGAAGTGGTAAAAGGATAAACGCATGAAAAATGAAGAAAAAGTGCAAACTAAAAATAGGTTTGCATTTTTATATATTTTATACAATAGGAAAGTAATACAATATCCCACAATTTGCGATTGACAAACGTGTGTTTGTGTTATATAATCTTGTTAATTAAAGAGGTGAGGCAACATATGAAAATTACAAAAACTTATCAGTTTCGACTTTATCCAACTAAGGAACAAGAAGTGCTTATTCATAAAACATTTGGATGTACAAGATTCTTATATAATCAAATGTTAGATGTGAAAAAGAAGTATGAAAGAAGAATTATCCAGAAGAAAAAAAGGAAGTAAAAACTATAATAAAACATTAAGAAAACTAGAAGAACTCTATCGAAAACTCAAAAATGCAAGAAAGAAATATCTAGAAGAAGTTGTATCTAAGATTCTAAAAGGAAAAGAAATTATATTAGCAGAAAGATTAAAAGTAAAAGAGATGCTATCCAAAGAAAATAATCCCAAAAGTGTAAGAAAGAGTATTAGCAATGTCATGTTTCAAAAAATCTTACAGACATTAGAATACAAATGTAAATGGAGTGGAAAAACATTTCATCAAATATCTACCTACTATCCAAGTAGTCAAATCTGTAGTGAATGCGGACATAAAGATACTACCATGCAAGTAGAAATATCTTACAAGAGGATTAAGAGAGTTAAAGATAGCATAATAAATAAAATGAAATAAAAAATAGTACGAGGGCGACCCTCGGAAATGTGGTCTAATCAAAAGAGAAAAGGAATATCGTGAGGTATTCCAGAGGAAGAAATAGAAATTTATTTTCTATCTAATTTCTTTTTGTTCTAAAGCAAAAATATCGTAAACAGTATGCAAAATAAATTGAGAATACAATAGATCTGTATTAAAATAAATATAAGAGAGTAAAACATTTCCCTTTTGAAAGTCAAAAAGAAGTAAAAAGTGATAAATGAAATTGACAGTCGGGGGGGGGGTATCATGTATAATTAAGATAGAGTTGGGAGTATGAAAATGAACAAAAAAATAACAATATTAGTAGTTTTAATTTGTACACTAGTAGTAGGAATAGGAGTGTCACTAGCCTACTTTGCAGTGAATAATCAAAATGATGGAAATGAAACAAATTTAAATATAACAACAGAACGACTAGGAAGTATTCTTTGGACAGGAACCAAAGTATTTACATCATATGACTTATTACCAGGACAAATGGGAATCCAAGAATTTACGATAGAAAAGAATTCGGATAATGGTATAGGAATTTATGAAATAGATTTAGCAGGAGTATTACCAGAAGAATTTGGAAGTGATATAGAAATCTCATTATATAAAACAACTAATCCAATTAATAATAACGTTACCGTGAATGTATCAGATCCAATATTAGAGAATGAACAACTCTATCAAGAAGATAGTTTAAATATAACAGGAACACCAGAATTAGTATACCAAGGAACACTTCAAAATAATCCACAAATCATATTAGAACAAGCAGACTTTGATGTAACAACACTAGAAAAAACAACCTATTATTTAGTGTATCATTATAAGAACAATGGCAACCAAGATAATCAACAAGGACTTACTTTTAACGGAACTATTAGTGTAAGAATCATTAATGAAAAAATGAGTTTTAGTGAAGCCTTAGCATTATGTGATGATACAGCATCAAATTGTATGATCAAGAATGCTGAAAAGAGTGAAGAACTCGTATATGATGAAACTGCAGATAATAATTTAAGATATATAGGAGCAGATCCAAATAATTATGTTTCGTTCAATAATGAATTATGGCGCATTATAGGAGTAATGAATAATATCGAGGATGGAAATGGTAACAAAGAATCAAGACTTAAAATTATTAGAAATGAACCGATTGGTGAATATAGTTGGGATAATAAAGGAGATTACGGAGAAAATGATTGGAGTATTAGCGCTCTTCAAATTATGTTGAATTCTGGAGCATATTGGAATCGTACAACAGGAGAATGTCCCTATGAAACCACAGGAGTAACAACTAACTGTGACTTTACTGAAATAGGCTTAACTAATGAAGCAAAGTTGATGCTAGGGGATACAGTATGGAATCTAGGAGGAAGCGAAAGCTACGAAGATATTATAACTAGTACATTTTACAATAGAGAGAGAAGCACACACGTTTATAGTGGAAGACCAACCAATTGGACAGGAAAAATAGCTTTGATGTATCCTTCGGATTATGGATATGCAACTAATGGTGGAAATACAATAGATAGAGCAACCTGTTTAACAACAGAATTATTTTATTGGTCGAGATATGAAGATTGTTATAATAATGATTGGCTATATAATAATATTTTTTATCAATGGACTTTAACACCTCTTTCTTATCTCGAAACAGGAGTATGTGATATAGTTGCAGGATATGTTGACTGTAACAATGCTAACAACAGATTTAGTATATCACCAGTTACATATTTAAAATCTGCTATTAAAATCACATCAGGAACAGGTTCCTCATCCGATCCGTTCGTTCTAAGTCTATAGAAAGTAGGTATCACTATGAATAGGAAAATAACTATATTAGTAATTATAATTTGTACATTAGTAGTAGGAATAGGAGTGTCACTAGCCTACTTTGCAGTGAATAATCAAAATGATGGGAATGAAACAAATTTAAATGTTACCACAGAACGACTAGGAAGTATATTATGGACAGGAACCAAAGTATTTACATCATATGAATTATTACCAGGACAAATGGGAATCCAAGAATTTACCATCGAAAAGAATTCGGATAATGGTATAGGAATTTATGAAATAGACTTAGCAGGAGTATTACCAGAAGAATTTGGAAGTGATATAGAAATTACTTTATATAAAACAACGGATCCAATTAGTAATAACGTTACCGTGAATGTAGCAGATCCAACATTAGAGAATGAGACTATTTATCAAGAAGATAGCTTAAGTATCACAGGATCTCCAGAACTAGTATATGAAGGAACACTTACAAATAACTCCCAAATCATCTTAGAACAAGCAGACTTTGATGTAACAACACTTGAGAAAACAACCTATTATTTAGTGTATCATTATAAGAACAATGGCAACCAAGATAATCAACAAGGACTTACTTTTAACGGAACTATTAGTGTAAGAATCATTAATGAAAAAATGAGTTTTAGTGAAGCCTTAGCATTATGTGATGATACAGCATCAAATTGTATGATCAAGAATGCTGAAAAGAGTGAAGAACTCGTATATGATGAAACGATAGATAATAATTTAAGATATATTGGAGCAGATCCAAATAACTATGTTTTATTTAATAATGAGTTATGGCGTATTATTGGAGCCATGAATAACATAGAAGATGGAACTGGAACTAAGGAAACTCGATTAAAAATTATTAGAGATGAACTATATGGTGCTGGAATTGCATGGGACACGGATGATGTAAATGATTGGACAACAGCAAGTTTACAAGAGGAATTAAATACAACTTATTTAAATGGTATAACAAGTCCATCTAAAGAAATGATAGAGAATGCAGTATGGAATTTAGGCGGAACTTCAAATTATACAATTGCTTTATCAAGTCATTGGTATAGTTATGAAAGAGGAACCACAGTTTACACAGGAAGACCAACTACATGGACTGGAAAAATAGGCCTAATGTATCCAAGTGATTATGGATATGCAACCAGTGGAGGAAGTACAACAGATAGAGCCTCATGTTTAGCAAAAGAATTATATAATTGGTATAGTTATAGTGATTGCTATAACAATGATTGGCTTTATGATAGATCAGAACCTGGATGGGCATTAACCCCGATTTCCAGTTACTCGGACGGTGTGTTCTATGTGACTAGTAACGGGCGCGTGTACAACAACAATGCGAACGACACGACTAATGCAGTCTCTCCTGTCTTATATCTAACCTCTAATGTAAGAATTAGTGGGGGAACAGGAACGTCTTTGGATCCATTTGAGTTAAGTTTATAGGAAGAGTGAATGTGATGAATAAGAAAATAACAATATTAGTCATTATAATTTGTACACTAGTAGTAGGAATAGGAGTGTCACTAGCCTACTTTGCAGTGAATAATCAAAATGATGGAAATGAAACGAATTTAAAC
>CALVOL010000043.1 GCA_944350285.1 uncultured Bacilli bacterium | reverse complement strand
GAGTTTGTTCCTGAAACAGATGTAATGGATACTTGGGCAACTTCTTCAGTAACACCACTAATCAATATGCGTTATGGAGAAAAAGATAACTATGAAGATATTTTAAAACCTATGAGTTTACGTATGAATGCTCATGATATTATTAGAACATGGGATTTTTATACAATCGTTAAGAGTTTTTACCACTTTGGACAAAGGCCATGGGATAATTTAGCTATTTCTGGTTTTGGTCTAAACTCAAATGGTGAAAAGATAAGCAAAAGTAAAAGTAACTCTGAAATTACTCCTCAAAAATTAATAGATATTTATACGGCTGATGTTGTTCGATATTGGTCAGCTAATAGCAAGCTTGGAACAGATAGTTATTTTTCGGAGTCTACAATGTTAATTGGGAAAAAATTGATTAATAAAATATGGAACGTTTCTAAGTTTATTGAGATGCATTTACAAGATTATAAAGATAAAGAATTTAATAATTATGAATATATTGATAAATGGATATTGGGAAAATATCAAGAAATGGAAAAAGGTTTCATTAAATATCTTGATGAATACGAAGTAGGTCTTGCATTAAATCATTTAGAGAAATTTTTCTGGAATTTCTGTGATAACTATATTGAAATTGTAAAACATAGATTATATCGCCCTGAAGAATTTGGTGATGAAGCAAGATATTCTGGACAAAAAACAGTATATACTTTACTTTATAAACTTCTTCAAGATTTTAGTATTTTCTTTCCATTTATTACTGAAGAAATATATCAAAACCTATATCACGATAAGAAATCAATTCATTTAACAGAAATTAAAGAATTAAATAATAGTTTTGATAAAGAAATGGAATTAGGAGATCAAATTATTGAAATTATTAGTATTGCAAGAGGAGAAAAGTCGAATAATAATGTTTCTTTAAAAACTCCGATTAAGACTTTGGATTTAGATGTTAACGAAGATTTGAAGGATGCAATAGAAAATTCAATCAAAGATTTTAAAGCTACTTTATTTATTGAAGATTTACAATTAAATGTGGTTGATAAAAGTTATAAAGTAAATAAGATAGAATTAAATTTAGAAGGAGAATAAATTATGTATCAATTAACTAAAAATTCTGAAATGACTAAGTTTTCGAAAAACGGTGTAAACTTTGTCGGGTTTGGTAATCCTAACAGTGAAGTTGGAATTGTTATGGAAAGTGTGGAAAAAGGACATTTTGAAGAGTTTGTTCATGACAAAAGTACTTTCATTTATATTTTCTTGGAAGGAGAAGGAGTATTCTTTTTAGATGGCACGCCGGTAAAAGTTGAAGCAGGAGATATGTTGACTGTAAGTCCTGGAACACGTATTTATTATTTTGGTGAGTTAAAGCAACTGTTAATTACAAATCCTGCTTTTGACCCTAAGTATGAAAGACATATTAGAGATGTAGACGAACGAGAATACGAGGAATTTCTGTTGACTTGTGATTTTGGTTTCAAAAGATAATAATTATGTCAACTTTTTCAATTCAAACAAATACTGTTTATGTAGTAAAAAAGTAAAGAAAATTTCGAGCTATCGACCACTTTTCAAGTGTTTTATGTTAAAATTGGTCGATAACTTGATTTTTTTTAGGGATTTATGTATAATGAATGTGGGTGAAAAACAATGGAAAAATTATATAAAAGAGAAGATTATTTAAACAAAATCAGAGGATTTTATGATGATACGATGATAAAAGTTATAACAGGAATTCGAAGATGTGGAAAATCTTATTTATTAAAAACAGTGATAGAAGAATTACAGGATCGTGGAATAAAAGAAAAAGATATTATATATATTGAATTGGATAAAAAAGAATACAAAGATGTAAAAACTCCTAAAGATTTAGAAAATATTATAGACACATTTATCACGGATCAAGATTTTAAATATCTTTTTATTGATGAAATAGAAAATATTCACGGCTTTGAATCTGTTATAAATGCCTATAGAGAAGTGGGAAACATTTCTATCTTTTTAACGGGTTCAAATTCCTATTTACTGAGTGGGGAACTTGTAACAAAACTAACAGGAAGATATATAGAGATAGAAATGATGCCCCTTAATTTTTATGAATACGTTGATATGAAGAGATTTTTAGGTAAAGATGTTCATACTAATATTTATTTGGAATTTGAAGAGTTCATAAGAAACGGTGGTTTTCCAGGCTCTTTATATTACGATAACTATGAGGATAAAGTGTTATATACAAAAAATGTCATCAGTCAAATCTTTGATAAAGACATTAAAAATCATAGAAAAATTAAGGACAAAGAATTATTTGAAGTTGTTCAAAATTTTATTATAAATAATTTTGGCTCAATTATATCAGTAGGTAGCATTTATACTTACTTAACTGGTCAAAAAATAAATGTAGATAGAAGAACCATTAAAACATATATCGACATTTTAGAAAATGCCAAAATTATCTATTCTTGTGACTTGTTTGATATAAAATCAAAAAAAGTATTGGATGGGGAGAAAAAATACTATTTAGCGGATTTAAGTATATATTATGCAATGAACACAGATAATAGGATTCATTATGGACCTGTTTTAGAAAATGTATTATACTCCTATTTAAAAACGAAAGGCTATAGTCTAAGTGTTGGAAAGATAGGTAGTTTGGAATGTGATTTCATCGCAAGACGCGGTGTCGATGAATATTTCTATATCCAAGTTTCTAAAAATATTGATGATGATAAAACTGCTGAAAGAGAATATAAACCTTTTTATCAAATCAAAGAAATGTATCCTAGATATTTATTTGTAGCGGATTTTGTATTACAAAAAAACGTAGATGGAATCAAAAATGTTAATATCGTAGATTTTATTTATGAAAAGAAAGATTTAACATAGAAATGAAAATGTGAATGAGATAAAATTATTAAAACGGTGAGAAAATGGAAAAAATAGAAGAATTACAAAGAATGATTGATGAGTCAGAAAATATTGTAGCTTTTACAGGAGCTGGAATATCTACTCTTTCAGGGATAAAGGATTTTCGAAGTGATGATGGTCTTTATAAGTCAGCTCGTGAAAAGTATCCTTATCCACCAGAATATATGTTGAGTGTTGATTGCTTTTATAAGGATCCCAAAGCTTTTTATGAATTTTATAAATCAGAGCTAAACTCTTTGGAGGCAAAGCCTAATATTGTTCATGAGTATTTAAAAAAATTAGAAGACTCTGGTAAGTTAAAGGCTATTATTACGCAAAATATTGATGGTCTTCATAGTAAAGCAGGGTGTCGTAATGTTTATGAATTACATGGAACTGTATATAAAAATTATTGTATAAAGTGTCATAAAGAGTATTCTAGTAGTTGTGTATTCCAAAGTAAGGGAGTTTTGGTATGTGAATGTGGGGGTATTATTAAACCTCGTGTTGTGTTATATGGAGAGGCTTTACCAGAAAAGGAATTTCAAAGTTCTATTGAGGCGATAGAGCATGCTGATATGTTACTGGTTCTCGGAACAAGTCTCACTGTTTTTCCAGCTTGTAATATGGTCAATTATTTTCGGGGAAAATATCTAGTCATTATCAACCTTGATGAAACAACTTTTGATAAAAAAGCAGATTTAGTCATTCATGATGATTTAAAAGATGTATTTTGTGCTTTAAAATAGAATTTAAAACAAATTGACATTCTTAAAAAAATGTGTATACTATTGTAGTAAGTGAGGGGATATAAGCAGTTTATGTGAGCTATCCCGGGTAAAAATACCTACACAAGAATACTTGGAGTCACGAATGGTTATTCGTGGCCTTTTTGCTTTCGGATACCAAAAGAAAGAGAGGAAAGATATATGATAACTTTAGAAAATGTGTCAGTGAAAAGACTGATGTTGGATTCTAAAATCTTAAAATTAGCTAATAAGGCAAATGTAAATTCTGTAGAGGATATTGTAAGGCTTTCTATAAAATATCCAGAATATAATTGGACTAAATTACTTATAGAAATTGATCAATTAAAAAAATCAATGGCTCTAGCAAATAAAAGAGGATATGAACCACAAGTATATACGACAAAAGGATATACGAATGAAACTTTAGAAAAACAAGATGAAAAAAATATGGGAAGTGTACTATTGCTAGATAATCCAACTCAATATTCCAGTTGTCGATTTAGTGCTTTAAAAGAACGGTCTATTGCTACAATAAAACAAGATTTATCACATACTTTTGAAGATGGAAGAAATTATTTGCAAAGTTATTATAGAAATATTGGATTAGAACATACATCAAAGATACTAGAGGCAATTGAAATGTATGAAGCTCAAATGGAAAGGCAAGCTAAATTAACAGATGACATAAATGGAGACTTATTTCGATTACATCGAATGGAGAAAATAGCGGTTGTAATGGATATGTACAATGAAATTGTCAATTATTTAGTTTTTAATACGGAAGAAAGTCTTTTCTGGACTAAACTAACAGAGACACAAAAAAGAAAATATTTGTCATCTATAGTAAATCAAAAGGAAAGTGATTTAAGAACTCGTAAGCGTTTAACTCAAATGATTGCAGATTATACAACCATTCTGGAGTTAGAAGATGTAGCAAATCATAATTTACATGTATTACAAAGATTTATTGTAAAATAGTATTATTTATAGAAGGAGGAATACTATGGAACAATTTTATTTGGAGAAACCTTCTATTTCTCGAAAAGATGATGTTTTAGAATATATGGAGGAACATCAAAAATATCAATCAGATATTAATGGTGCTGGTGGTTTTGATAAAGTGCTAGACGGCGTTACGTATGAAGATTGTTTAGAGAAGGATTTCAAAATGGAAAACAAAGAGTATGCTAACAGTATAAATAAGTGCCCTAGAAAAACTTTTTTTCTGATTCGAAAACATGATAACAAATTGATTGGAATGATTTCAATTCGTTATGATTTGACGGAGGAATTACTTCAGTTTGTGGGTCATATCGGATATGGTATAAGGCCTACTGAACGAGGGAAGGGCTACAATAAAATTAATTTGTATTTAGGACTTATAGAGGCACAGAAGTTAGGCCTTTCAAGAGTAATGCTAGGTTGTAGTGTTTCTAATACTCCTTCTGATAAAACGATTCAAGCTTTAGGGGGAATACTAGAAAGATGTGAAGTTGATCCTAGTGATAATACACTTTCTAATGTATATTGGATAGATGTAAAAAAATCTCTTTATGAATATAGAAGTGTGTATGCTCCTTATATAGTGAGTGAAGAACTTGAGCTTACAGAAATGTAAGCTTTTTTAGTTCAAAATTTATGAAGTAAAAGTTGATGTTTCTTGACAATTACACTGAAAAACGATATAATTTCAGTGCAATTGTCAAATGGAGGTGATTGCTATGGAAAAGGTGAGTAAAATTCAATATAAAATTGATAGTGATGTACTTAAAAATTATGTAGAAGCTATCAATTCAATAAAAGAACCTATGAATCAAATTAAAGAGCAATTAAATCAACTTTCAAAGTCAAAGGAAGAACTGAATAAGGCTCTTAATGAATCTATGAAGTTAGTTATTGAAGAAAGTGGAGCTACTTTTAGGGCTTATAACCCAATGATGGATCAGCTAAAAAAGATTCATACTATGGCTAATCAAATTAAAGAACTAATAATAAAATATCCGAATGATCATGCAAAAATATATATTGATATTATAAAACAGATAATGAGTGCTAATAATGGAATGCTTTCTGTAAGAATGATAGAACCATTAAATATCAGTAGACAATATCTATCAATTATGGAAAATAACAATGATATTGAAAAAATATCAAGAGGTATTTATCTTTCTCCAAGCACCTTTGAAGATAGTTATTTTTCTTTTCAACAAAAGTATAAAAAAGCTATTTTTTCACATATGAATGCTTTATATTTTTATGGAATGACAGAGGAATTTCCATATCAATATACAGTCACTGTTCCACAAAGTTATCATGTTGATACCGTAAATGAAAAATGTAATGTTTTTTATATATCAGATGATATATATGAAATGGGTGTAGTGGAAGTTGAAACTCCAAGCGGAAATAAAGTAAGAGCCTATGATAAAGAAAGATGTATTTGTGATATCATAAGATCAAAAGGACGCTTGGATCCTGAACAAGTAAAAAAAACTATTAAACAATATATGCAAAGTAAAGACAAAAATGTAGCCAAACTATCTGATTATGCCAAAAGAATGGGAATAAGTGAAAAGGTCATGGAAATGGTGAGTGTATACTATGAGTAATTCATTACAGGCTGTAAAAGATAAACTTAGGAATATTTCTAGAGAAAAGAATGTTGATTTCAATTCTGTAATGAGATTTTATATGTATGATAGATTTATTAAACGTTTATCAAAAAGCAAATATAAAGATAATTTTATACTAAAAGGTGGATTTTATTTGAGTAAATTATTTGGATTAGATAATAGGAGTACTATGGATATTGATGCCGCAATAAGGAAAACAAATTTTAGCGAAGAAAATATTGTTGAAATGATAACTGAAATTATCAATATAGATGCAGATGATAGTGTAAAATTTAAAATTAAAAAAATCGAGACAATTCGTGAAGAAGATGAGTATGGTGGATTAAGAATTACGATAAATTTTGCATTGGAAAATATGAAAGATAGTTTTCATATGGATATAGCTACAGGTGATCCAATCTATCTAGGTCCAATTGATTATAAATATGAATCGTTAATAGGAAATGAAGTGTATAAGGTATGGTCATATAATTTAGAAACTGTATTAGCAGAAAAAATAGAAACTATATTAAGTAAATTAGAAACAAGCAGTAGAATGAAAGACTATTATGATATTTATTTAATTCATAAATTTAAATTTAATAAAATTAATAAAACTAAATTTAGAGGTGCAGTAAAGAAGACTTTTGAAAAAAGAAAATTTCATGCCGATCTTATTGTGAATTTAAATGTAGTTAAGGATAGTAGAATATTAAGAGATAAATGGACAAGTTATTCTAGAAAAAATAGTTATGCTACTAATTTAGAATTTGATGAAATAATAAGAGCATTAGAAGAATTTATAGAAATAATAGTACCCGTAACTGTATAAAATGCTAGGTTGCAGTGTTTCTAATACTTCTTCCGATAAAACATTGGATAGATGTAAGAAAATCTCTTTATGAGTATAGAAGTGTGTATGCTCCTTATATAGCGAGTGAAGAACTCAAGCTTACAGAAATGTAAGCTTTTTTTAGTGGTAAATTTTGATAAATTATGCTATGCTTAAATAGGGGATGAGATTGATGCCGAAGAAAAAATATGTGTTATCAGTTGTGTTATTTTTAGTTCTTATTTTTGGAACCTATTATTTTGTTTTTAAAGGGTATCCTATTCAAGAATTTTTAATTTCACTAGTGCATGTTAGTCCTATTTATATTGGTATAGCATGTTTATGTATGTTTTTCTGGGCGTTTTTTGAAGCACTTTATTTAAAAAGAATGTGTAAACATTTAGGATATCGTATCAACTGGTATCAAGCATTTGGATATGTTTTTACAGAATGTTATTTTTCCGCTATTACTCCTAGTAGTATTGGAGGACAACCTGTTCAAATGATGGAAATGAGTAAGGACGGTATTCCTTATCGTGTTAATAGTGTGATTATTTTACTTAATACGATGATTTATAAAGTTGCTTTAATCTTTTTGGCAATTTTGGGAATGATCTTTTATAGCTCTAAATTGTTTTCTTTTAATACTTTATTTAATTGGTTGGTATTACTTGGGTTTGGAACGACAATTTTGGTAATTATATGTTTTATTTTACTAGTGTATTCTAAAAAACTCATGTATCGTATCGTGTCCTTGGTTATTAAGTTATTAAAGAAGTTGCGATTTGTGAAAAATGTTGAAGAGAAGGAAGCTAGCTTAAAGGCGTCTTTAAGAGATTATCAAGAATGTGCTAAAACGACAAGACGACATCCGTGGATACTTTTGGAGTCTTTTGTTATTTTGGTTTTCCAAAGATTAAGTATTTTAGCCGTTAGTTATGTAATTTATCGTTCTTTTGGTTTGTCTGATTTAACGATTTTTGAAGTGATAGCTTTTCAAGTATTTATTACATTAGGGTCAGACTTTATGCCATTTCCTGGAGGCGTTGTTGTGGCAGAGGGATTACTTCTTGAAGCAAATAAGGTTTTGTATGGAAGTGAACTTGCTACTTCAGGAATGATACTTTTAAGAAGTATTAGTTTTTATGGAATTGTATTATTCTCGTTTATCGCTTATTTATATTTTCATTTTGTAAAAAGGAAGAAAGCAAAAATATTAGAAAGAGGTAGTGTATGAAAAAGGGATTTACATTAATTGAACTCATTGTTGTAGTAGGTTTAATTGGAATTATTGGACTTATTATTACAGCTAATTTAACTGGAGCATTTTCTAATCAACAAGATGAACAGTATGCTTTTTTTGAAGAGACACTTGAAAATGCAGCGTGTACGTATATTGATAGACGTGAAGCAGAGCTTAAAAAAGCAGATTGTTTAGAGAAAAAGTCTTGCACAGTTAATTTGCAGACTCTGCTTGAGTTCGGTTTAATTGTTGATAGTGATTTAGTAAATCCTAAAACTGGGTCTAAGGTATCTACTAGTAATACTGTAACAATTTCTTATGATGCAGAAGGAATTAAAAGTTGCTCTTATAATGAGTAGCTTTTTTTATTTTGCTGTATATACTACTTAAAAGGAAAAATGTGATGATTTTTATTGAAAGAATGTGATTTTTATGAATTCGGATATTATTATTGCTTTAATAAGTGGCCTATGTGTTGCTATACCGAATTTGGTGGCAATTCTTGCTTCTGGTTACCATAATTCTAAAAAAAATAATGAAACGAAAAATGTAACATTATATAGATTAGAAGAATTAGAAAGAAAAGTAGATAAACAATGTAATATGATAGAGAAATATTATAGATTAGAAAACGAACTAAAAGATTTGAGAAAAGATTTTGAGGATTGGAAGGGCGTGAAGTATCGTGAATAATTTTTTGACATGGGAGAATTTAACTACTTATACTACTTTTATTGCGATTGTTTATATGATTGTAGAGTTTACTAAAGAATTAAAAGGAATACAAAAGATACCAACAAAACAATGGAGTTTTCTTGTTTCTTTTGTGTTACTTGTTTTAGTGCATATTGCTAATCGTACATTTCATATTATTGATTTAATTTTATATGCTTTAACAGCAATTTCAATTAGTTTAGGTTCTAATGGGCTTAGTGATTATAATAAAAAAGTAGAAGAAAAGAAAAATATTAATCAAGTGTAGTTTTAGTAGATAAACTATTTAAAGTGTGGTATAGTTTCAATTAGAGTAGTGGTTGTATGAAAAAGAAAAAGTTTAATTATTATAATTTGTTTATTTATGGGGTTAAATTGTTTACAATACTACCTTAAAGATTAGACGATTTATTGCAGCTTATATTGATTTTTGGTTGTGCTTTATTCTAGGATATTTCATTTCACTTATTCTTCAACCGAAGCCTTATATATTTATTGATCTTATTAATGTGATTTTTGTATTACTTCCGTTTATTGTTAGTATTACTTTATGGGTTTATAAAGATACTATTTTAAAAAATCGCAGTATTGGCAAAAAAATTATGGGATTATATATTTATGATTGTAATCATTACATTGTACAAAATAAAGAAATTTTGATCCAAAGGATTTTTTATGAATTGTGGCTTTTTCCTGTAAGTTGCTTTTTGATCTTAATTTGTAATCAGTCTGTTGGAGTTCAGAAATATAAGACTATTGTAGGCCAAAAATTATTTGAAAATAAGTCTATTTAGAAGGAGTTGATGATATGCCTAAGAGATTTGAAGAGTTAGAAACTGGAGATACGTTTGCTTGGAAAATAGAGAGTGAAGATTACCCAGAGTTTAACGGTAGATATTTGATATTAACTTACTATTATAATAAAAATCATGAAGAGTCAAAGAGCAAGATGTTTCGTGCTAAAATCACTAAAGATTATATCATTCCTCAAGATGTACAAGAAATAGAAGATTTGGAAGACCTTATCATACAGTATAATGTTTATGATTTTGCGATAGAAGAATATCCAGAAGCAAAGAATGTGGTTCCTGATTCTTATGGGTATATTTATCAGTATACTTTCAGTATTTATATTGATCGTAAAACGCTTCCAAAGAAAATGCAGTATTTAGGAAATTTTTCTTTAAAAGATATTCCGAATGAATTTTATGTTTTCGAGGGTATTAGAAATCAAGAGTCAGCATATTGGACGCATTTAGAAGATAACTTGTTGTTGGGTTATACTTTATATAATCAAAAACAATTTATTGGATATACTGAGGAAGGAAACAAGGAAGTATATGAATATAAATTGGATTTTGAAAATTTTAGGAAGCAATTAAAAAAAATAGGTGATGCGATTGATGGACCCGATGGCAAAGAAGTATTACAAAAATTAGGTATTGATATTAAAAATGAAGTTCCAACAGACGATTCTTTAACTTATGTTGGCCCGGATGATGAAGAGTAAGTTTTAGTTTATAGAAATGAGTGACAAGTTGTGAAAAAACAAAAGGGAAGAAATCTTTTCTTTATTCTTTTAACGTTGATATTATTCTTTTTTAATTTTTTGAAATCTTGGTTTTCTTATGATATCAATGTTATAGTACTCTTGGTATTGAATATTTTAGGGTTTCTTTTTAATATTTATATTATTGTAATAACTTTTCGAAGTAAGGAAAAGAGTATATTGCAACTTATTGTTCTTGGTCTTGCAATTCTTTTAAATTTTGTTTCGTTTGCTGATTACAAAGTGTATTTAGAATTTTCTCAGACGAAAGATATAAGAATGGAAGTAATAGAATATTATCAAGAAAGTAATGAAGGATCTTCTGTGATTACTTTGAATGATAAATATAAATATCTATCTCAAGATGGAATGCTTATTAATTATGATGGAAAGGTCTTTAGTTTTCCTGTTATGACTACTGTTTCTATGTATGAGGGATGTTTCATAGTTTATGTAGAAAAGGAAGAAGAACTTACTAACTATATCAGTAGAATTTATTTTAAAAAAGAACTTGATAAAAATTGGTATTATATAAAATCTTAATCTTAATTCTTTAATATCCAAAATTAAGATATCTAAATATTAAAGAAAATTTCAGCTTAAGATGGATGTTCAGTTTTGGCTTAAAAGTATTATATATCTTGCAATTTTCTATTGACAAACATGTGTTCGAATTATATAATTTTATTAATCAAAAAAGCAAAATAGTAAGGACAGGAGGTTTTTAATGGGAAAAAATAATTCAGAATTAATAATTTATGAAACTAAAGATGGAAATGTCAAATTAGATGTAAATTTAGAAAATGAAACAGTTTGGTTATCTGCTAATCAAATGTCATTAATTTTTAATAGAGATGAAAAAGTTATTAGAAAGCATATTAATAATGTATTTAATGAGGGAGAACTTGATAGAGAAAACAACACGCAAAAAATGCGTGTTGATTATGGAGTTAAAAATTTTGGTGGCGGAAAATACTTTTATAAGAAATTTCAATAAATAATTAGCAATTGGTATTGACAAGTGCTAAATTGCATATTATAATACTGGTAGCATTTGGATATTTGTAGTGCTAAAAGCGAGAGGTGAGTGCATGAACGAAAGGCAATCGAAAATCTTAAAAGAGATTGTGGAGTCTTATATTAAGACGGCAAAGCCAGTGGGAAGTAAGTCTTTATGTAAGAAATTAAAATGTTCTTCCGCGACAATTCGAAATGAGATGGCTCATTTGGAAGAGAT
>CALVOL010000042.1 GCA_944350285.1 uncultured Bacilli bacterium | reverse complement strand
ACTAGGATATATTGTGTGGGGACAATTTGAAGATTGTCCACCAGGAACTATACATTATTATTTATATAAGAAATTTTAGTATTAAAAGCATTTGTTTCAATGCTTTTTTTCGTATAACCAATTCGTGATTTCTTCTGGATTGTAGGAAATATTTTCTTCTATTAAGCCAATGAAAGGATGAATGTTATCTTTTTTGTGAAAGTCGGAGCCAACAGTTGTTTTAAGACGATGTTTTTTGGCAAAATCATTCCAAAGTTTTGTTTCATCAATTTTATCTTGATTGCGATTGATATAAATATAGTAGGCTTCTATTCCGTCGGCGTTTATATCTTGGATGATTTGTAATATTTCTTGTTCTGTGAAATTGTCTTCGTATTTATAAGCAACAGGATGAGCAAGGACTACTTTTCCTCCGGATTTTCGTATTATCTTGGCAGCTTCTAAAGGAGAGATTGTATTTTTCTTTACGTATGCTGGGCAACCTTCATTCATCATTGTTTCAATAAATTCTCCTTTTGAAGGGATATGGTTAAAATCGTGTAATAATTGTTGTTCGTTTAATGGATTTGTCACAATGTCATTGGCAATATGTGATTTTGATACTGTTTTTATTTGGTCTAGTTCTTCGGTATGGATGTGATATCCTAACTTTTTTAAAGCATCAGAAACGTTATGAAGATAATCATGACGAACATTTTCTAATTTTTTTAATGTGTTTTGTAATTCTTGGTTATGGATGTCTATGAAATATCCTAGAATATGAATGCCTGCTTTTTTGGTTACAGTTGAAATTTCTACTCCAGGAATTAATGTTATGTTGTTCTTTTTTGCATAGGCTAGTAATTCTTCGGTGTAAGCTGCGGTAGTATCGTGGTCGGTAATTGAAATGACAGATACTTTATTTTTTACTGCTTCATCAATAATACTGTTCGGGTCTTTTTCTCCATCTGAGCAACATGTATGGATATGTAAATCTATTTTTTCTTTCATTGTTCATCACCTTTTGTTTATTTTATCATAATATTTGAAAAGCTTGTTAATTTTTATGTTCCTTTGTATAATGGTAAAAAGGAGAGTATAGAAAAGAGGGTAGAAATGAAAATAGATATTTTAGGAAGTGGTTCGATTGGCGCTAAAAATATGAGTGCATGTACTATGATTGATGGACATATTCTTATTGATGTGCCAAACGGGATTATAAAATATATGAAACATTTAGGATTTTCTGTTTTGGACATTGATACAGTTTTTATTACGCATTTACATGGAGACCATTTTTTTGATTTACTATTTTTGTTATTTGAAAAGTATTATGCAAAGGATACAAAGCTTTTACAAATCATTTGTCCAAAAGGTACTTTAGAAAAAGTAAAACTTCTTTTTGATGTTGGTTTTCCTGGTGATTTTGAGAAAATTATGAAAATTATTTCGGTTAAGTTTATAGAATTTGATTATGAAGGGTCTTTTTCAATAGATGGATTTGATGTGAATATGAAATTTGTTTCTCATGGTACTTTGCCTTATTCTTTTGGATATCTTATGCAAAAAAATGGTAAAAGAATAGCTTTTTCAGGAGATACTTCTTATTGTGAAACTGTTGATTTTTTGGTAAGAAATTCTGATATTGCTATTTTGGATATGAGTATTCTTGGAAAAGGGGATGCATCCCATATGGGATTTTTGGATATTAAGTATTTTTGTGAAAAATATCCTGACAAAAAAATTGTTGCTACGCATATGAGAGATAGTACTAGGGCTTATGCAAAAGAGCATTCTATTTCTAATTTGATTATTCCGGAAGATCATTTTCAAATTAGCATTTAAAAAGGAAAGGTGTTTTATTATGTGGTTTTGGATAGCACAAATTTTTGGAGGAGTTGCTTTAATTCTTTTGTGTTTTAGTTTTCAGCAAAATAATAAGAAGATATTATTAAAATATCAAATTTTATCTAGTTTGTTTTATGCTTTGCAATATTTATTTTTAAATGCTTTTAGTGGTTGTTTTATGAATGTTGCATGCGTTTTTAGAAATTTTATTTTTCGCCGTTACGAAAGTAGGCGCCCGCCAGTTTATTATCTATTTATTGTGGTTGGAGTTATGCTGTTTCTTTCTTATTTTTCATATCAAGGCTGGATTAGTTTATTACCAGTTCTTGCTGTTATATCGTATAGTATTGCTTTATGGATTGGTAATTTAAAAGTTGTGAGAATTGTTGAAACTTTTTCTTGCTTTTTGTATATTATTTATAACATCTGTGTGTTTGCAATTACAGGACTTATTTCAACCGTGATTGAACTTGTGATGACAGTCGTGGCAATTTATCGATTTGATGTTAGAAAAAAGGTGGTTAAAGGTATATGAAAACGTTATTATTAGTGATTGATGTTCAAAAAACTTTTATTAATGAGAATACGGAATTTGTTGTTTCTAAAATTCAGAGTTTGATAGATGCATCTCTTTATGATATGGTGGCTTTTACCCGGTTTCTTAATACAGAGAATAGTAGGTTTGTTAGAGAACTTGATTTTAGAGGGGCTATTGGGGAAGATAAAGAATTGGTTTTACCTAGTGGAGAACATAAAGTGTTTGATAAAGAGATTTATACTTGTTATAATTTGGAATTTCAAAATTTTGTGAAAGAAAATCAGATTGATAAAATTTATTTATGTGGTATTGATACGGAATGTTGTGTATTAAAAACAGCTTTTGATTTCTTTGAACATGATTATGATGTTTATGTTTTAAAAGATTATACAGCTTGTATGTGGGGTAGTAAGCGGCATGAAAACGCGTTAGAAATCTTAAAAAGAAATATTGGAAGTCATCGAGTGATTTGAGAAAGGGGAGAAACCTTTCTTTTTTTGGAACTTTTTGGCTTAATATTGTATTTTTTTTTAATTTTCGGTATAATCATTTTATGAAATTAGGGTGATACTAAATGAGAAAGATATTTGCAAGTATCGATGTTGGGTCTGATTTAATTAAGCTTGTGGTAGCTGAAGTCACTCATAATAATCGAATGAACATTTTGGCTTCGGCACATGTGGAGTCTCTTGGAGTGAAAAAAGGCTTTATTGTTAATCCTGAGGTCTTGCTTCCTAAGTTGCAAGAAGTATTTTTAAAATGTGAGAATATTATTGGCTTGAAGATTGATAAGGTTCTTGCTGTTGTACCGAGTGAGAATAGTGAGTTTTTCTTAGGAGAAGGGTCAACGACGATTACAAATGACGAACATATGATAAGACAATCTGACCTCATTCATGCGATGCAAGGATGTACTTATAATCGAATTAGTAATGATCGGGAGATTGTAAGTATTAAGCCGACTAGTTATATTATTGATGATGAGAGAACTGTGGATAATCCGGTGGGAATTGAAGCAGTGAAACTTACCGTAAAATCTTTGGTTGTGACTATTCCACGTAAAAATGTTTATACTTTGGTAAAATGTTTAGAGAAGATAGGGGTACAAGTCATTGATTTTTCTCTTTCTTCTATTGGAGATTATTCAGAATTTCAAAAAGGAATGATGAAGGAAACGGTCGGGTGTATTATTAATATTGGATATCAGACGACAACCGTATCTATTTTTAATAAGGGGCTTCTTACGAATACAGAAACTCTTGATGTAGGTTCTTACCATATGGAAACGGATTTAGCTTATATTTTTAAAATTCCATTGCGGGAAGCAAAAGATGTGAAAATGACACTTGCTTCTGCACATAAAAGAGGAGTAAGTGCTAGTATTAAGAAAAAATATACGACAAAAACAGGAGAAGAGATTTCTATTAGTGAGTATGAAGCGACCGAAGTAGTGTCTTCTAGGTTAGAAGAAATATTAAAATTGGCAAAAAAACAAATAAATCTCTTAACAAAAAAGGAAATTCATTATATAATGATAACAGGCGGAGTAAGCGAAATGGCTAATTTTAGTATCTTGTTAGAAGAAGTTTTTGGTCATAACGCAAAAATAGGACAAACAAATGAAATTGGAGTGCGAAGCAATATCTACTCTGCTTGTGTAGGTTTTATTAAATATTATGAAGAAAAATTGAAGTTAAGGAATCAAGAATTTTCCATTTTTTCAGAAAGTGAAATAGAAGAGCTTAGTAGTGTACCTAAGAAACTTAGTTTTGGAGAAAATTCGGTTTTAGGAAAATTATTTGGCTACTTTTTTGATAATTAAGGAGGGTGTACAATGGATGGAAATTTAAAAATAGATCCAATTGCGAAAATAAAAGTCTTTGGTGTCGGAGGCGGCGGGAATAATGCGGTCAACCGAATGATTGAAGAAGGCGTACAAGGTGTTGAATTCTATGTGGTTAATACTGACTTACAAGTGCTTAATGCTAGTAAAGCTCAAAATAAGATTCAAATCGGTGCTTCGATTACAGGAGGACGTGGAGCAGGATCAAATCCTGAGGTTGGTCGAGAAGCTGCATTAGAGTCTAAGAAAGAAATCGAGGAAGCTGTTAAGGGTGCTGATATGGTCTTTGTGGCTTGTGGTCTTGGTGGAGGTACTGGTACAGGTGCTGCTCCAATTATTGCCGAGATTGCTCAAGAGTCTGGAGCTTTAACAGTTGGTATTGTAACAAAGCCATTCCGTTTTGAAGGTAAAAGAAGAATGGAACATGCTTTAGTTGGATTAGAAGAATTAAAGAAACATGTTGATACATTGATTATTATTCCAAATGATAGACTTCGTGATATCATTGATAAAACAACAACGTTCCAAGATGCATTTAAAGAAGTAGATAATGTGTTACACCGTGGTGTTCAATCTATTTCAGATTTGATTGCTGTTACTGGTATCGTTAATCTAGACTTTGCTGATATTAAGACAGTTATGGAAAAGAGTGGTACTGCATTAATCGGTATCGGTATGGGTATTGGTGAGAATAGAGCTGTGGAAGCTGCACGTCAAGCTGTTTCTAGTGCTTTACTTGAGACAACCATTGATGGTGCTACTGACGCGATAATCAATATTACTGGTGGTGACAGTTTAACTTTATTTGAAATTGAAGATGCTGTAGAAACAGTTAGAGAAGCTGCAAATAGTGATATTAATATTATTTTTGGTGCTATTCCAAATTCTAATTTAACAGATGAAGTTATTGTAACTGTTATCGCTACTGGTTTTGATGGTAAAGATGAAGATGATAGTCATGATGATGTTTTACCAAAGAGAACACCAGATGAGGATGATACAACAGAATTTGATATTCCAGCATTTTTAAGAAGTAAAGATAATTATTAAGGTAGCAAATATGCTACTTTTTTTGTTTTTGTTGAAACAAGATTGAAATTAAAAGAAAAATATAGTAGACTAAATATAGAAAAAGATAGGAGTTAAAAGATATGAAACAATTTTTTGAAAAAAATTTAGGGGGGGGGGTTATTTAAACAACCAAGGAAAAAGTTGTTAATAATCCTAGGAATACTTATTATAGTTTGTAGTATCATTGGCATCTCTTATGCCGTATGGCGATTAACGGTATCACAATCAGGAACCAATAGAATAGCCACAGGCTGTTTAAATCTAGAATTAACTAAAGAAGAAAACTTAATCAATTTACAAAATGCATATCCTATGTATGATGAAGAAGGAAAAGCTCTAACACCTTATTCTTTTACAATCACCAATACCTGTGATATGTTTGCAAGTTACATTGTACAATTAGAAATGACAGAAACATCTACATTACCAACAAAGTATATAAGAGCAATGATCAATAATGAAGCAATTCAAAATCTAAATGAATATGAAGAAAGTACAGAATATGTTAACAAAGACACTACAGAAGCAAGAATACTAGCAAAAGGTTCTTTAGGAAACGGTGACTCAGAAGATTATACTTTAAGACTCTGGATTGATAGTGACGTAGATCAAACTACAACAGAAGCAATTGGCAAAACATTAAGTGCCAAGATTACCATCACAGCAAGTCCAAGTACTTATAGTCCAGTAGAGAATGGAATTACCACACTACATGATGCAATTCTTGCCAATGAATATCAAGTGACAGATATTCAAACCGCCATCGATAAAATTAATAGTAAACAGGCACCAGACTTCACCAAAACTGCACCGATTATTGAATGGCAAGAAACAAGTCAAATGGATAATGCTACCGTATCCTTCACAATGCCAAGAGTAGAAGATGTAGGAAGTAATGAGGATTGGGCTGCTAATTTAACAGAATCTAATGTAAGAGTAGGATTTGCCACAAGCTATGCTTTTGATGCAGAAGAAGGTAGATATTATTTATCTGAAATGATATATCAGGATCCAACCACCATAGATTTTTCTAGTCAGGATTATTATATTTGTAGTGCAGGAACCAATGTAACCGCAACCAATCGATTATTACCATATAACACTACGAATTGCACAACAATGTATCAAATAAGTGGTTATACGGGAAGTGCTTCAGCTACCGTAACAGGTTTAGATGGAACAAGCTATCCAGCCACGAGATATTCATTTACAAGAAGTAGAATCTATAATCAAACAGAATTAGAAAGTGATAAATCAGATAAAGGATTATATGATATGCAAGACGACTATGGAACAAGTTATTACTATCGAGGAAGTGTGAATAACAATTACGTTCAATTTGCTGGATACTACTGGAGAATTATCAGAATTAATGGAGATGGAAGTATCCGACTTCTGTATGCTGGAACTACGAAAGATGCAACAGGTGAGTCTACTCAAATAGGCACAAGTAAATTTAATAGCACAAGAAACTTACCATTATATGTAGGATATATGTATGGAGATATAAATGGGACGACATCGGACGAAGTCAATGCAAATACAAACCATTCTACGATTAAATCTTATTTAGATAGTTGGTATAGTACAAATTTAAGTGAGTATGCAAATTACATAGCAGATTTAGGATTCTGTAATGATCGAACACTTGCTACAAGAAGTAATAATGGAAACGGAGTCCAAACTGATAAAACCACATATTATGCTGCTTATGACAGATATTATACAAATTCCAAGCCAAGTCTAGTTTGCCCAAATGCAAAAAATGACTTATTTACCGTAAATAATATAGATGGCAACCTAGCTTTAACATATCCAATCGGACTAATTACTGTTGATGAACTAATGATGGCGGGTTATAAAAATAATTCATTAAACAAATTAGCTTATCCATACAATAACCACACTTATTGGACAATATCTCCAACTATAACCGGAGGAGTATTTGCATTATATGAAACAGGTGACTTATATAATCGTTGGTTGGATTACGAAGCTTCAGTGATGCCAGTCATAAATCTTAATTCTGATGTTGAAATTGCAGGAGGTATTGGTACTCAAAATGAACCATTTGTAGTGAAGACTACTTAGAAGAGGAGATCTCTTCTTTTATTTTGCTTTTGTAATTTGATTATACTTTAATTCATGTATTTCTTTTTTGAAAGGGATCATACTATTTTTGGGTGAGTCTTATGAAGAAGTATAGTCTTTGGTTAGAAAATATGGATTTTGTAAAAGAAAAGAAATTACGTGGAAATAAAAGGATTGATGTGTTAATTGTAGGTGGTGGTATTACTGGAATTTCTACTGCTTACTTTTTAAAAGATAAAGGATTTCAAGTTTTAGTTGCTGAGAGAAATCAATTGATGCACGGTGTTACTTCTAAAACAACAGGGAAAATCAATTATTTACAGGGGATCGTTTATTCGAAATTAGAAAAGATGTATTCTTTTTCTGTAGCAAGAAAGTATCTAGAGAGTCAACAAGAAGCAATTCGAAAACTTGTATCGATTATTCAAGAAGAACGTATTGATTGTGATTTGGAAAATGTTACATCGAGTGTTATTACTACAAATCAAGTAGAAGAATTAAAAAAGGAATATGAATTCTTAAAACGCTGTGATGTAAAAGCAAACTTTGAGCTACAAGCTCATGGGGCAGAGTTAAAAGTGTTTGATACATATGTGTTTCATCCTTTAAAATATTTGCAACATTTGGTCAGTGTTTGTAAGCATTCTGGTGTAGAATTTTATGAAGGAACTAATATTGTAAATCTTATTAAAGAAGAGAATGGATATGTTGCCGAGACAGAAAATGGGTTTTCTATTAAAGCAACTCATGTTGTACTTGCTTGTCATTATCCGTATTTTTTGCTTCCTTATTTGTTTCCTTTAAAAACGTATCTAGAAAAGTCTTATGTTGCGGCGAACCATGTGAGAATTAATCCGCATACTACTTTTATTACTACAACACCAAATATTATTTCTGAGCGTTTTTTGGAAGATGAGAAAATTTATCAAATTACTTTGATGGGTAGTCATAGAATTCGTAAGTCTTGGGATATTATGCAGAATTTTAATTATTTAGCAAGAAATCAGCCAGACTTTTTATGGAGTAACGAAGATGTGATGACTTTTGATATGATGCCACTTTCTGGAGTTTTGCAACCTCAAATGTATTTAGCTACGGGTTATAATACATGGGGAATGACGAATGGTACTTTAAGCGCACATATTATTAGTGATTTGATTTTAATGCGTGAGAATTCATATGCTGCTTTGTTTTCTTTACATCGCAAAAACTTTGGGGCTAAAATACTTCCTTATTTAGAGAATACTTTTGATAATACATATAGTTTTATTCGAAGTAAATTATATCATCATGATTTTCTTGATATGGAGTTTTTGAAGATTGATGGAAAAGAAGTTGCTGTTTATCATGATGGTAAGAAAACATATACTGTTTTAAGAAGGTGTCCTCATATGGGATGTACGTTGTTATTTAATCCTATAGAAAAAACTTGGGAGTGTCCTTGTCATGCATCAAAGTTTGATATTACTGGAAAATGTATTAAGGGACCAAGTAAATATTCTATTACTTTTAATAGTGACTAAAAACGACAAAAAAGGAGTCGTTTTTTTTATATAATGATGCTGGTGAAAATATGACAGTCTATATAGATTTGGTGTTTTTTCTGAATTTGTTTTTTGATTTTCTTTTGCTTTTGACAGTGAATAATACATTAAAAAGAAATGCGTCATTAAAACGAATTTTTTTGGGAGCCTTTGTTGGTTCCCTTACAATATTTACTCTATTTCTATCTATTTCTAGTATATTCCTTTTTCTTTTAAAAATAATATTAAGTATTATTATGTGTACGATTACCTTTGGAATTAAGGATAAAAAATATGTGATTCAAAATCTTAGTTATTTTTATATGACTAGTACCGTTCTTGGAGGATTTTTATATTTTTTGAATTTAACTTTTGCAGAAAGTCATTATGAACTCGTATTTTCTTATGAAAGTATTTCTGTGAATTATATTTTTTTAGTCATATTTTCACCCGTTATGTTATATATTTATGTGAAACAACGTAAGAGTGTAGTTCACTATGAACAGTATTATAAAGCAGTCATTCATTTTTTGAATGGTCGTAGTATCGAAGTGAATTCATATTTGGATACAGGAAATAAATTAGTTGATCCTATTACTAAGAAAAAAATAGTGATTGTGAATGAGAAAAAAATTCCTAAAAATGTTGGAAAACAAATTATCTATGTGCCATATGATGCGTTAAACTGTCATGGCCTTATGAAATGTTTTAAAATCGATTCTTTGGAAATCAATGGAAAGAGTAGCAAGAACTATTTGGTTGGAATTAGTGAAGGAGAATTATTAAGAGATGGTGTAGACTGTATTTTGAATTTTTTTTGTACGGAGGAGATTCTATGATTGCAAAAATAATAGCTTGGTTTAAGAAAAAGTATAATGAGTGTTTTTTTATTGGAAGTAGTGATAAACTACCTCCACCATTAAGTGGAGAAGAAGAAAGAGAATGTATTATAAAGGCTCAGCAAGGAGATGTTGATGCGAAAAATAAGTTAATTGAACATAATTTAAGATTAGTAGTGTTTTTAGCAAAGAAGTATGAAAATACGGGATATGATATGGAAGATTTGGTAAGTATTGGTTCTATTGGTTTAATTAAAGGAATTAATACTTATAAATTAGATAAGAATATTAAGTTGGCTACTTATGCATCACGTTGTATTGCTAATGAAATACTGATGTTTTTGAGAAAGAATAAAAAACGAAAAAAAGAAATATCTTTGGAGGATAGTTTGAATTATGATAATGAAGGAAATGAGCTTCACTTAGAAGATGTTTTGGGTACAGAAATAGATTTAGTAAGTAATGAATATGAAAAGAGTGTAGAACGAAACTTTATTTCTAAAGAAATTAATAAATTAGGAAATCGTGAAAAACAAATTATGATTTTAAGATATGGACTTAATAATACCGATAGTTTTACACAAAAAGAAGTGGCTGATATTTTAGGAATTAGTCAATCTTATATTTCGAGAATAGAAAAGAAAGTTATTAAAAATATTAAAAATTTAATGAAAGCAGGATAGATCACAATCTGAATATAGGTTGTGATTTTTTTTAAAGATCACCTTCAAAAAATGAACATTGAGATAATGTGCGAATTGTGTTAAAATTCTTATAGATAATATGTAGGGTTTATAGAATAAAAGAACATATTAAAAATAGAAGGAGCCTGTAGTCATATGAACAAAAAAATAACGATTTTAATAATTTTAATTTGCACCTTAGTAGTAGGAATAGGGGTGTCACTAGCCTACTTTGCAGTGAATAATCAAAATGATGGAAATGAAGCAAACTTAAATGTTACCACAGAACGATTAGGAAGTATTCTTTGGACAGGAACCAAAGTATTTACATCGTATGATCTATTACCAGGACAAATGGGAATCCAAGAATTTACCATCGAAAAGAATTCAGATAATGGTATAGGAATTTATGAAATAGATTTAGCAGGAGTATTACCGAGTGAATTTGGAACAGATATAGAAATCAGTTTATATAAAACAACTGATCCAATTAATAATAACGTTACAGTAGATGTAGCGGATCCAACATTAGAGAATGAGACTATTTATCAAGAAGATAGTTTAAATATTACAGGAGAACCTGAGTTAGTATATCAAGGAACACTTACAAATAACTCTCAAATCATATTAGAACAAGCAGATTTTGATGTGACAACACTTGAAAAAACAACTTATTATTTGGTATATCATTATAAGAACAACGGCAATCAAGATAGTCAACAAGGACTTAGTTTTTCTGGAACCATCAGTGTAAGAATTATAAACGAAAAGATGAGTTTTAGTGAATCCATCATAGCATGTAATGATACAGCAGCCAATTGTATAGTTGAAAATTCAGAGAAAAGCGATGAACTAGTTTATGATGAAACTGCAGATAACAACTTAAGATATATAGGAGCCGATCCAAATAATTATGTTTGGTTTAATGATGAGTTATGGCGTATTATTGGAGTCATGAATAACATAGAAGATGGTGCCGGAAATAAAGAAACAAGATTAAAAATTATTAGATCGG
This sequence comes from uncultured Bacilli bacterium, assembly GCA_944350285.1. Lineage (GTDB taxonomy): Bacteria > Bacillota_I > Bacilli_A > RF39 > UBA660 > Ventrenecus. The sequence continues at coordinate 828 of CALVOL010000042.1, read as the reverse complement.
AACCAATAGGAACATATACTTGGGATAATAAAGCAAGTGGAACAGGCTCATCTACAAGTAGTTTAGGCTCTAATGATTGGGGTGATAGTACTCTTCAACAAGTGTTAAATGAAGGAGCTTACTACAATCGAACAAGTGGGAATTGTCCATATGGACAAAATGGAGCTACAACAGCATGTGATTTTAGTTCTAGTGGTTTAATAAGTGAAGCAAAGTCTATGATAAGTAATGTCGTATGGAATTTAGGAGGAGTATCTTCAACTTCTAATCCAACATCCACATTTTATACCTCTGAAAGGGGAACAACAGTACATAGTGGAAGACCAACCAAATGGACAGGACAAATAGGATTAATATATCCAAGTGATTATGGATATGCGACAAGTGGAGGAAGTAATATAGACAGAAATGCTTGTTTAGCTACAGAATTATATTACTGGTATAGATATAGCGATTGTTATACTAATGACTGGCTATATAAAACCGAAACTTCTCAATGGACCTTAACCCCGACTTCCAGTAGCTCGTACGCCGTGTTCGCTGTGGGCAGTAACGGGTACGTGGATTATGACTTTGCGGGCAGCACGGGCCATGCAGTTTCTCCTGCTTTATATCTAACCTCTAATGTAAGAATTAGTGGGGGAACAGGAACGTCTTTGGATCCATTTGAGTTGAGTTTATAGGAAGAGTGAATACGATGAATAAGAAAATAATAGTTTTAGTAATTCTAATTTGTACTTTAGTAGTAGGGATAGGAGTGTCACTAGCCTACTTTGCAGTGAATAATCAAAATGATGGAAATGAAACGAATTTAAACATCACAACAGA
>CALVOL010000041.1 GCA_944350285.1 uncultured Bacilli bacterium | reverse complement strand
AAAATTAAAATAAGATACTTCCAAGGTAGTAATCCCAATCTTAAAAATTGAATAAATACTATCAAACTAAAAAGTCCTACTAAAAAAGCAAAAGACTTAAATAAAACAGCTTTCTTTAATTTTAATTTTTTTCTTCTTTGCATGTCGTCACCTTTATTTAAGTATAAACGAAAAAAAGAAGTGCCGAAATTTTTTTCACAAAATTTGACACTTATTTTATAATATTTCTTCCAGATGTAATATGTTTTAAATTTTTCACAAACGATTGCCACAAATTAGCTTTTGAAATATCCTCGGAAACTGTTACCTCTAAAGTATCAACTACTTCACCATTTTCATCAACCACATCTAAGTTTCCTACAACTTCTCCTTTTTTAACTGGTGCTACCAATTTATCTACTTTAATATTATAAGAATAGTTAGGAATAGCCTCATTTTGTCTTAATAATTTTACATAATCTTTTGTTAATACCAAATCAACAGTTTCTACAATTCCATTTTCCACACGTTTTTTGCCAAGCGAATCAGCAGAACCCAAAATGACTTGCAACTGATAACTATTAAATCCATAATTTAATAATGATGTCGTATCGCTGCTTCTAACATCACTCGTAGGAGCACCCATAACTACCGATATAAATCGCGTATTATTTTTTTTGGCTGTTGCTGTAAGACAATACCCAGCTGTCTCCGTAAATCCTGTTTTTAATCCATCAACCCCATCATAAAAGCGAACAAGTTTATTAGTATTCACGAGCCAAATGCTAGAACCATCATTTTTCTTTAAATAATCTTCATAAATACTAGTAAATTGTAATATTTTTTCGTGTTTAATAAGTTCACTTGCGATCACAGCCATATCTCGGGCACTAGAATAATGTCCCTCAGCATCAAGACCATGGGGATTTTTAAAAATAGTATTAGCAAGTCCAAGTTCTTGAGCCCTTTGATTCATTAAACCAACAAATTCTTCTGTACTTCCCGCAACATACTCAGCCATTGCCACGACTGCATCATTACCGGAAGCAATAGCAATTCCTTTCAAAAGTTCTTCCACTTTATAAACTTCACCAGTCTGCAAGAAAACTTGACTACCGCCCATAGAAGCCGCATTTTCACTAATCGTTACCTCATCACTTAACGAAATATCTCCTCGATCAATCGCTTCCATAATTAAAAGCATACTCATAATCTTTGTCATCGAAGCAGGCGCAAGTTTCTCATCCGCATTCTTTTCAAACAACACGGTATTTGTAGCAGCATCAATTAAAATAGCACTTTTACTATTGGGAGCATAATCAACTGTCTCTGCCGAAACCACACCCATACATATAAAAAACAAACACAAACTCAAAAAAATCTTTTTCATTGTACACCTCTAGTAAAAAATTATGTGAACTCTCTTTTTTTATTCTTAAAAATGACATATAATTTTGATAGGTGATAAACATGAAGAAAAAGAAAATCAAAAAAAATTTAATCATTCTAGGAATACTAATACTTATTCTACTGGGAGTTATAATCTCTTTATTCCTACTCCTTCAACCAAAAGAAGAACCAGTAAGTCTCACAGAAGAACAAAAACTAATAGAACAAGGAATTCAAATAGTAAACAAAGAAAACTTCACAAATGAAGCAAACACATTACTAGAAAAAGGTTACAGTGCCGATGAAATTAATCAAATTTACGAATATATGAGCAATAAAAATATTGCCAAAATATTAACGAATAATAAAGTAGATTTATCAGAATTTTATCAAATATCCAACTTTGACTTTGACAAGATAGACCGTTATCTTACGTATCAAGCAAGTGGAGGCATAGAGATGAAACAAGCTGTCACAGAAGTGAATTTAAATTTGGATACCGACTTCTATAGCAATATAGAAACCATTGTAGAACCTAGCAGTGTAATAGTATTAGTAAATAAGTTTCATGCACTACCATCCGATTATGTACCAAATGATCTAGTGGAAATTCCGAGTTTTCCAAATTTACAAATCAAGGATGATGCCGTCGACGATTTTGAAAATTTACTTGCCGCAGCAAAACTAGATAACGTCATAATTATTCCTTATAGTACCTATCGTTCTTATGAATATCAACAAGGTTTATACAATAAATACTTACAAACAGATTCCCAAGAAGAAGTCGATACATATTCAGCGAGGCCAGGACATTCAGAACATCAAACGGGACTAGCTTTAGATGTCAGAAGTAGCTCTCATTGGTCAAATCTTACAGACAGCGATTATGAATGGATGTTAAACAACTCCTATAAATATGGATTCATCATCAGATATCCGAAAGGAAATAGCAGAATCACTGGCTATAAAGAAGAACCTTGGCACTTAAGATATATTGGCATAGAACATGCTACTAAAGTACATGAACTAGGCATTACTTATGATGAATACTATGATCTATATTTAACAGAACATTAAAAAAGCTTCGTTTCCAATGAAGAGAAACGGGGTTTTAAATTTGTAAAATGCAAAAATCTTTCTTTATAATCCCATTATACCCAAAATCCAAAACAAACCAACGGTTAAAAAAGACAAGGAAAATATCCTTGCCTAACAATATGTTTTACGAAAAGCACGAGCAATAGCCGATCCCACAGATTGACCAAGCCCATAAATAAATTCCAATCCATCAATAATGGCACTAATGAGACTAGCACTAATACTCGTACCTCCTTGAATTGCCATCAACTCTTTTCTTTGTAATTTCACGATATCCTCCTTTCTAATCTTGACAAGAAAACGGTCTCATTATTCCATCAATAATTCCAAATAAAAATGTCATAACTCCACCAATAATACCTGCAACTTGTACCCATCCACCTCCTTTGATTGTCCGGAGTTCTTGTTTTGGAATCAATTATGCATCACCTCCTTTCAAAATATCTAAAAATATTTGCCAAAAATTCTTTTTGCTTTTGATGATCCGAAAAGAAACCGTTTGCGAGTTAAAATAATCTTGTTTAGAAACACGCAATGATACCTCTTGACCAACACTTGCCCCCTGTTCCACAAACTCCCCAAACTGAATAATATTCAAATCATCTAAAGTACCATCAATCAAAATTTTCCAATTTGTCTCTAAATCATACATAGTATTTAAATCAATAACCGTATCAATTTGACAAATATTTGTATTACAGGAATAAATACCAGTATAACTAGATATATCTGCAAGAAAAAAGAAAAACAATACAAGACAAAGAATCACAAAACATCCCAGAAAAAACCATAAAAAATGATCCTGATATTTTTGAGCTTTGACAACCGATAAATTATATTTCACTTTTTCCGACATCAATGACCTCCTGAAATAATCGTGTATGATTACGATGACTAATATATAAAATCATCTTATCTTTCAAAAAAGCACGCATCGCTTTAATAATCTCTTTCTCAGAATCCGCATCCACTTCACTTAACACTTCATCTAAAAGATAAAGACTAGCATCACATAAAAGAGTTCGCGCTAACATAATTCTTTGTTTTTCACCTCCAGATAAAGTGGATTCATCAATCGTAGATTCGTACCGTAAAGGCTTTTTTTCAACAACTCTTTCCAACTGGCAAACCTTGCAAACCTCATCCAATCTCTCTGGAGAAACAGTTTGATCCAACAAAATATTTTCGCGAATGGTTCCCGAAAATAAAGTTTCTTTTTGCCCTAAATAAACAATATTTTTTCGCACACATCCTAAAGAATAATCATAAAGATTTTTTCCATTTAACAAAATCTTTCCCTCATCAATGAAAATCTCTCGAATCAAGAAACGACACAGTGTACTCTTTCCCGAACCAGAAACACCTTTAACAAACAAATGCTTTTTAGTCGTCTTATAAGAAAAATGATCAAAAACAACTTGCACTCCATGATATTTATAACTAACATTTTGAAATTCTATAGAAGAGAAACGAATAGATTCCTCGTTTTCTGTTACAACTTCTTCTTTAATTTGCAAATATTCACTGATCTTCTCCAAAATTCCTTTCATATAACAAAATTTTGGAAGAGTATCCACTAAATTCTTAAACGGGCTAACAAAATACAAATATAAATTTTGAAAAGTCACAAAATCAATCAACTGGAGTTGCCCGAGCAAAATTTGATATAGACCATATACACTAATTCCAAAAAACAAAATCTCTAGATAGTACTCTTTCATACTTTGTAACAATACAACTTTCTGAGAAAGATGTAATTTTTTTAAAACCGTTTCTCCCAAATGATCTTCCATGCATTTGATTTCTCCCATCACACGATTTAAATGTTTAGTTGTAGCATACATTTGCACAGACTGCACCAGTTGCATTCGCCACTTCGTATCTATTTCAAGTCGTTGTAACACAATTTTGTACAAATACTTAGCAAAAAAAAGTCCAATCAGAATATAAACCACAATGCCAACCGATAGAATAATCATTAAAGTCGACTCTAAAAAATACAAAAAAACGATAGTACTAATTCCTAAAAGAAGTTGCAAGAAAAAAGTCACACACACATCTAAAAAAAGTTCTTGAATTTCTTCTGCCTCTTCAATTCTTGTTAAAACCTCACCTGTATGATAAGAAGAAAATCTTGGCAGTGAAAGATGAAACAAATGACATAAAAAGCGTTCCATATATAAAATTTCAACATCTTTTCGAAAATAATTTTTCATGGATTCTGTTCCAAAAAGAAGAAAAAAGCGAATAATATAGAAGGCAAAAAAAACACTAGAAAGTAACCAAAATGGCTTTAAATCAAAAGGAAGAAAAGCCTCTACACCAATTTTTAAATAAAAACTAGTTAAAATGGTTAAAATTGCTACAAAAAATTGAAAAAATATCAGTTTAAAAAAAAGCTTTTTCTCTTGCATGACAATTTCAAATAATATACTTAAAACCCCTTTTTCCTTTTGTAATTTTGGAATCAATTGATTAGGAACAGCCGTAAGTAAAATTCCATCCCATATTTCTAAAAATTCTAATTTGGTAAGTTTTCTCTTACCTGCAGCCGGATCCATTAACAACACGGTACGACTAGTTGCTTTAGTAATAATGACAAAATGCTCGATTCCTTCCTCTAACACAACATGAGCAATAGCCGGAAAATGAAAAACAAGTAAATCCTCATAAGAAATACGAACACCAAAAGAATCAAAATGATACTTCTTTAAAGTTTCAACTAAATCATAAGCACTAACCCCTTCTTGCGTAGTATGCGTATCCTCTCTTAATTGCTCTATTGGAACATATCCACCATAATGAGCAATAAGATAAGAAAGACAAGTAACTCCACAATCTTTAAAATCTCGTTGCAACTTTACTTTCATGCTTTTTCATCCTCCTAATAACATTATTACGGAGCTTTCAACACTTTCCTAAAAAATGTAACAAAAAAAGAACAAAAAAAGAAACAAAATTATTTTTTGCTTCTAGAATTCTTTTTCTTTCCCTTTTGTTCTTTCTTTTTCTCTTTTTCTTTCAAAGCGATTTTCTTCATTAAATCAAATTCTTTTTCCTTGCTAGTCACAATATTTGGAAAAGCTTTTAATAAACGTTTTGGATATTTACGAACATGTTTGATTCTCTTTTTTAAAATGGTTTCTAACATTCCAGGAATCCTTGCCAACTTCTCATTTTTTAAATTCTCTACCACGATGAGTCGATTCCTTAAATTATAAGCTACTAATACGGAATAAACAACATCAAATAAAAATAAAATAAATAAGATAAACGCTATTACATATAAATAACTATCTTTTATCTGTAATAAAAAACTCGTAATATAAGGATCGACAATATAAATAATAATTGGAGTACCAATCGCAAATAATATTGCATTCTTTAAACAAACATAGCCATGTAAATTAAACTTTTCTCGACTATAATCCCACCATTTATTATGAAAGATTTTTTCTAAAACATATCCGGTAATATATTCAATCGAAGTGGTAAGAAGCATGCCAAGTAATACTACTAAAAATAAATGATCTTTCACAGGTTTTAAAAACCATACCAAAAGAAGAGATCCTATACCATAAATAGGGATCATTGGCCCACACAAAAAACCACGATTCGTCCATCTATGTTCAATAATTGCACACGTAATCATTTCTACAACGTACCCTATCATACTAAATAAAATAAACTTCATAAATATAAGTGTTATACTATACATGCCTTCACCACTCTTCAGCTATTTTTATTATAACATACCTCACGGATATTTATGTAATAATTTTTACAACTACCTCATAGACTAAAGTAGATTAGGAGGATATAAATGATTAATAAGCAAAGTGTTTGGTTCGTAACTTTATTTAGTTTAATTTTAGTATTATCGATTTACTATGTCACCATGAATGACAATAGTCTAGCAAGTATCTTAGAAGATACTAACCCCACAACGACAACTTCTGCACCAGTAAATGCAGAAATCGAAGAAAGTTCACTACTTGTTTCCTTACGAGTAGAAGAAGATGAAGCTGTTTTAGAACAAATGGAAAATTATCAATCTGTTTTATTGGATACCACCGCAACAACAGAGGAAAAAAACAATGCCTACAATTCCTTGATGGCCTTAAACCAAAAAAAGGCAGACGAAGAAAAAATTGAGAAAAAAATAAAAGAAACCTATCAATTAGATAGCTTCGCTAAAATAAAAGATGATACCATAAGTATCACAATCGCATCCAGTGAACACTCCACAACTCTTGCCAATAATATCATTAAAACAGTTCAAGAACTTTTTGATACACAAAAATATATTACTGTAAAATTCCAAACTTCTTAAAAAACACATAATTCACCCTTTTTCATAAAATACTATAAGAAGAATGAAAATAGGAGGATTAAACGTGAAACAAAAAATATTAACGACACGGGAAAGAGAAATATTTGAAAAACTCATCCAAAATTATTCCACCAAAGAAATTGCATTATCATTAAACATCAGTGAAAAAACAGTTAGAAACCATATTTCCAATACAATGCAAAAATTAAGTGTCAAAGGACGAGCAAGTGCCGTAGTAGAATTACTCCGCTTAGGAGAAATAAAAATATAGAAAGTACGAAAATACTTTCTTTTTTGTTCTTGTTTTCTTTCTCCCACATAAAATGAATTAGGTGATTTTTAGTGATAAAAGAATGTGCAAAAAGAAAACTTATTATTACATCCTTTGCTCTTCTAGTATTTTTTATAACTCTCTCTTTTCCTAAAACCGAAGAAGAAATTAAAAATGTAACTATATCTTATAATTCAGGAAATACATGGCCAATTTATTTATTAGATAATTCCTCTTTTGTGGCTAGAACTTCTATAGTAGTTCAAAATAAAGACACCATCGAATTAGCCAAAGAAATTATTGGAATTCTAACAATCAATCATGCCAAAAGTGAATACATTCCATCTGTATTTACACCAGTAATTCCCAAAGACACAGAAATACTAAGCATTGACATTCAAGACAAAGCTCTCAAAATCAACTTTAATAAAAACTTTTTAAATATACCACCCGAATCTTCTGAAAAAATGATAGAATGTCTCATTTATTCCTTAACAGAAATCGAAGGAATTGATGGTGTAATTTTATACGTAGAAGGAGAATTATTAGAAAAAGTTCCTAATACAGATATAAAACTCCCTACAATTTTAACAAGAGATATAGGCGTTAATAAAACATATGATGTCAAAAATATCAAAAATACAACGAAAACCACTGTTTACTATATAGCCAAAAATCAAGATATTTCCTACTATGTACCAGTAACATTACTAAGTAACAATGAAAAAGATAAAGTAGAAATTATCATTGATCGTTTAAAATCAAAACCAAATGAACAAACCAACTTAATGAGCTATTTAAATGCATCTACAGAACTCACAAATTACGAAATTTTAGAAAAAGAAGTAACTCTAAGTTTTAATGATTATTTATACGAAGGATTAGCCAGCGAAGAATTAAAAGAAGAGGTAAAATACTCAATTTCCCTCTCCGTAATGGATACGTTAAATGTGGAAACAGTGACATTTCTAAACGAATAAAGCTATCAATTCAAATTTTAGTTTAAATACCTTAAACTTGTATTTCTTGGATCTCCTCTAAAGTCAAAACAGTCAAACGACTTATCTCTTCTATAGGATATTCACCTAACATTTTTAATCTCGAACTTTATAAATTCGAAAGTTTGGCTCTTTCATCCCTAGACAAAATGTATAATTAATTTAAATAATTATAATTTTCTCCCTTTAAGGTATAATGCAAATACATGTTACTAAAAAATGCAAAGTTTCTAAATAGTCTAACTATTCATCTCTAAACCGATTCTTCCTATATTGATATCTAATAATAAATCATGTGTCTTTCTTCGTACATAGACATTCTCTTCATTTTGTTCGACATTTAAATAATCAATCATTGTAACTGCTAATACATCTTATAAAGATTCCTCTAACAACCCTTTTAACAAATCTTGATTTTTCACATTTCCACAAACTTTTTTAAAACTCGATCATTACTTCCTAAGTAAATATGTTGTTTTTACGACAAACGGTTCATTTAAAATAATGTGATGACATGGTCCAATATGTAGCCCCAGAAAATGAATTTTTATCTTTTATAAATTAACAGCTTTAGCAGTATAGTACTTTTTTATAAATCAAGCAATTTTTTAAACAAATCATGAAGTTCTCAAAGTAAAAAAAGAGAGAATGAAAGCCTAAACTTGATCATTCTCTAATAAATGCACATGCAGATCATTATAATAAGCATTTTAAAACAAAAAATTTTCTAAATATATCATCAATAATCGTTTTCCTATGAAACAATTTTATATTGATCTTTACTCCACGCAGGAGTACAAGACATAGAAACAACACAATAAGCAGTATCCCAATAATACTTTTCATTGGAATCAATTAAAATTGCATCACCTTTTTCATATTCAACAACTTCATTTTCAAAATATAATTTGCCATTTCCATCGAGTACATAAATTAATTCTTTACTAACAGTATTCATACAATATCCAGCATCTGGATATCTACTCGTTATAGTAGCAATTCCCAAATCTATATTTTGATCTTGAAAAGAATATTCTAATGTTTTGCAATTATCACTATTAGTTCCCTTAGCAGCATCCTTATTTTTAATAACTTTCATTAAATCACAACTCCTATTCTAAATAATTAATTTTTCTATTCGAATTATACCAAATTATCAGAAAAAAATCTTAATTTCTATATAAGAAAATTAGTTTTTTTAAAATTTAAGAATATCAAGATCTATGATTTTACCTTCTCTTGCACAACTAACTAATATCTTTGCTTCGTAGGTTACTAAACAAATATATTTACGATACTTTAAGAACTGATTTCGATAAATTCATGAAGAATCTAGGCTTTGATTATACACCACATGATTATCGTCACGCCTTTGCTACTAGAGCAAAAGAAGCACATTTGAATAATTCACAATTATTGTACGAAGAAATTATAAAAATAAAGTGAAAATTTGTTACCTACCGTCAAAAATATAACTTATTTTTATTAAAAGAAAGAAAAATTTCAAACAAAAAAAGCCAACAAATGGCTTATTTACGGTAAAAACCGTTATATTTCGTATGGTGTCCTGGGCGAGAAGATAAATAATGCTTTTTATAGAATACTATATTGTCAAAAAGCCTTTATTTATCGCACTTCGCCTTTAGTTTAAAGCACACAGAAAAACACACTTTTCAAAAAAATGTGTTTGGAGTGTGTTTGAAAATGAATAATAATTGTATCTATCTAAAACAAAAACTAAATAGAACTTTAGAATGTAAAAAACAAAAGAAAATCGTAAATATAAAAGAATGTAACAATTGCAAATATAAAGAATATAAATGCACTGAATTTCAAAAAAACAGTGCAAATAGTACTTTAAAAAATAGTACTTTGCACAATAAAAGTGCAAAATTGACAAATTGTCATACATCTAAAAAAATCAGACAAAAAACACCGAAATTGGCGAAGTTAGAAAGAAACAGATTTTCTGTTTTTACTGATAATTTAGATCACTGTTTTACTTGTAAGAGAAAAAAAGAACATCTTCATGAAATATTCTTTGGTAAAAACAGACAGAAATCTATGCAGTATGGGTTTGTTATTCCGTTATGTCATGAATGCCACGCAGAAATGCATAGAAGCAAGGATTGGCAGGAACATTGGCACATAAAGGGGCAAGAGTACTGGGAAGAGTTCATTGGGGCTAGAGAGGAGTTTATAAAAGTTTTTGGGAAGAGTTATTTAAAATAAAAAAACTATGCTTTTTGGAGACATTCTAATCTGATAGGTATCTTTTGATACTGTTTAAAAAAATGTCTTTTTCTAGCATATTTTTTTATCTCTAAAAATGCTTTTTCTCTATCAATTTGAAAATATTTATCCTTCATATCTTCTTCTTTATACATTCTCAAAAGTTCTAAAAGTGCATCTTCTTTATTTCTTAAGCGACTATCCACTTTAATAATTCCATAATGTTCTCTTTTCCGTAAAGTGCAAAAGTCCGAATCGAATGACACAATAGACATTTTATTTTTTAATGCATATTCTAATATTTCAATGTCAGATTTTCCTTTACATTTTTTCTCATACAATACATGCCCCACATCAAACCCTGCTCCAGATAATATTTTTTTTAAATTGATAGGAACATTTTCATCAAGTAATAATTTCATTATTTTAGTAATTGTTTAAAACTATTTGTCTTTATGCAATAAAGGAATGATACTAAAATTTTTTCTTCGTCAAGAGCAGGATAGTCTTCCTTTATCTTTTTTATTATTATATCCATATTTATGTCATCGGTCTTTTCAATAGACATAAAATAATTCCATACTGTAATTGGCTCAATTCTTGTACCTTTTACTATAGGTTTTCCATTACAGATATCTCTATTCTTTTCAATATATTTACTATAGTCGAAGTTTTTAGATTTAGACTTCAATTCATTCCATGCCAAAAAGTCTAACACTTTCCTTAACAATTTATAGTCTTTCTTCTTTGGACTATTTCCTTGCTCAAGAGTATTACTCTTTTCTATAATACCCTGCATAACCATTTCTGGCATCATATGTTCCACCTCTTCCACTTCCTCTATTCTAATTAAAGAATACCACAGATTGGTTAAATATTCTACTATTTTTTTCATGAAAACGCAACTCCTTTGCATTAATTTATCATATAAAATATGCTTTATTTGTCGAAAAAAACACAAAAAAAGAGGATAACTGCTAAGAGCTATCCTTGATTTATTATACTATGCTTTTTTAATCTGTGATTTTGCAACCCAACCTCGATCTTGATTTCCTAGTGTAGCACCTCTAGAAATATGATAAGGTCTAGGTTTGGTTAAATCAGTTATCTTTGTAATATAAAGTGTATCAGTTGTGCCATTATATTCCGCTGTTCTTGAACCACCACCTAAGCTATCACTTGTTGCATAACCTGACACAATTACCTTATCCCCTACTTTGAAATCATTACTTGGAGCTGGAGCTGGTTCAGGTTTTGGTTGTGGTTGTGGATCAAGTTCTACATAAATCGCTTTCGTCAAATATGGAGTTGGATCTATTCTGGTATCTGAGCTATATCCAGTCTGAACTTCAAAATGATGATGACGTGCTGTAGTATTACCAGAATCTCCAATAATTCCGAGTTGAGTATTTTCGTCTACTTCTTGGTCTTTCTTTACTAAGAGGCCTTTTTTCATGTGACAATATCTACTATACATTCCGTTTGGGTGTTTAATTAATACATAATTACCCCATGATTTGACACCACTTGAACCTGGTACTCTATCTAGCCCATCTTGAATTTCAACTACAGTACCCTTACAATTTGCGTAGACTTTGTTTTGGTTCTCGTCTTGTCTCCAACCCAAATCTACACCTTTGTGACCAGGATACCCATTATATCCGCATGTAATTCTTTTTGAGCTTTCATTTATCACTCTATCAGTCATTATTTTTCACTCTCCTTTTCTGTTATTAATGACTCACTATTACTTGTCTCATTTTTCGTAAAATAATAAGTAATTACTGCTGTGATAACACTCGCTGTTAAAGCTTCATCAATTTTGTTAGACAAAGCCAAAACAACAAATACGATCATTACAGCGATGGTCATTAAACTCTTCACTTTCAATAAATTAATTAATGCTTCTTTCATCTGCAATTCCTTTCTAACAATCTATCTATTTTTTCAGTTTGATTGTCTAAAGACTTTTGTAACAAA
>CALVOL010000040.1 GCA_944350285.1 uncultured Bacilli bacterium | reverse complement strand
ATAAACAAAATCATAAAAAAAGCCAGATTTTATCGGCATTTATAAAATTCTATTTTTCTAAAAGTGTCAAAGATGGGAATAGGTGCTTTCTTAGAACAAACATTTAGGACTAGGAAACATCTAACAAGCGAAAGTCAGATAGTTCTTTTTATGTCCCATAAGTATAATATGAATAAAACAATCCATATTATACTTTTTTGAGTTCGAAAGAACAAGTTCTTTCCATAAACATTATACCACACATTTAAAATATTTCCAATGAGAAAAATCTTCAATATTTTCGTATAACCTACTAGTTTTCAACTTTATTTCACAATAATATTGTGTTACACTACTACTAAGAATAGGAGTTTTATATGATTGTTTTAAAAGAGATAGAAAAAATATATCTAACAAAAAATTTACCACAAGTAGTAGCCTTAAAAAACATTAACTTAACCTTCGAAAGCAAAGGTATGGTTTTTATCACTGGTAAAAGTGGCTGTGGAAAATCAACATTATTAAATATTCTAGGTGCCTTAGACTCATGTACTTCAGGAAGCATGATAATAGAAAACAAAAATATAAATGAATTCACAGAAAAAGAATTAGATAATTACAGAAATTCCTATGTTGGCTTTGTCTTTCAAGAATTTCATGTTTTAAATGCCTACAATGTTTACGATAACATAAGACTTGCCAAAGAACTACAACAAGAAAAAATATCAGAAAAAGAACTAGATGCCTACCTAGAAAAAGTGTCGTTAACAAATTTAGGCAAAAGAAAAATGAACGAACTATCAGGAGGCCAAAAACAACGGATCGCGATACTCCGTGCCTTAATAAAAAATCCTCGGATAATTTTAGCGGATGAACCTACCGGGAATTTAGATAAAATAAATAGTGAACAAATTTTTGGGATTTTAAAAGAAATTAGCCAAGAAAAACTTGTCATTATTGTAACACACGATTTAGAAGCAGCCCAAAAATATGCAGATCGTATCATCGAATTAAAAGATGGTGAAATCATAAACGACACAAAGCCTACCCTTAACCCAGAAAAAACTACTCTAACTTTAAAAGAGTCTCATCTACCATTTCTTTTTGCTCTAAAATTAGCGTGGAATAACTTAAAACGATATCCCAAAAAATGTATTCTAACAATAATTTTATTCTTTATATCTTTACTGTGTTGCATCTTACTAATAAATAGCTCTCTTTTTAATAGTACAAGTCTAGCCATAAAATTAATGAACTTAAACGAAAACTACAACATAGAAGTTCATAAAATAAACTATGTCCAAAATACTAAATGGAAAGAAGAATGGCAAACCGCGGAAGACCAATATCTAAAAAATATCTACTCAGGAACGACAAACCCTATTTATGAATTATACGACTTTACAACTCCTCTAACATTTTACTTAAATACACCACAAGAACCGACCAAATTATTTCCAACTACTCCCAATATTACCTCTTATGTAGAAATAAAAGACCCTAAAATATTAACAAATTTAACCGGAAGTATTCCAACATCGTCAAATGAAATAGTAATTCATGAATATCTTGCCGACTACATCATAAATTATGGTATAAAAGAAAAAAATGGTTCTTGGATCCCCCAAAACGAAGAAGAATTATTAAGTAAAACTCATCCCATCTATTTAGGCGATAACGAAGTATACATATCAGGAATTCTAAAAGAGGAAACATCTTACACCGAAGAGTCTTTAGAAGACGAAACGACATATGCGGCTTACCAAAACTATATCCAAAAAGCAAGTACCGTCTATGTAAAAGGATTTACCAACGAAGTAAAACTAAATCAAACAAAAGAAAGTACCTTAAATCAATTTACTTTAGCAAGTGATCACCAACAAAAACTTTCATTTACTGCTTTAGATACCCTCCAAGAAAACGAAAGCCTTTTAACAATAGATGCTCTAATATTAGGAAATAGCAAATTTAAAGAAGCCTATGAGGAATACTTAAATGCAAATCCACTAAGTCCAGAAGAAGAAACAAAACTTTGGGCGAATAACTACTTAAAACAATATCAAACAGAATGCAATCTCTTTTTCCAAGATTTTTTGAACTACCAAAATATTCCTATAACTGTAAAAATAATCGGTATTGCAGACGAAAATATTCTAAGTTCCTCTTTAGTAGAAAAATACATGACAACTAGCAAAAGAAAAACAGGAGTTCTTATTCATGAAGAAAATTCTCACACCCTCCAAAAACTACTATCCAATTTAAACTTTCAAGTTACATTTCTAAATGTCGGAGAAAATCCTTATGAAGTATCATCCAACATGATTTCAATTACCAACGAAGTCTCAACATTATATAATACTCTCAAAAAAGGTATTTCATTTCTTGCTCTAGCTTTCACAGCATTTACATTTCTCCTTTTACTAAACATAGTCGATGATACGGTTCGATATTCAAAAAAAGAAATTGGAGTTTTAAGAGCTCTTGGAACGTCAAAAAAAGATATATTTAAAATATTTGCTATCGAAACCAGCACGATAACTCTCCTATCTTACATCCTAAGTTTTACAGGTTGGTTCATTCTAATTACATGTCTAAACAATTGGTATTCATCCATTTATTCTGCAAAAGCTATAGCTTTTTATACTTCAATTTATACCCCAATTTTAACTCTCCTGCTCTCCCTTGGACTTGCTCTATGTATCACCCTACTAATGCTAGAACATGTCAACAAATTAAAACCAATAAAATTAATCAATACCAATAAAAACTAGGAGGAAAAATTATGATTGAATTTAAAAATGTAACAAAAATCTATCATTCCAAAGAAAGTACAGATACAACTGCCCTAGAAGAAATAAGTCTAACATTAGGAAGAAAAGGACTCGTATTCATTACTGGTAAAAGTGGCTGTGGTAAATCTACGTTTCTAAATTTATTAGGAAATTTAGATACCCCGACAACTGGTGAAATTTATGTAGAAGGAAATAACATAACAAATTGGCAAGACCAACAAAGAAGTGCCTATCGTGCCTCATTTGTTGGATTCGTCTTTCAAGAGTTCCATCTATTAGAAGAATACTCCGTCCTAGAAAATATAACGTTAGCTACAGAATTCAATGGAGAAAAAATAAATGAAACATTACAAAACAACTATCTTCAAAAACTAGAATTAGAAAATTTAAAAAATCATAAACCTTCTGAACTATCTGGAGGCCAAAAACAAAAAGTAGCTATTTTAAGAGCCTTACTAAAAAATCCAAAAATGATATTAGCCGATGAACCAACTGGAAATTTAGATTCTAAGGCAAGTTCAGAAATTTTTGAAATTCTAAAAGAAATATCAAAAGAAATACTAGTAGTTATAGTTTCGCATGACATAGAGTCTGCAACTCTCTATGGCGACAGAATAATCGAAATGGAAAGTGGTCACATCATTCGTGATACAAACCCCACCACAGACACCCCATCACCTTCCTTTCATCAAAAAAACATTCATATACCTTTTTCTTTTATTTTAAACTTTGCCAAAACAAACATATTGCAAAAACCAGGAAAATTATTATTAACAATTATTTTACTAGCATTTCCAATAATCTTAATTGGAATACTTGCTAATGCAGTATTAATGAACCCAAAACAGTTAGTATTAAATACCCTAACAGCAAACCAAGAATACACTTTTCATTTACAACCTTATGAATACAAAGTAGAAGACAAAGAAAACTATTTGCTATCTTCAACATTTCAGTGGCATGCAATAACGGAAGACGAAGCAGAAAAAGTCAAAGAACAATTTCCTGACACAACATTTAACAAAACATTTAAATTATATGAAAACGATTGGCCTCTTACCTTTGAATATGGCGATGAACAAATTATAGAAGACTTCATAAACAGCAATGGGGGTATCATATCAGAATTCATCGAAATAGAAACAGATGTAATATTAACAAATTTAATAGGACAATCTCCAAAAACACCTTACGAACTAGTAATTACCCAATACTTAGCAGATTACATATTAAACTACGGAGTATATGACAATAAAAATAATCTGTATAAACCTACATCATACGAAGAACTAATAAACGACTATCATCCAATCAAGCTCGGAATAAATACAGTTTACATCGTAGGTATTACAAGAAACGAAAAATATTTAGCCGCTCAAAAAGTCGGAAAATTTATAAGAGATAGCTATAAAAATGAAACAGCCAATTATTTAAAGAAAACAGTCTATGTAAAAGGGTTTACAGATATTGTCAAGTTTGATGTCAACAAAGAATTATTTTATGAACCAAGTCAAAGTTTCTTAAAGCCAAACAACACATCTCAATCAAACTATCTAACCTATCAAGCTATCTCAGAACCGATTGAAGTTTATACAAAAGATGGCTTCACAACAATAAACAGTTTAAAAAAAGAAGAATTAATCATCTCAATAGAAGAATTAAAAGAAATAGATGAGTTTTTTAAAAAAGAATACCAAAAATGTACAACAGAGGAAGAAATCAATACTCTACTAGAAACTTATCTAAAAGAATATACTACTTGGCAAGATATCACATTTAGTTTTTACATCAATCAATTTAATGAAGTCAATGAAGCAAACCAACTACACATACTAGGTATAACCAAAGAAAACCATTCCTTTATTAGTATGGACTATTTAGAAGAATACACTCCAAGTTTTAAAAGACTAACTACTCTAACTGCATACGAAAATAACTTCCAAAAAATAAAGGATATTATAAAGAAAACCGCCGTAGTAAATCCTATGAAAGATACTTCAGAAAACGGCATATTCTTCAGTAATATTTATACAAAGACAATAGATTCCATCGCCTTTACCTATTACGGAATTAAAATAATCACAAGCATATTAGCCTTAATATTTACTTTATTCACAATCATTCTATTTTATAGTTTTATTTCAACAACTATTACTTATAGTAAAAAGAAAATAGGAATATTAAGAAGCTTAGGAGCAACCAACAAAGACATTTTAAAAATATATCGCTTAGAATCATTTATAGTAAGTTTACTTTCTTATGTGATAGGAATGATTGCTTTATTAATTATCATATCTATAATAAATAATAACATCCAAGAAAAATATTTCTTTACAATAAATGCTTTAATAATGAACCCTTTAACTCCAATCATATTACTTACATTTGCTATTTTATTAAGTACCTTTATGACATTACTAGCTTATCGAAAATTAAAAAAAGTAAATCCTATTAATGCTATACTAGAAAAAGAAAAAAACGAATAAAAAAACATCTACTCATCACCGAATAGATGTCAAACGGTTAGCAAAAATAACCATCAGTCTAAAAGAATAGATTCACGTCTATTCTTTATTTTTTAATGTTATAAAAAGTACTTTCTCCTGGATATGTAGCAATATCTTCTAGCTCTTCTTCAATGCGCATTAATTCATTATACTTACAAATACGATCTGTTCTAGATAAAGAACCAGTTTTAATTTGTCCAGCATTAAATGCAACAGCAATATGAGCAATAGTTGTATCTTCTGTTTCTCCAGAACGATGAGAAACAACTGCAGTGTATCCTGCTTTTCTTGCCATTTCCATCGCGTCAAATGTTTCAGTAAGTGTACCAATTTGATTAACTTTAATCAAAATAGAATTTGCAATTCCCCTAGAAATACCTTCTTCTAAAATACTAGGATTCGTAACGAACAAATCATCACCAACAAGTTGAACTTTTTTACCTAATTTTTCTGTAAGTTTTTTCCAACCATCCCAGTCTCTTTCTCCTAAACCATCTTCAATAGAAACAATTGGATATTTATTAACTAATTCTTCATACCAAGAAATCATTTCATCAGTTGTCTTACTTCCACCATGACTCTTTACTAAATCATACATTTTTGTTTCTTTATTATAAAATTCACTTGCCGCAACATCCATAGCAATACAAATATCCTTACCAGGCTCATAACCAGCTCTTTTAATGGCTTCTACAATACATTTTAAAGGAGCTTCATTATCTTCTAGATTTGGTGCAAATCCACCCTCATCACCAACTGCAGTTACTTGTCCTTGTTCTTTTAAAACATTTTTCAAATGATGAAATACTTCACTACCCATACGAATAGCTTCACGAATAGAACTTGCTCCAACTGGCATAATCATAAATTCTTGGAAATCTACAGAACTATCTGCATGACTTCCACCATTTAATACATTCATCATTGGCGCAGGCATAACTTTTGTATTAAATCCACCTAAATAACGATATAAAGGCATTCCATAATAATCTGCTGCTGCATGAGCAACTGCTAAACTAACACCTAAAATCGCATTAGCCCCATATTTACTTTTATCCTTAGTACCATCAGCTTCACATAAAGCATGATCAATACTCACCTGGTCAGTAACATCCATACCAATAACTACATCTTTTAAAACATTATTAACATTATCTACAGCTTTTAAAACACCTTTTCCTAAATAACGACTTTCATCATTATCTCTAAGTTCTAAAGCTTCTCTTTCTCCAGTAGATGCTCCGCTTGGCACAATTGCCTTACCATAAGCTCCACTTTCTGTAGCAACTTCTACCTCAACAGTAGGGTTACCTCTAGAATCAAGCACTTCACGTGCATGAACATCTATAATTCTTGACATAATAAAACCTTCTTTCTGTACTTCTCTATTTTACCACATATTATGAAACTCGTGATATATTTTCATTTTTATTCTAAAAAATTTTGTACATCCACATACACCATAAGAATACACTTGCTAGCCAAAAAGAATTAAAATAATAAAACTTTTATAAATATACTTCAAGAGAATATTTTTTCTTCTTTTATTTCGCATTTTCCACATCTAGAACAACCGTTGCAAATTGGCTTAGAACCACACTCATGACATTTACTCCAGAAAAACGGGTGATACACTTCTTCTTTCTTAATAGGATTTAAAAACTCATCATACAACTTCCATTCGATTCGTTTTCCTTCAAAATTCATATTAGATTTATAAGCCATTCGTGCTTGCAATTCCTTGTCTTTTAACGTATACATTTTACCATCTTTCATAAACTTCGTACCAGTTTCAATAAAGCAAAACTTGACATTATACTTAACACATTCTTCACGTAAACTTTGCACCCAAAAAAAATCACAAGGACGAGAACCATCGTAATTTTCTCCACCTACAATCACTTGCTCTAACTCTCCTGTTTGCAAATAAGGTTCAATAGAAATTGACCCAATAAAAGGTGCACACATAATTCCTTTATGTTTAGCAGGTATACTGAGTAAAACAGGAATTCTCTCATCTGCCCTTTTTTGATTTTCACAAGTAACATTCAAAAAAATATTTTCCCAACCATCGCCCCAATCTTTGGGCAAACATTCTAAAATACGCTCTGCTCTTTTAGTAAGCAAAAAGAAAACAACATCTTTTCTCTCTCTCATAATATCCCATGCTTCTTCCCTCCAAGCATCGGCTTCTTTAAGAAAAAAGTCAGAAGACATACACACACGGATCATCTCACCGCTTTTTACCTTATAAGACCCATCACGATTTCTTTGCAATGGATAACGCATATTTTTCGTTTTATAAATAACACTTCCTAATTTATTACCATGAACTTTATCTAAAAAATACATGTAACAATGCTCGCAACCTTCACTGATTTTAGTACAGCCATGCCATGGACTCCAAATATCATGCATGAGGATTCACCTGAAATATTATTCGGTAAGACTCTTCCTTTTTTTCATACATAGCCACAACCTCTTTATGATACATTACAAAAATTCTTGGCTCTGTCGTTTCCAAAAAAAGAGGATTTCCATTCATAACTCTTTGATAATCTTGTTCATTCACTTCAATCTTTGGTAACAAAAACAATTCATCAACTGTTTTCAAAGGCGTATCTTTCGTAATACTTTCCAAAGTCATACAGTCCCCTAATGACACATTCCCTTGTTTTGTTCTTACTAAACCACTCATTGTCGCCACCGTATCCAAACGTTCTGCAATATCTAGAATTAAACTTCGAATATAAGTTCCTTTAGAAACGACACATCGAAAGCGTGCAATTCCATCTTGATATTCTAATAATTCTAATTCTTTAATAAAAACTTGTCTCTTAGGAAGCTTCACTTCCTTTCCTTCTCTAGCATATTCATACAATTTCTTACCATTTACTTTCACAGCAGAATACTTTGGAACCGTCTGAATATATTCTTTAGGAAACGTATCTATGACACGCTTCAACTCGTCATAAGAAACATTTACTTTCTTAGTTTCTAACACATTTCCAGTAACATCTCCAGTATCTGTTTTTACTCCAAACTTCATATCAGCAATATACTCTTTATAAGAACTAGTAAGAAGATTTACAAGTTTTGTATAACTGCCAAGACAAACAATCAAAACCCCCGTAGCCATAGGGTCTAGTGTTCCAGTATGTCCTACCTTCTTCGTTCCATAAATACGACTTATTTGATTTACAACATCTCGACTTGTCAAACCTTCTGGTTTATTTACAAACAATACACCATTCATTTTCTCACCAACTTTTCTTATCAAGTAGCTTTAGTATATAATACAATTGTACGCATGTCAAGAAAAAGAAAAAAGGAAAAATTACTTTCCAACATTCTCCTCTTTCTCATGAATATTTTCTAAAATATGTTCGATTTTATTTCCATAAGCAATCGATTCATCATAACAAAACTTTAATTTTGGTGTTTGTCTTAAATCCATTTTTTCAGCCACAAACTTCCGAAAGAAATCACTAGCTTCATTCATTTCCTTCTCAAGTTCTTGAGGAGTCTTATCTAAAATACTTGTAAAATACACTTTAGCATAAGACAAGTCACTCGAAGTATCTGCCGCGGTAATCGTAATCGTTTTCATAAATTCATCATTTGTCTCTGTCATTAAAATTTCTGAAATCGTTTTTACTAACTCTGAGTTAATTCTTTGAATCTTAATACTACTCATTTTTTAATCTCCACCATTTCATAGCATTCAATGACGTCGCCTTCTTTAATATCACTATAGTTTTCCAACGTAACACCACACTCAAAGCCTTTTTTCACTTCTTTGACACTATCTTTTTCTCTTTGAATGCTTCCAATAGTCCCATCATAGATAATCACACCATCACGAATGACTCGCGCCTCTGCAGGATATTTAATTACACCATCTGTCACATAGCATCCAGCAATTTTTCCAACTTTTGAGAAAGTAAAGATTTTACGAATTTCACAAGAACCTAATACCTTTTCTTCATATTCAGGATCTAAAAGTCCCTTCATAGCAAGTTCCATTTCTTCCACAACTTTATAAATAATCGTATACAAGCGAATATCTACATTATATTCTTTAGCAACTTCTTTCGTAATAGAACTTGGCATCACATTAAATCCAATGATAATTGCATCAGATGCATTAGCTAAAACAACGTCACTTTCTGTAATCGTACCAATTCCACTACGAATAACATTTACTCGTACTCCTTCTACATCAATTTTAGAAAGAGCATTTTTAACAGCTTCTTCACTACCACGAACATCTGCTTTTAAAACAACATTAATTTCTTTTTGACCAGATTTAATCTTAGCAAACAAATCATCCAAAGAAACAACTTCTTTTTTGAATTTATTTTCTTTCGCAGCTGCCGCTCTTTTTTGAGCAACACTCTTCGCTTCTGCTTCTGTTTCAAAAGCCATAAATTTATCACCAGCACTAGGATTATCACTTAAACCAGTAATCTCTACCGGTGTAGAAGGACCTGCTTCTACAATAGACTCTCCTAAATCATTTTTCATAGTACGTACTCGTCCAAAAGCCGTTCCAACAACAACAGGGTCTCCCAAACGAAGTGTTCCATTTTGAATAAGTAAAGAAGCAACACCACCAACATTTTTATCTACTTTTGACTCAATTACAGTTCCCATTGCATAACGATTTGGATTTGCTTTATAACCATTTACTTCACTAATTGTTAAAATAGTCTCTAAAAGTAAATCAATACCTTCTCCTGTCATAGCCGAAATATTTACAAATGGTGTATCTCCACCCCAAGCTTCTGGTGTAATACCATGCTCACTCATTTCTTGCATAACACGTTCAATATTAATATTTGGCTTATCAATTTTATTTACAGCAACAACAATTGGTACCCCTGCACTCTTCGCATGGTCAATTGCTTCTTCTGTCTGAGGCATAACCCCATCGTCCGCAGCAACAATAATAATAACAATATCTGTAACACTGGCTCCACGTGCTCTCATTTCTGTAAAAGCTGCATGCCCTGGAGTATCGATAAATGTCAATTTTTGACCGTTATGTTCTATTTGATAAGCTCCAATATGTTGCGTAATTCCACCAAATTCTGTATCAACAACCTTACTATGACGAATATAATCTAAAAGAGTAGTCTTACCATGGTCAACATGACCCATAATTGTTACAACAGCAGGTCTTAATACTAAATCACTTTCTTGATCCGTAACTTCATACTCTTCAAAATTACTAATATCTTGTGTTTCTTCCTTCTTTAAAGATTTCCCATAATCAAGAGTTATAATCTCAGCAGTTTGAAAATCAATTGGTTGATTTAAAGATACCATAAGACCAAGGCCCATTAACTTCTTAATAATATCTGTTCCACTAATTTTTAAAGCATCTGCCAAATCAGCAACAGTCATATCATTTTTATACAAAACAATATCTTCATTCACTTGATTATTCATAAGTTTTTCTTTATGCTTATACATTTCTTTTCTTTTATGAAAATACTCAGATTTAGAAGATTCTAGCTCACTTCTCTTTTTTAATTTTTGTTTCTTTGTTTCAGGATTCATAGTATGTACATTCGTACTAGCCACTAAATCTTCTACCAAAGAATCCATACTATCTTCTTCTTCATAAGTAGATTCACTATCAGAACTAATTAAGTTTGTTGCATAATCAAGACTGATAACATCATCATCTTCTAGAATATCATCGCCAGTTTTTACTTCAATCCCTAATTGTTCACACTTCTTTAGTATTTCAGCAACACTAAGAGAAACACTTTCTGCATATTCCTTCACAGTCATAATACACACATCCTTTCTTTTTTATTTTTATGATTCTTTTAACATACTTTCTAACTCTTCATAAATCACTTCTGGAACTTCTACTTTTAGTGCTCTATCTAAAACCTTATTTTTACGAGCTTTTTGAATAACTTCAAAAGAAAGTTTTAAATAAGCACCTTTCCCATTTTTCTTTCCAGTAGTATCCACTTCAACAGTTCCTTCTGGAGTTCGAACCACTCGAACAAGTTCCTTCTTTTCACACTTTTCACGCGTCACTACACAAGTACGCATCGGTATCTTTCTCGTTTTCATACATACCTCCTTTAAGTTATTTAAAAACCTTTTGTAATAGTAATTGTTCTACATTGGCAAGCGGTACAGAAGAAGCACTTTCGTGACCTCCACCACCGTATTTTTCTGCTAATGCACGAACATTTACGTGTTCCTTTAAAGAACGGAACGAAACACTACGATTATCCACAGCAAATAACACCATAATATCAAGTTCTGGAAAAAATTCATTTAAATATTCTGCTAAATTATTACGATACTCGTATTCTCCAAAAACCATTCCCATTTGATAACCTTCATAAGTTTCGACAACAATGTGCTTAGCCAGTTCTTCCACTAATTGTTGATTTTTTAATTCTTGAAGTTCAATCCAATTTTGTTCCTGTACAGTATATTCCATACTTTTTTGCGTTCTTAACTTTTCCAAAAAGTGATAGTAATAACCATAACTTCCTAACAATTGAAATAATGTTTGTAAATGAAAAGCATGAAAATCGTTCTTACCTTTCCACTCCCAAGTATCATGAAGTCGAGTCATTTCTACGAATTCTTGCATAATAGTACTTTCTAAAAGAGGTACCTTTTTATCAGTAAGGATATACTCATAAAATAAGCTAGTACCACAGCAAGATAGACCATCCTTCTTTACAATAGAAGTTACGAAAGAATAATTCTTAGTCATTTCATCAATTCCTGTTTGATGATGGTCAAATACATGTACTTTATTCTTCCATAATGTATTGTTATCAATTTTTTGAAGTAGCTCATCACTTGGACATAAATCCGTGATATAAACTGCCTCATAGTTCTCTAGAACATCACTTTCTAGAAAAGATAATAAAGATTTATCTAACTCTTGAACACCTTTACATAAAGAGAAATCAACATCTTCATAAGAAAGTTCAGCTAAAATAGCACATCCTATTCCGTCAGGATCTGATTGATGTGTAAATAACTTAATCATGATCTTTATTTCCTTGCTCATTAATCTTAGATAAAGTAGTTACTTCAATCTTATACTTTGTAAGTCTACTAGCAAGTT
>CALVOL010000039.1 GCA_944350285.1 uncultured Bacilli bacterium | reverse complement strand
TTTTTGATATAATAATCTGTTATTCCACATTGTAATTAGAAGCTCTTCATCATCACGATTTTCTCTTAATTCTTCTAAGCTTTCTTTTAAATTTTTATAACGTTCATATAGTTCCTTCTTCATCTTTTTTGCCTCTTTTCAGAAGGCTATTATATCAAAAGAACAAGAAATATACAAATGATTAATTCATGCTTCGTTTAAACATTCTTTCTAAATCATAGATACTAAATTTAATGATGGTAGGTCTACCATGTGGGCAGTTATATGGATTATCACAGGCACATAGTTCGTTTAGTAATTCTTCTTGAGCTTCATGTGAAATGTGCATATTGGCTTTAATACTCATTTTGCAAGCTAAAGTAATCGCGATAGACTCATTAAATTTTACAGGGTCTATATGAGAAATTCCTCCGACGATTAAGTCGATAATACGGCGAATACTTTCTTCTTCGTACCCTTCTCTTAGCCATGTTGGGTGCGCTTTTATGACGAATGTATTCATCCCAAATTCTTCGATATCAAAACCTAATTCTTGTAAATGTGGCACTTCTTTTTGGACGTTCAAAAATTCGCTTCCTGAAAGTTCAATTGTGATTGGAAATAACAACTCTGTCGTATGTACTTCTTTGGCTTTTAAAGCTTCCATATTTCTTTCGTAATTCACTCGTTCTTGGGCAGCATGTTGGTCAATTAAATATACTCCAGTTTCATCTTCTGCAATAATGTAAGTGCCATGAGCAACCCCTACAGGATACAGTTTCAACTTTTTCATTTCAGGATTTACAACCACCTCTTCTTCTTGGGTGTCTTCCTCTCCTCTTACAAAGTCAAAGGTTGTTTGAGTCATATCTTTGTTATACTCTTCTTCCCTTTCTTTTACTATGTTTTCTACCATCTCTGTTTTTACAGGATTTGATACCGGAATTCTTTCGATAGCATCAGGAACTAGAAGAGCTTGGTATAAAGCTTTTTTTATAGTCGTTACAATTAAGTCGTATAATACATCCATTTTTGAAAGTTTTATATCTTGTTTTGTTGGATGAATATTTACATCAACAAGTGTTGGGTCGGTGGTGATTTTTAAAACGACAATCGGATATTTAATATCTGGTTTGTAGGTATAATAGGCATCATTAATTGCACGATTGATATCCATATTTTTTACAATTCGGTCGTTTACAATCACTATCATGTGGTTGCGGTTGCTCTTTAATATTTCTGGTTTGCAGACATAGCCATACAAGTCAAAGTCATCTGAAGTAGCACGTACTTCTAACATTCTAGAAGAGACTTGAAGCCCATAAATTTCATGAATCGTTTTTAGTAAATCGTTTGACTCACTCGTTTTTACAACGACTGAATTTTCATGATTTAATGTAAAAGAAACTTCTGGATGGGATAAAGCAAGTCTTTCGACAAAGGAAACGCAACTAGCTAGTTCGGATTGTTCGCTTTTTAAATATTTAAGTCGCGCTGGAGTATTATAAAATAAATTTGTAACTTTTATAGACGTTCCCTTGCGAGCATCACTTATTTTATGTTCTAATACTTTGCCACCTTCCATTATAATATGCGTACCCGCACTACCATCACTGGTCTTCATTTCGGTACGAGACACACTGGCTATGGAAGGAAGCGCTTCACCACGAAATCCTAATGTATCAATGAAAAACAAGTCATCATCTTTATATATTTTACTCGTCGCATGTCTTTGAAACGCAAGCATGGCATCTTCAGAACTCATACCATCGCCATTGTCAATCACTTCAATAAGTTTTTTGCCGCCTTCCTCTAAATTAATAATAATCACTTTGGCATGTGCATCAATGCTATTTTCTACTAACTCTTTGACAATCGAACTACATTTCTCTACTACTTCTCCAGCAGCGATTTTATTCGCTAGAGTTTCATCCATTACTTTAATTTTTGTCATACATTTCCCCCCATAAATGATGGTATTACTTCACATTCATATTCCCTCACTCCATATAAAGTGAGCATACATGCATGTTTGATATAGAAAAATCCGATTCCTTTTAGAACTACTTGACTATTATTTGGAACTTCTAATACGATTCGATGATTATTTTTTAGCCTTACATTGTTTTCATATACTTTTTGTAATTTTAAATTTGCACTGCCAAAGAAGGTAATACTATTATTCTTATCACTGTTCAAACGAATTAAATTTTCTAAAATAAGACTCTCTGTTTCTTTCATTTGGTATGTGATCGGTTTCATTTCTTTTTTATTATTCGCAAGACGTATTAAATCGTCTTCTGCATCTAAATAATGATAGCTAAATCCTTGCGAATCATAAATTGTACCAAAGCTCAATTTGATTTCGATAAAATCTAGGGTAGTATCTGGCATTTCACTCACGGCAATATGTCTATTTTCTTCTTCTAGCATATCTAAAAGGCTATTTAGAAACGTACTTTTGCCAGCATTGGTAATTCCAAGGAAATAAAATCTATTCTCTTGGTTATTTTCCATAAGCTCTAACACTTTTTTTTGCGATGATTTACTCTTTTGACTTACAAAAAGGATTGGGTCTTTGATATGAAATTCTTTGTTTAGCCACTCCTCTACCTTTTTTATATAAATACTTTTAGGAATGATATCACTTTTACTAATTAGTAGCATCTTTGGTGATGCTATACGATGATAATGACCAATGGTTTCCTTACAGATATTTAAAAAATCCACAAAGTAAAAAACAAAACCTTTTTTCTTTTTCATACAATCTAATATTTTATTTTCATCATAGGAAACCGGTAATTTAGCAAATTCCCGATAATGAATTAACCGAAAACAGCGCATACAATAATCCATATCTAGTGATTTTGTATATCCTAGGGCCTCTTCGTTATCGCTTTGCATGATGACGCCACAACCTAAACATCTTTTACTCATAATATACTCCTTTTTCTAATAATCCACGTTTTTTTAGCCGACGATATACCATTTTTTCTAACATTCTATTCAATTTAGTACAAGCTCTTTCTTTCGAACTGATAGGATTTACTAAAATGCTAGTGAACCCCACGCGATTAGCGCCTAATATATCGGTTAGTAATTGATCGCCGATACAAGCAATTTCGGTATCGTTAAAATTATATATTTCCAATATTTTCAAATATTTTTTCTTAAATGGTTTTCTACTATAAAAAGAACTATCTACATTACATTTTTCTTTAAATGGTTGCACCCGTTTTTTGGAAGAGTTTGATAAAATAATTACTTTGAAGCCTAAATCTTCTAAATATAAGAAAAAATCAAGTAATTTTTTATCTGGTATTGTTACATCAATTGGTACAAGGGTATTATCTAAATCAAACAATAAGCATTTTATTCCATGACTTTTTAATTCGAGAAAATCGATATTATATATACTTTGTTTGTAAATATCTGGTCTAAAAATATCCATCGAATCACCATCCCTATTCCAGTATATCATGAAAGAAAAAAAATTGTTTACAAAAACGAAACAATTTTTTAAGAATTTTCTTGAAACTTTTTTTGAAACTCATTTATTACGGCATTGGCTAGAGTATCATCAGATACTTCTTCGGCAATCAGGTGATCTTGATCCATACGAATTTGCATTAAGAATAATTCTCTTTCGTTTATCGTATCTTCTTTTAAATCACATTGTGCGGCTAAGACGTACTTTTTTCCATCGTATTCTATTTCTTCTAGCATGTAATAATCTTTGCCATTATGAAGTTTTATGATTTTGTCTTTCATAGACTTTTACCCAATTCTAAGGCGTGTTCCATTACGGCTTCTGCTGTGGTATATGCATAATAACCATTTTGATTGCTAATGAGAGCGCCGACATTTTCTAATTGTACACCTAATTCGTCACATTTTGCCATTAAAGCATCCATATTTCCTAGGAATTTTTCACCATTTGGTAAGACAAATTGTTCAATAAAGGTACCATTTTCTCCGGTTGCTAATTCACTCATTAAGCTTACAGCATTATTATTAGCCATGGCATCATACACATTGGTAAAGCCTTCTTGGATGCCTGTTAAATCAATCTTTACTCCTGTCTCTATCCAGTCATAGCTTGGTACTTTAGGAGGATTTTCAGGCATTGGATTTTGCTCTAACACTTTTCGTACTTGAGTTTCAATCTCCTTACGTGGCCCAGAAGTAATGGCTCCGCCACTTGGCCCCGATTGAGAATTCTGGAATAATTTATCGAATTTGTCATCTAGATTCAACAAATTTCCCACAACATATCCAAAGGAGAAACCATTAATCACACTTTGTACTTTTGGATTCCTTAAGAATTTATTGATATTTCTAACTCCTTCTCGAATACGTCTGTACCATCTTTTTTCACCAACAGTATAGTTCGCTGCATTTTTTAAGGTAGATTTTGCTATATCCACAACATTATCGATCGGTGTTGGTTCGCCATTTAAAAAGCCTTTTGATACAATTGTATTACCAAATTTTGCAAGGGAATACGCAAGACGTATGCTACCTAATCCTGTTAATCCAACACTTGGCACGACGATGCTTGCTCCTAAACCAACCGAAGCACCACCTAGAGCCCATGGAGCTAGTTGTTTTAATGATTTTAAATATGCTTTCACACTTGCTAATTCTTTTTTCTTTTCTTCTCTTTTTTCATCCTCTGTCTTAAGATCTGGAGTAGGATTTAAACCTAGATCTGTACATTGTTTTTGAGTCACGCGTAATTGTTTATTTAACTCTTTAATGCGTTCGTTATATTTTGTTTCTATATTTTTTACTTCCCAATCTTTTTCCTTATAACCTTCTAATACTTCTTGATACTTTCTTTCGATAGCAATTCTTTCTAATTGACATTGATTATAAAGATTTTGAAGTTTTTCTTTTATTCGCTCTGTTTTTTCTTCTGAATAAAATCTCATTGGTTCTTGATAATAAAACATGGTTGATTGAAGATCCCATAAATCTGCATCTAATCTTTTGATGGCCGCGATTAAAGTTAATTTTTTATTTTTTAGTTGGAAACTTGTAACATGTTTTTCTGGTTCTTCAGAATTCATTTGTTTCTGGATGTCAATCCCAAAATTTGCACATTCTGTTTCTATCTCTTGCCATTTCTTTTTAATAGAGGCAGTTGCTTCCATATTGCTTTTTTCGAATTCTTCTGTATCTAATTGTAATGCTGTAAAACCTTTTAATAGCACTTGGTATGATTTATCAAATCCCTGCACAAATGTTTTCCATTTACTATACTTATTTTGTATTCTTTTTTTCACTTCAGTAAGTTCTTCTGGAGTATAGGTATTCTTTTTTTCTTGATGATTTTTTAACTCTTTTTGAAAATCTTCTAAGTCATTGTTTGCTTTTTCTAGAGCATCCCCATATTCTCCTAAGTATTTTGAAAGTTTATTCTTTAGCATCTTTTTTAGCTCTTCGTTCTTACTTTGATAGATTGTTACTTTTTGATCTATCCGTGTAAAATCAAGTGTTTCTTCTTTCGGTTTTACACTTTGCTCAAAATTATTATACTCTTGCTTTAAAGTTTCTAACTTTTTCGTTAAATTTTCAAAACTCTTGTTTGTTGACTGATATTCGTTGATCGCCTTAGAAAGATCTAATTTCTTTGTCTGTAAATATTCTTCCTGTTTCGTTAATTGCTCTAGTAAGGAATCACACTCTTTTACAATAGCTTGATATCTTTGGTCGTATTTCTTACCTTCGGATTCTCTCTGTTCTTTTCTTGGTTGTTCTTGATCTTCTGAATTTTTTCTTGCTGGTTGTTCTTTTGTATAGTCCTCATGTAGCACGGCATAAATTTTTTGATATTTTTCGATTATCGCTTTCTCTTCTTTTTCAAACCTTAAAGTATTGATACCTAACTTTTGGTAGTATTTTATGACAATAGCAAGTTGATCTGCTATGGTATTGATTCGAGCTTCTAATTTGTTAAAAACACTTTCTAGCTGAGCATTTAAAGCGATTATGTTCGGATCCTTTTCAGCAGATTTTATTGTCAGAAGGTTTTCTATTTCTTTTATCTTCTTTTCAATGATGTCTTTTTGTAACTCATAAAGGTTTAATGCTTCTTGTAAGGCTTTTTTATTACGGGCTATCCTCTTTTCTGTCTTTTTGGCTGTATCTTTCTTTTTGGCATTTCTTTGTATAGACAGTTTATTTAATAGTTGTTCCACTTTCGGCCATTTTTCTTCAATCGTAGTAAGATATTTTTGTACATCTTTTTCAAAAGTAGTAGAATCCATCTTTAATGCCTTAATTCTTTCCATAATCTTGTCATAATCTTTCATCAATCCTGCTTTTCTCAATTTGCAACGTGTGAATTTTTCTTCTAATTGACGATATGTTTTAGAAAACTCTCGGGAAGTCAAATTCTCTTGGTTTATCACTTGATTTTGCAGTAAAGATTCAAAATCTGTTAATTCTCGAGCTAAAAACTTAGCCTTTTTCACGCAGTCTTGTTTTAACTGTTCTAACACATTAGTCGTATTTTTCTTTTTCTGTTCTTCTTGCACTACTTGTTCTGAAAAAGCTTGCAAATTTTTAGAAATATCTGTTTCTATGGTATCTGTTTCTTGAAAACTTTGATATGTTACAATTTCTTTGCCTTCTGGTTCTTTTTTATCCCATAAAACCTTCTGATACTCCTGTATAGCCTTTTCTGTCTTTCCTAGGAAATTTTGAATTTCTTGATCCTTCGAAAAGTCTATTTTAGCCTTTTGAACGGCCTCTTTTAATGATGACAGTTTCAGATGTTCGATATCCGTTCTTCCTAGTAATAATTTACAACAAATCATCAATTTTTCTTCTGGCTCTTTATATGCATCCACGACGTTTAATAAACCGTCTTGTTTTGCTTCTTCTAAATGCTCTTTTAATTTGGTTCTCGTTATATTCATTATACTATATCCCCCTTCAAAATTTTTTTTCTAATTTCTGTTTGAAATATTGGTAGTAATTTTATAATCAAAGCTTGATCTGTTATTAATTCTATTTTTTGTTCTCTTACTAACCAAATATAGTTATCTTCTGTTGGTTCATATTGCTCATTTAATTTTGTTGTAAACGCATAGGTGTTGTCTATATAGGCAATGATACTCATCACAATATAGGTTTCGCCTTTGATCGTAGCCAGCTTTCCTTCTTGTAACATTTAAACTCCCCCTTTTCTAGGCGTTATGCTACCATATTTTTTATTGACTGTCAAATTTTGCATACATTCGTTCTTGTTAACCCTTTGGGTGTAAAGTATTTATTCTTTGGAATGATGAAGATTTTTCTTTTTTCATCTTTTTCAGTTCTTTCTTTAATTCCTTAAAACTTATCTTTTCTAAAGAATTATATGTCAGGTTAGAATTTTCTTTTTTTAATAATGTCTCGTATTGATAAAATAATTTATTTTTTAAAAAATCGTCTAATAATTCTTTATATTCGCTGTTTTTCTCTTCTATTATACTTGCGAATACTAAGGAACAAGTTCCCAAAAAAATCATTGCGCTTATCGACCAGAATCTGTGCACCACAGTATCAAAATATTTCGGATGATTATATAGCATATATCCTAGGGCAGTGACGAAAATGCTTAAGTCTAAATATTTTAGTGTTCTTAGAAATGCTATGGCATGTGGGTGAGTCCATTCTCTTTCAGTAATTGTTATGGCAATTTGTTCTCTTAATTTATTTTCTAGTGTTTCCTTGTTATGTAAAGTATTTGGAATGGTAACATTACTTTCGTCAGCATATTTTAAAATTAATTCTGTGTCTGTTTCTATATAATATAATAGAAATTGAGCTTCTTCGACTTCGCTTGCGGCATAGTTTTTCATAGTACTCCTCTTTTCGCCCTTATTTTAACATGAAGTTTTGGCGCGTTCAATCATGAAATTGTTTTTTTTCTCATAGAATACACTAAGGAGAAGTGAATTATGTTTTTATTATCTTTATTACAAAATATGTTATTTTTCACCGGAAGTTATTCTAATAACGTTTTTCCGGAACCATTAAATGAAAAAGAAGAAAAAGATGCGTTGGCAAAATTACAATTAGGCGATGAAGAAGCGCGTAATAAACTGATTGAGCACAACTTAAGATTAGTTGCCCATATTGTAAAAAAATTTGAAGTCCACGATTATGATACGGATGATTTGATTAGTATTGGAACCATTGGATTAATTAAGGGAGTTGATACATATAAACCAGATAAAAATATTAAACTTACGACTTATATTGCGAAATGTATTCAAAACGAAATTTTAATGTATTTTCGAAGTGTCAAAGGAGAGGCAGTAAAAAACATTAGTTTAAATGATTCGATCGGTTACGATAAAGATGGCAATGAGATTAGCTTAATTGAAGTCATCAAAGATAATGGTGAAGATTTTGCAAGTACCCTACAAACCAAAGACGATTTGCTTCTTGTCAATGAGTATTTACAATCTTTAAACCATCGGGAAAAGGAGATTATTGCCAAACGGTATGGTCTTATGAATCAAAAAGAGCAAACTCAAAAAGAGATTGCTGAAGAAATGAATATTTCGCGCAGTTATGTTTCTAGAATTGAGAAACGTGCCCTTACTAAAATATTAAAGGAATTTATTAAGAATAAAAAACAACAGACTCCTTAATATTTTTTTTTCGTTAAAGAACGTCTATAGGTATCTTCCGGTTCATAGGCAATTGTAGTGTATGGGATTTCTCTTCCAAACAATCCTGTTAAGGCATGGATTTCTGAATATACATTTAAAACTACACTGTTTTTTGCTTTCATAGACTCATCATATCTTCCTACAAAGGCTCCTGTATCTTTTTGGCCTTTTTTGATATAGGAGTTTTCTATTTTACAATTTTCAAACAAAATTTCTCCTAGAAAACTCGCATAAGGACTTATATAATGAGTTCCTAAAAAGGCTCCAACGTAATCCGTATTTTTCGCACTTACTACGATTTGTCGGAGAGTTAGGTCTTTTACTGTTAAGGATGCTGTATTGGGCAATACGGAAATTAGGCCTGGACCATCTATTAAACCGTTAGAAAATACGTGATGGTTTCCTAGGATAATTAAGTGACCATAAAATGTTTCTAATGAGACGCTTTGCAACACAAAATTTTCGATATCTTTTTTTATTTTTACTACCACTACTCCATTGGGCATTGTTTTTAATTTTTGAAAATCACTAATATCTTTGATAGATAGAAAGGAATTGTAGTACTCCACTCGAGATTTTTTAAAGTTTTCTCTTGCGCTTTGGGGAACATAAATTTTATATTTGCCATAGAGAATTTCTAGATAGGATGGCACTTTTATATTCCTGACTTGGGTAATTACAATATTTTCTGTTAATACTAATCTTACTTTGTCTTCCTTGGTAGCATTTTTTATTGCCGTTAATAATTGTTCTTCTGTAGAAATTTCTATTTTTTTGATGATAGGAACATATTCGATGCGCCAGTTCTCACTTTGTTCTACTGTTATTTTTTTTAAACGAGCATGCTCAAACATTTTAAAACAAGAGTTACGATTGCAAGTCCTTACTTTTATAGTATGAGGATTTTTTTTCTCTAAAAAGGAAATGGTTAGTTTGCCTTGAAAATTATTTAAATCTAAAGCATCTATCGTAAAGATTTCTGGAAGATCGCCAATTTTCACTTCTAATATTTTATCTCCTTTTAATATTTTTCTTAAATCTTCCAGTTCTTTTATGCTGCTAATTAGCATTTGTCTCATATTCTCACCTTTTCTTGTTTATAGCATAACACTTTTTTTCTTTTTTGAAAGCAAAAAGTGATGAATATTCACCACTTTTTTTATAATTTTTAGCATTTTTTAAAAACCATGGCCTCCGCCACCACCGCCGCCGAAGCCACCACCAGAAGAGAAACCTCCACCAAATCCGGAACCACTAGAATTGGCACTATTGGCAATTCGTGAGTTCGCAACGGCAGTTCGATTTTCCATAACACTAGTAGCTACGCTATGATGGATCATATAAGCAATATGAAAATCAAGCCAGGTTGGATATACAGCATATGCTCCAGCTGGTAATTCAGAGATTTTGACATTCATAGCTTTTTCTACTTTATCAGCTAAACCAAAGACGGTAGCATAAACTAAATAACGTTCCCATAGAGCAATTTCTGGTAACTCTTTTATGTCAAAGCGACCAAAATCTTCTAGAAAATGCTTAAATGATTTCCATCTCACATAATCTTCTTGGCCCTTTTTTGTTCTTTTTTTGATTAAGAATGTATAAATTAAGAACACAATACTTATGGCCATGACAACCAAAGACATCCAAGTATCTACATTAAAGTAAATGGTTGCTAAGATGATAAATAATGCAATTAATAGGAAAAAGATTGCTGAAATAATTGGCAAACCATTTTTTTCAAAGAAATTTTGACGTTCCGCATCTTTTTTGACGCAGCGAAGCCAGTTGTTGTAGCTATTTTCAAAGGTAGTGAAGGTTTTAGGATTTTTGGCATAAGCCGCTAATTCTTTGGTTGTAAACTTTCCATTTTTTCCAACTTTTTCAAATAAGAAATCTAATAGTACGTCTTCCGTGTCATTTACTTTTTCACGATTTAAAAGAGTAAATTCATAGTCCTTCTTTTTTTTCTTACTTGAAATTTCTGTCACTTGGATATTTTTCTTATAGATCAAATTTAGAATTGAGGCTGACATCGCATTAGGGGTTATGGTATTATTCATCAAAAAGTCTACTACTTCTACATTATAGTCTTCAATAAAATCGCGATAGTATTCTTCTTTAAAATCACTTTTATATTCTTTGTCAAAACGTGTATATACATAAATCCACCAGATTATTAATAAGCCTATGTAAATATAACAAATGATTTCAATGATTTGTCGAATAAATCTGGCTTGTTCTCTTTGTTCATTTGCAACTCGAGCCCGCTCTTCTTCTACTGTGATAATTTTATCAAAAGCATCTATCCCACTTTGTTTCGATAAGCTGATATCTGATACAAAGTCTTTATTAAAAGTGGTTCGAATATCTATTTCAGTCCCAGGAGATACTTTTTTAATACTGGCTAATAATGTCTGGTTATCTAAAAATTCAATATTTCCTGTAATATCACCATGAGCCCAAATACGGAAATGCTCGGGAGCATCTTCCTTTGGAAGAGTTACTCTAATCTGCACATCAGCAATCGTTTCTTCAAAACCGTTTCCTACAAAAGTCCAGTAAACTTCGGCAATATCGTTATGAAGAACTACAACATCTTGTAAGGTATATTCAATTAAAAATGCTACGGTTTCATTTTCTGATTCATAAAACATTTGTAGTGATTTTCCACTTTGAATGCTCGATTCTACATACTCGCCATTTTGTGCTTCTTCTTTATAATAATTACGAGTTAGTATCGTATAATCTTCATCATCGATTAAGTCAAAGGATACGTCATTTAAAGTGATTTTCTTGGCTTTAATCGTTATATCTTTGATATTTGTAGCATTGTATATTGCGTCACTTGTTAGATTCACGGGTTCATTATATGCTAACCGGCTATTTTCATAAACTAAGTCTCTTATGTAACCATGAAATGTCCCATCTAAGACAATTAGTTCTCTTACATGCATGTCGCCGTTTTCTAAAATATCGGCATCTACATAAAAAGAGTCAAAGTCATAATTCACAGTGCTAGCACTTACAAGATGTGGCAACAATAAACAACATAATAAAAAGCATATTTTTTTCATAGTCTCTCCTTTTCTTTCTAAAAAAGAAAACTTACTAGAAGTAAGCTTAGAATTCCACTTTAACGTTTTGTTTTTCTTCTTCACCAGCTTGGAAGAATTCTTCTTTTTTGAAATGAAATAGTCCAGCAATTATATTTGACGGGAACATTTCAATCTTATTGTTTAATGTAAGTACAGTATCGTTATAGAATTGACGAGCCATAGCAATCTTGTTTTCTGTATCTTGTAATTCGGTTTGTAATTCTAAAAAGTTCGTATTTGCTTTTAAATCTGGATAGTTTTCTGCTACAGCAAATAAGTGACTCAATGTTTGAGATAGTTCGCTATTTGCTTTCATTTTTTCATCCGCAGTTGTCGCAGATGCATATGAATTACGCGCGGCAATTACATTATTTAATGTTTCTTCTTCGTGTTTTGCATACCCTTTTACAGTACTTACAAGATTCGGAATTAAATCAAATCTCCTTTTTAATTGGACATCAATTTGACTCCATTGATCGTGAACTCTGTTTCTTAAATCGACTAATTTATTGTAGGTAGATGCTACATAAATTAGTAATAAAACAACAATCGCTACAACGACAATCAATATTATCATGCCTGGTGTCATAATCTCTCCTCCTCGTATAATGTAGTTAAGATATTTTTTAACTACATTTTCTATATTTAGATTTTTGTTAAGAGATATCTATA
>CALVOL010000038.1 GCA_944350285.1 uncultured Bacilli bacterium | reverse complement strand
CCAAGTGATGTATTCTATAGTATTTTTGGGACATAATCAAATACTAACACTTAAGACATTATCATATGCTAATCATATTTTTGTGAAAAATTAAGCATTTTTTTATTGACATTTTGCATAATATTACTATATAATCAATATGTACTGCTCAATTAGCTCAGTCGGTAGAGCAAACGGCTGTTAACCGTTGGGTCGTAGGTTCGAGTCCTACATTGAGCGCCATTAAGAAAATTACGAACATTTCGTTCGTTTTTTTATAATTTTTTACTAAGTTTAAATCGCAAAAAAATGGCCTAGACAAGAATTTCTAGACCATTTTTTGTAATGTGTTCCATAAACTTTTCTTTAAATTTATCAATTTCTCTTCCTTCTAATGTTTTATTTTCGCTGCCTAAAGTATAACGGATAGTATATTTCTTAACATCCTTATCTTCATAAGTTCCA
Organism: uncultured Bacilli bacterium; assembly: GCA_944350285.1. Lineage (GTDB taxonomy): Bacteria > Bacillota_I > Bacilli_A > RF39 > UBA660 > Ventrenecus. The sequence goes on along the minus strand of CALVOL010000038.1, from coordinate 12,117 downwards.
ACTAATTGATAACCCTTTACATATTTATTTGTAAACATTTTAAGAACTTTAAGTAAATCTTCGTATTTAGAATTTTTAGATACCAAAATTGTATAATCTAAAGTAACTTCTGGATACTTACTAACAGCTTGATATAAAATATCTTTAACATTACTCTCTACATAGAAATCAAAATCAATATCAACAGCTACCATAGCTTTCTTCTTACCAATATATCGCGTGCATTCCCCATTGAAAACATGAATATATCCGATACATTTCCGAGCTACAAGAATTTCATTACTTAAATTCTCATCATAGTACTCTTCTCTTCGACCTTTCTTAAATTCCACATCTTGATGCTTGAAAGACTTGAAGAGTGATAACACAATTTCTTTTGCTTGATAATAAATATCCTTCATGCGAGACTCATCATCCGCTAAAATAATACTAAGTCTTCTATGATTTTCATTATCCACAATGACAGTTCCTATTTCAAAAATACCTAACTGAGAAACATTTTTCAAATTATTCTTCACAATAGGAAGCAAACTTAAAGACAAATCATCACGAAGTAAATTATTTTCAGTCTTTCCAAGCAATGTTACCCCAGATTTTTCTAAATGACATTCTTTCAAAAAAGCTGTATCATACCATAAATAAGAATGAACTTCATTCATAGAATAACGAGTTGCCAAATAACGTTTGACATCATATTCCATATTCCATACTGTATCATCTTCTTTACCAGTAAGTTCTAACTTCAAAGGAATTTCTTTAATATTTTCATAGCCATAAAGTCTAACAATCTCTTCAATGATATCAGCGTCCATCGAAACGTCCTTAGTAGCTCTAAACGTTGGAACAACTACCTCATAACTATCAGTCAAATCTTTAACAGTAAATCCTAAAGAACTTAAAGACTTCACGACATCTTCGGAAGAAAAATCAATTGCTGTATAAGCCTTTAATTTATCTTTCTTTAAGACTACCGTCTTTTCTTTTAATGGACTAGGATATACATCAGTCAAATTAGATGCAATTTCCATATCAGGATTTTCTTGTTTTAACAAATAAGCAAGTCTCTTAATTGCTACATCGCACATATTAGGGTCTAAACTCTTCTCATAACGAGCACTAGCCTCTGTTCGAAGACCAAGTCTTACCGCACTCTTTCGAATACTTCCAGCATCAAAACAAGCCGACTCTATAAACACACTTGTAGTATCAGGAAGAATTTCACTATCAAGACCTCCCATAATACCAGCAATTCCGAAATATTTATCGCCGTTAGTAATCATTAAAGTATCCGAAGACAATTTTCTTTCTACTCCATCCAAAGTCGTATAAGTATCACCCTCATGAGCAAGACGAACTTGAATATTTTTAACAACACGTTCATCAAAAGCATGCATTGGTTGTCCAAGCTCTAACATCAAATAATTCGTAACATCGACAAACAAATTAATAGAACGCATACCAGCATAAGAAAGGAAAATCTGCATATCAAGAGGAGTTTTATTATTTTTTAAATTTTTAATTTCTAATCCACAATACCTTTTACATAAATCTTTATTTTCTATTTGAATATCCAAATCTTCTTTATCATTAGAGATTTCTAATAATTGTAAAGGCAATAATTCATGATTAGTAATCGCACATACCTCACGAGCAATTCCGTAATGTCCCCATAAATCAGGACGGTTCGTTAAACTCTTATTATCAATTTCTACAATAATATCTTCAACAGGATAAAGACTTTTAAAATCAACTCCAATTGGTGTATCACTAGGAAGTTCCAAAATACCTTCATGATCAGTCCCAATACCAAGTTCATCAACCGCACACATCATACCTTCAGATGGATAACCAGCAAGCTTACGTGCTTTAATGCGGATACCACTAACCATTCCACCTTCACGAACCAAAGCTCCAATAAGACCAACCCGTACATTTGGCGCTCCACACACAATATTGTATTCCTTCACACCATCTGTAACTTTTAATAAAGACAATTTATCACTTTCTGGATGACGCACAACCTCAGTAATCTGAGCTGTAACTACATTATCCATATCGTTACCCTTAACAGTAACACCTTCTACTTCCGCTACACGTAAAGTAAAATCATCCCAAATATTTTGAAAATCAATATCTTCTGAATTTTTAATATATTTTTTTAATCGATTACATGAAATTAACATACCTTAAGCCTCCTATTCTACTTCAAATTCATTTAAAGCACGTACGTCTCCACTATTTAGCACACGAATATCACCAATCTTATATTTCATCATTGCAAGACGAGTAACCCCAAAGCCAAACGCAAAACCAGTATACTCTTCTGGATCAATCCCGCTTTCTCTTAATACATTTGGATGGATCATACCACATCCACAGAACTCAATCCAACCAGCCCCCTTACAAGTAGGACAACCCTTACCATCACACATTAAACAAGAACAATCAAGTTCAAAACTAGGTTCAGTAAATGGGAAAAATCCTGGACGAAGTCTAACACGTACATCTTTTTTAAAAGTTTCAGACAACAAACTTCTCATAACATAAATCAAATTAGAAATAGAAACACCTTTATCAATAACCATACCTTCTAATTGAAAGAAAGTTGTCTCATGATTAGCATCCATATCTTCATTACGAAATACTCTACCCGGTGCACAAACTTTTAAAGGAGCTCCATATTTTTGCATAGCTCTGACTTGATTTGGCGAAGTATGTGTTCTAAGCAAATCTCCATTACTTAAATAATAAGTATCTTGCATATCTCTTGCCGGATGATCTTTTGGAATATTTAAAGCTTCAAAATTATAATACTCTTGTTCCATTTCAGGACCACTAACTACTGTAAAGCCCATTCTCTTTAAAATATCCGTCATATCTTTAATGACTAAAGTAACCGGATGTAAAGAACCAGTCTTAGCATATACAGGTAAAGTCTCATCAAAATCATAATCAATATGATTATTAATTTCCTCTACCTTTTTACTAAACACTTCCTCTAATTCTCTTTTCGTTTGATTAAGTAATGGTCCCATCACTTTCTTTTCCTCAACACTCAAATCCTTTAAAGAAGATAGAAGCTCATTCAATTCACTTTTTTTTCCTAAATATTTTGCTTTACAATTCAAAACATCAGCTTCTTTATTTAAGTCTTTTAATTCTTCTAAAGTAATCTTCTTTATGTTCATCACTTTCTCGTTCATCTTTGTTTCACCTTCCTATACATAAAAAAACTTCCAGACTTTGGGACGAATAAAACTCCGTGGTACCACCCAAATTCTAGAAGGTTCTAGCACTCTTATCTTTAACGCAGAATATACGTTAGAAACTCCTATGTGTGAAATTCGAACTTGTTTGTCTTCTTAAAAGTACTCTCAGCTCCTAATACTTTCTCTCTTAAAAGGTCCAAACAACCTACTAAAATACATAATCTTCGCTTCTATACCCGTATTTTAGCACACTAGAAAAACGATTGCAACAGAAAAATACAAGGACAAGAAAAAGAAAAAAACATAAACTACCACAGGTGATTTTTATGAGTTTACTACTAGCCATAACATCTAGTATCGATTCTTTTTTCATAGGTGCTAGCCTAAAAGCATCCAATATTCTTCTTACCAAAAAGGACTTTTTAGAAATGTTTATTGCATCTTTCCTATTTATTTTTCTTTTAGAATTACTATGTAACATCTTATCTTTTTCTATCATAAATCCTTATATGAAAGCAGTTTTATTTTTCATACTAGGAATTTACAACTTAAAAGAACAAGAAGAACACCCCCTTAACCAAAAAATAACAACCAAAGAAAAACTTCTTCTTATCATTGGAAACTCTATCGATGGCTTTCTTGTTTCACTAACACTACCATCTTATCCAGTTCTTTACCTAAGTATTTTATTTTCAGGAATTACAATACTCCTTCTTTTAACAGGATATAAGATACCTATTTCCAAAAAAGAAAAGTTAAGCTCACTAACTAGCCTAACTTACTTCCTCATTGCCATACTCTCTTTGTTCTAAATATACAAGATATTGATTTAACAAAGAATAAATATCCTCTTCACTTTTTGCTTCACAAATTCGAGTTTTCATTTCCTTGTTTCCCGGCATTCCTTTTAAATAAAACAAAATATTAGACCGGATTTCTAACAAAGCCACTTTTTCATTTTTATCTTGTTTTAATAATTCAAAATGACGCTTCATCATTTCTATTTTTTCTTGATTAGAAACTGGTTTAGGAACACTACCTGACTCTAAATATTCTACACAATCTCGAATAAGCCAAGGATTACCAAGGACTCCACGCCCAATCATCACCGCATCACATCCGGTTTCTAGGATCATCCTCTTTGCATCAAAACAAGTTTTCACATCCCCATTTCCAATCACTGGAATAGAAACATTTTCCTTAACCTGTTTAATATATTCCCACCTAGCTTTACCAGAATATCCTTGTGCCCTCGTTCTAGCATGAAGCGTAATCGCACTAGCACCAGCACTTTCAATAACTTTAGCAACCTCTACACAGTTAATAGATGACTCATCCCAACCTAACCGAATTTTCACAGTAACAGGAACAGAGACAGCCTTTACAACCTCAGATACAATTTGATAGATTTTATCAGGATTTTTTAAAAGAGCACTACCAGCCTGAGCAGAAACAGCAACTTTCGGAACAGGACACCCCATATTAATATCAATAATATCTGGATGCATCACACTTTCCACAATCCGAGCCGCTTCTACAAAATTTTCTACATCACTTCCAAAAATCTGTTGAGCAATTGGGCGTTCTTCCTCACTCATTTTAAGAAGTTCCAATGTTTTCGCATTCTGATAAACCAAAGCCTTATCACTAACCATTTCAGCAAAAATAAGACCCGCTCCCATATCCTTAATAATCTTACGAAAACTTGTATTAGAATATCCTGCCATCGGTGCAAGAACAACTTGATTTTTTATTTCAACATTTCCAATCTTCCATGTCATAGAGTCCACCTCAAATCAACATGATTATACCGAAAAAAAACGAAAAAAAAAAGAAAAACTTCTTTTTCTTAACACTTAGACTTCTACTTCTAACTCTTCCCCATTAGAAAGTAACATTGCGTTTGCTTCATCCCGGTCAACATGAAATTCTAATACACCATTCTTACTTGCTTTAATGTGTGCAAACAAAATTCCTTCTCTTTTTCCTTTAACATGAACACGTACTACTTGTTCATTAGACACTCCATAAGTTTCTAAATCTTCCATACTCATATGAATATGACACTCTGCCAAAATACAAGCTTCCTTAACTTCTACACGACCTTTATCAGTCACCAAAGTAACCGTTTCAGCACCTGCTAAATCACCACTTTTACGAACAGGAGGATTAACTCCTAACGTATGAGCATCCATCGCAGAAACTTCAACTTGAACATATTTTCTTACTGGCCCTAAAACTCGAACATGCGGAATACTTCCATTAGGTCCTTCAATTGTTACAAACAAATTAGATGCGAATTCTCCTGTTTGTTTTAAATCTTTAACTTTCTCCCATTCCTCATCAAATAACTGGTTATACACTTCTTGTGTCAAATGTACATGACGATTACTAATACCAACTGGCACTTTAAAATTCATTATCTATCCCTCTTTTCTATAGTATTATATCAAAAAAACAAACCATAATAAAGTTTAGGAGGAACAATTTATGAAAAATAATAATTGTAGTGATTGCAGTGAAAAAACAGTAGAAGGACGTGCTGTCATTGACAAAGAAACAGGCCTTTTATGTGTCGACTTAAACTGTCAAGATTATGAAACAGACAAGGATATCTTAGTTCCTTATGTTTGCACAACCTGTGGAGAAACAACTTGGAAAACCAAATCTCCAACAGAACAAAAGAAGTAAAAAGAGTGTCACCTTGACATTCTTTTTTTATTCATAATTATCGAGTTAATTTTAAAGAAGCATCTTCTTGTGTTTGTAAATAGTACTCTTCTGGAGTTAATTCATCATAAGTCATTTTTCCATCTTCTCCCAGATAATAAAAGCGATATATTATTTGATCATCATCTTGAAACTGAATATATGGCCAAACCGAAACTTGAACTTCAGACTGCACACTAGTAAACGTTGTTTCCTCTCCATTTACAATAATTAAGTCAATAACACTTGATATTTTATTTGCATAAACTCCATTTTTTAAAAAATCTGATTCTAAAAATCTTTGTTCTGTAATTGAAGCAGAATGATAGCCATTATAACCACTAGCAAATCCTTTAACAAAAGTATCATTTTGGCCCTCTATTTGATTAATCCCCCTATATGAATTCGTATCAGATATAGAAAATCCTAGCATTAAAGAGTTATGAATTCGATCATCCATAGTATCCTGCATTACCCCATCTATCTGAGCATAATAAGAACATATTGAAGTATCTGTATGAATATTGTCAATATAAACTTTTTCATCCGTTACTCCATCTGTTCTTATTTCCATATGAAGTTGTTTATCCGATGTAACAGTCCACTTTTCATTCTCTTCTAAATCACATTGATAATCTACAACCAACTGAAAATTCTCCCCTGGAACTTCTAAAGTTTGCGTAACACCATTTTTTAAAGATTCTTCATTTGTTGTATCAATCATATCATAAGAAGCATTCACATTAGTAGATACTTCCTCTCCACAACCAGCAAGGGAAATAGATAAAGCACCTGCTGTAGCCAAATATCGAATTTTCTTATACAAATTTTTATTCATAAAAACATCTCTTTTCTTAAGTGTTAATCTATCATATTTTATATGTCATGTCAATTTAATACAAATCAATATTAATCCATCGTAATAAATCTACATATATTTCTTTAACAAGAAAGTTCCAAAAAAAGAGGAAGGACATTAAAAAGGTCGTCCTTCCTCAAAAAGTGTGAGTTTGAGTTTATATGTTATTTATATTGTATAGAGTTTTTTATATATATTTTTCAACAAAATATATGGGTTTTCGTTCTTACCTTATCACTTCTCCTTTCATGTCTAACATATTACACCTGTTTTATGAAAAATATGTGAAGAAAAAGTGATTAAACAAAAAATTATTTTTTCTTTACATAAAAGTAAAATGTTGTTCCCTTATTTTTTGTAGACTTCACACCATATTTAAAATCATGCCGTTCCAAAATGTTTTTCACAATCGATAAACCAATCCCTGTTCCAACAACATTTCTCTGATGATTTTTATCATTTTTATAATACTTATCCCAAATGAAATCAAGTTCTTCTTCCTTAATGCCTTTTCCAGTGTCAATAATTTCAACCAAATAAGAGTCTTTCTCTTTCTTGACACGAATTGTCACTTTTTTATCATCACCCGTATAATTAATCGCATTATTTACAAGATTATAAATAACTTGATTAATCTTCTTCTCATCAGCTACAACCATAGCTTTATTTGGTAAATCCAATTCAAAATGATAATTCTCCGTCTCTTTAATAATTTCATAACGTTTAATAATCGTCTTTATTTCCTCTACTAAATCAAAAGTAGACAAATGAATTTCATCTGCATTTGCTTGTAATTTAGACAACGTTAAAATATCATTCACTAAAACATTAAGTCGATCTGTTTCATCCATGATAATATTACAATGGTCAATTCGTTTTTTATCGTCCTTATAACTAATATCCCGAACCATTTCAGCATACGCTTTAATCATCGTCAAAGGTGTTTTAAGATCATGAGAAACATTAGCAAGCAAATCTCTTCGTAACTCATCCGTCTTTAACATCTCTGTTTGCGCATTCGTTAAAACTTTAGAAAGCTCATTCACTTCTTCTATATCATATTTTGGAAACTCAACAGTTGTACCAGTTCCAAGTTTGCGTGCACGTTTCGTAATGTCTAAAATTGGCTCCGTTAACTTCTTAGACAAAAAGTATGCAACCATACATGCAAAAATAATTGCAATAATTGTTAAATAAATTAACTGTTCTTTAATTAAAATATTAGCCGAACTAATATCTTCTAGATTTGTATATAAAAATACTGCTCCCTCGTTTACCTTAATACCATACAAATAAGCTTCTGCTTCATACTCTTCATTTACTAAACGATGAGCTTTTAAAGTATTACTAGAATCCACAAAATCTTGCTCTATTTGTAATATCTGATTATTATTTTTTCCAAGCGCACACCCATTCATCATCGTGTTATAATAATATGTATTTCCAAGCGCACTATAATACTCAATACACACTTCATTTTCATAAGCAATACTTTCTAAATTTTTCTTTAAATCACTAAACGAAGTATTCTGAATCGAAGTAGCCAACCGATTCAAATTTCGCACTTGATAATCTTGATAAGAATATTTAAGAAATACAATTTGAAATACCCACAAAAAAATTAAAATTCCACTACTGAATAAAATAAAATACAATAAAGTTTTAGCATTCATGCTAGAACTTCTTTTTTTAATACTCAAATTTATATCCTACCTTACGTATAGTTTTAATACAATTTCCGTAGCTTCCTAATTGATGTCTTAATGTTTTTACATGAGTATCAACCGTTCTATCATCACCATAAAAATCATAGCCCCAAATATTAGTCAAAAGTTGTTCTCGTGATAAAGCAATATGATTATTAGAAACAAAATACTTAAGCAAATCATATTCTTTCGGAGTCAAATTAATAAGTTGTCCATCAATTTTTACTTCATGAGCAACATCATCAAGTTCTAAGCCTCCAAAAACAAGTCTTTTAGGATTAGCATCATGTCTTTTTGTAATTGCTTTTACCCTAGCTACCAATTCTTTAGGACTAAAAGGTTTTGTGACATAATCATCAATCCCCAAATCAAAGCCAATAAGTTTATCAAACTCTTCTCCTCGAGCGGATAACATCAAAACCGGAATATCTTTAATTTGTTTCATTTCTTTTAAAGTCTGAAAGCCATCTTTTTTAGGCATCATAATATCCATAATGACTAAATCAAATTGTTCTTGTTGAAACTTCTCTAATGCTTCATCTCCATCACTTGCTTCTACAACAGAAAAACCATCAAGTTGCAAATATTCTCGTACAACATCACGAATCAAAGCCTCATCATCTACTACAAGAATTTTCATGAAAACACCTCCTGCTTAAGTTATATTATAACAGATTTGTGATAAAATCATGAAATTTTATAGAGACTCATAAAGAAGTGTTTGAATTTCTATCATTTTAGGAATAACATTTTTATTTGTCAAAGCATGATAATCATTAATTTCTTGAATTAAACTAAGATATTTTTCATACAAATCATTTAAAATATAAAATTCTAATACATCCTGATCCCATTGATATTGCAAAGCTAAATCAATATAAAACTTTCTTTTATCAATAGAATACAAATTCAAAATAACCTTAATCGATTCCCACGGCAAAGAAAGAAGTTTTTTTGGCAAAGTTTCTGGATAGAGCAAATATAATTTTTGCATTGCAAAAAGTTCATCTTCTAAATAATCTTCACCAAATTTTTCTTTAACTTCCTGCCGTACACTTTGTAAGAATTTTCTATTTTTTTCTAAAAATCTTTTTCTTCTTTGATACCAGTTTTTCTTCGAAAACTTTTCAGAAAATAAATTTTGATTTTTCTCTAATACAGTAGGTAACACATCCAAAATGTGTTCTAACATTACATTATTCACTTTACCTCCTTTCATTATAATTATTACAGAAAAATCAAGTATTTCCTTTAAAAAAAGAAAGATTTCTCTTTCTACAAATTCACATTATGATAAATGTCTGTCACGTCATCTATATCATCTAATAAGCCAATAAGTCTTTGAAATAATTCTAAGTCTTCCCCCTCCAAAGTAATTTTATCTTTAGCATACATACCTTCTTCATCAAGTTCATACTCTACTCCAAGAATTAACGCATCTATTACATCTTTAGTCTTATTATGATCAGTAGGATTCACAGTAATAACAACTTCACCATCTTCTTCTTCAAAATCAACAGGTTCAATTCCATTCTCTAATAACGCATTAAAAATTTCTTCAAATTTATCAGACTTTATACTTAAAATAGCTAAATAGTCATAATTATATGCAACAGAATTCGTAACACCCAAACTTTTATGAACTTTGTTAAATGCCGCTCTTACCATTCCAACTGTTCGATTAACATTATCTGTTAAAGTACGAATAATTAATGTTGAAGCACCAGGTCCAAATCCTTCATACGTAACAACTTCATAATCTTCACCACCAATACCTTTGGCTTTTTCAATTGCGCGATTAATAATATCACTAGGTACCTGTTCCCTTTTAGCTTTCTCCACTAATCTTTTCAAACTAATATTACTTTCTATATCAGCAGATCCTTTCTTAGCTGCCAAATAAATTTCTTTTGCATAATTAGTATACAATTTTGCTTTTGCAGCCCCAGTTTTTTGAATACTAGCCTTTCTTACTTCATATGCTCTTCCCATAAACTATGCCTCACTTCCTACGGTATTATACTAAATTTTTATAAAATTGTCATCACTAGAATAAGAATCATACCAGTAAAAATTCCATAATATACATATTTTTCATGACGATAGCAAAAAATTTCTTTTAAAAGTTCAAAAAAAGCAATATATAAAATCATACCACAAGCAACACAAATAAAAATTAACATTAAAGATTCAGGTAAAGCAGAACCCACAAAAAATAAAATAAGTGCACCAATAAAAGAAGATAAAACCAGAAGTAACAAAGTAATATATTTTGTAGGTGTATTTTTCGTATGTTCCATACTACTAGCTATCTCTATACCAAGTGGCAAATTATGACATCCAATAGCAATAGAAGTCATAAAACCAGTCATAAGACTCTCTGACGCAAGAATAAAAACGGACATTCCTTCTAGAATATTATGAAGAATTAAGGAAAAAGAAGTAATAAGTCCAACATGTTCCATATGATGATTATGTTCATGTACAGATTCTTTTAGAGAATGATGATGAATATGATGGGGCAAAAAAAGATCAAGAATCTTTAATAAAAACACTCCCACTAACACAAAACAAATAACCAAAACAATAGTAGATAAAAAAGTTTTATTTAATTCACTGCTCATTTCAATGATTTCTGGAATCAAATCAAACAACAACATTCCAATCATAACAACAAAAGCCATTCCCACAGAAAAAATTGACAATTCTTTTTTATGTTTGACAATTCGAACAATTCCAAAACCAAGCAAAAAGAAAAACCCAATCAATAAAGAAAATAAAATTGGCAAAAAAGTTTCCATAAATATCACCATTTTTATTTTAACACAGAAAACCAAAAGAAAAAAGGCTATTAGCCTATCTTATTGGTACTGCATCTAAAGAAAGTTTTGCACTCATAGTTCCATTAGTTAAATATAATTGATCTACGTTATTATCATTTTCTAACCATAAATAAAAGGTAATTGTATCAGTTGCCCCAATATTTAAAGTGAAAGCATTTTCCTCAGAAACCAAAGTTTTAGATGGAATAGAAACTGTTGTAGTATCACTAGTTCCTTCTGTTGCTAAAGAGGCATCTTGAAAATCTCCTGTTATCACATTACTTGTGTCAGAATTAACAACAATAGCCCATTTAAAATATTTACTTAACATATTTTTAGAAATAGTAATATCTGTCATAGAAATAGTATAACCAGCATTTACAGTCGAATCGGTATTATTCGTAACGGTAAATTCAATACTCTCTGCCTTATTTAAATAATCATTACCATCAATAATCACTAGACTTGTTGCATTAATAGTATCACCATTTGTTAAACTTGTAGTAACATTTAATTTCCCTGCGTTATTATCATTTGTTGTAGCATTTCCTGTAACATTTGCTGCATAATATGCATAACTGACACTCACTCCAATAATCATAATTGAAAGCACAAACACAGCTATAAAAATACCACTTTTAACAGCTTTGTTCTTTGATTTTTTTTCCATAACTCTTCTCCTTATATATTTTATTATACTAAATCATCAAAATTTTCTCAAGGATTAAAATAAACAATGTTAATCCTTTTTTAAAAAGATACCTTATCATTAATAAAAAAGATTCCGATATATATTGTATAATATCTCTTTG
>CALVOL010000037.1 GCA_944350285.1 uncultured Bacilli bacterium | reverse complement strand
GGACCAGAGATTGTAGCTACTCCACAAGAAGAATGGGGAGCAAGTAATACCATTTCTATTGAGTTAGAAGATTTAAAATCAGGCTTATCAGGATATCAAATTACAGCAACAGAAGAAGAACCCACAGAATGGAAAGAGGCAAGTGGAAGTTCATTAACAATTGAAGAAGTTGTAACAGAAAATAGAGATTACTATATTTGGAGTAAAGATGCTTTAGGAAATATCAATCATCAAAAAGTTACGATTTCTAAAATAGATAATATTGCTCCAATATCAAGATTTACCACAAGCATTACTGGAGGAAGTGTAAGCATTGATGCCGGAGAAAGTACAGATGAAGAAACAGGAATAGTAAAATATGAATATAAATTAGATAATGGAAGTTATTATCCATCAGAGACCAGCAAATATACATTCACAGGAGTAAGTCATGGAACACATATAATCACAGTAAGAGTAACAGATGCAGCAGGAAATCAACATGAAACAACCCAAAATGTGAATGTGGTGATATTATTTACAATTAGTTATAATGCAAACGGTGGATCAGGAGCTCCAAGTAGTCAAACGAAAACCTATGGAGTAAATTTAACATTATCTAGTACAAAGCCAACAAGAACAGGATATACCTTCTTAGGATGGAGTACTTCTTCTACAGCTACGAGTGCAACCTATAGTGCAGGCGGGACATTTACAAGTAACGCAAATACAACGTTATATGCCGTATGGCGAGTGAACACTTATACGATTACCTACAATGCCAATGGCGGATCAGGAGCTCCAAGTAGTCAAACGAAAACCTATGGAGTAAATTTAACATTATCTAGTACGAGACCCACAAGAACAGGATATACCTTCTTAGGATGGAGTACTTCTTCTACAGCTACGAGTGCAACCTATAGTGCAGGCGGGACATTTACAAGTAACGCAAACACAACGTTATATGCCGTATGGCGAGTGAACACTTATACGATTACCTACAATGCCAATGGAGGATCAGGAGCACCAGCTGCTCAAACGAAAACCTATGGAAGAAATTTAACGTTGTCAAGCACAAGACCCACAAGAAGCAATTACACATTCTTAGGTTGGAGTACTTCATCTAGTGCAACATCTCCAACTTATAGTGCAGGGGCTACATTCACAAGTAACGCAAATACAACTTTATATGCAGTGTGGGGATTAAATTATGCATATAATTCAGGAAATCAGTACACCAGTAATACTGGAGGTTGGACATACACTAGAACATTTTTGGGTCAATCTAATGTAAATGCAGTCGCTAGTGAAACCACATCTTTTACATCATCATATATACAATGGAGCGAAACAGATTCGAATTCTGATTGGGCTAGTTGGGAGCAAAATGGTTCTGGACATGGAGCAGGATATTTTCAACATAGCAGATTAGTAAACATGTATAGTGCAAAAACAATAAATTTCCATTATACAATTTCACAATATAATGGTTCCATATATGGCGCATATTATCCAAGTTTAACATTTCAAATATTAAATAGCTCTGGTACAGTAATAAGTACTCGTACTGTAACCGTAACAGGAAATCAAAGTTCAATACAAACAATTTCTTTAAATACATCCGGAATAAATTTATCGAATATTAGAATTAGAGTAACATGCAGTACAACATCTTACGGAGATAATGCAATGGTATTTCGTCTTTATAGCATCTATGCAACATACTAATTGACAAACTATAGAATAAATAGTATAGTACTCTTAAGAAATGCGATGAAAACTAGAGTAGTTATAGAACCGTCTTCAAAGAGAAATAAGGGTTGGTGGAACTTATTAGATGCCTATAATGAACAAAAGAGTGGGAGCATGAACCGTCTGTCTTGCGTTAAAAGACTAAAGAGCATGGCAACATGAATTAAGGTGGTACCGCGGATTTAACAGTGATTCGTCCTTATGTAGGACTCACTGTTTTTTTATTAGAAAGAGGAGGATTTTTATGAGAGAATTTACAGAACAAGAACAAGTAAGAAGAGAAAAATTAAAAAATATCAAAAACCCATATCCCGAACGATATGAAGTAAACACAAGCATTAAAGATGCCAGAACCTTAGAAGATGGAACAACCGGTATTCGTGTAGCAGGTCGTGTCGTGTTAATGCGTAAAATGGGAAAAATGAGTTTCTTAACCATTGGCGATATTGAAGGAAGAATTCAAATATCTGTCAAAATGGATATGATAGGAGAAGAAGCTTACCAAGAATTCAAACAAAACTATGACTTAGGAGACTTTATTGGCGTAGAAGGAGAAATGTTTACAACACATACTGGTGAAAAAACTGTAAGAGCAAATACCATTACATTTTTAGGCAAAGCCCTAAAACCTCTACCAGAAAAATTCCATGGTCTAGAAGACCAAGAAATGATTTATCGTGAACGTTATGTTGATTTAATCATGAATGAAGAAGAAAAACAAAAATTCTTATTTCGTAGTGCATTCCTAAAAGAATTAAGAAATTACTTAGACTCAAAAGGATATATCGAAATCGAGACCCCTATTTTACTTAATAAAGCAAGTGGTGCAACAGCAAAACCATTTATTACCCATCATAATGCCCTAGACATTGACTTATACCTAAGAATAGCGCCAGAAACATACCTTAAAAGAGCAATCATCGGGGGATTTACTAAAGTATTTGAAATTGCTAGATGCTTTAGAAATGAAGGAATGGATACATCTCATTTACAAGACTTCACGATGATTGAAGGATACGGAGCCTACTTAAATTACAAAGATAATATGATTTTCCTGCGTGAAATGTTACAAACGATTATAGAAAAACTATTCGGAACTTTAATTGTTCATGTAGGCGACAAAATGGTTGATTTAAGTGGAGAATGGCCAACTGTGAGTTTTAGAGAATTAATTCTACAATATGCAAACATCGATATTGATATAGAAAATACAAAAGAAAAATTACTTGCCAAAATAAAAGAACTAAAAATCGAAATCGATTCCGAAGTACCTTTAGAAAACTTAGGATATGGAAACCTAATTGACCAACTCTATAAAAAGGTGGCGAGACCTCACTTAGTAAATCCAGTATTCTTAACAGAGCATCCAATTAGCTTGAGTCCTCTTGCTCGCGCAAACGATGAACGCCCAGAAATTACAGACCGTTTCCAACTAGTAATTAATGGAGCAGAAATTATCAATGCATATTCAGAACTAGTAGACCCACAAGAACAAGAAAGACGTTTAGAAGAACAAGCAAGACTAAAAGCTGGTGGCGATGAAGAAGCAATGCCAATGGATTATGACTATATTGGTGCAATGGAATATGGTATGCCTCCAATCAGTGGCTGGGGTATGGGAATTGACCGTTTATTACAACTTCTAACATCCAGTGAAAATATCAAAGATGTAGTATTATTCCCATTAATGAAACCGATTGATAAAAAGGACTAAAAAGTTCTTTTTTTCTTTTAAAATCTTATGTTTTCACCAAATTTTCACCAAAAAAATAGGGAAATTGCTTTTCTTTCTAGGCATTTGTGCTATAATTTTTATGGAGGAGGAGAGAAGATGAAGAAATTTTTTAAAGAACATGATTTGATAAAACTAGTTTCCCTAGTACTAATCGTTGTAATTGTTCTTAGTTGGATTATTCCATCTGGTTCGTTTAGTACAGGAGCAAGTTTTACCGAAGGCGACATGGGACGTATTGGTCTAGCTCATATTTTCTATGGATTTGACTTTGCGTTACAAAATTATTCCATTCAAATTGGGTTCTTAATATTACTCGGAATGTTCTATGGTGTAGTGAGCAAAACAGAAGGCTATAGAGCTTTAGTTGCCCGTTTCGTAAAAGTTTGCAAAGGACATGAAATCGGAATAGCTATTATCATATCTTTGTTAGTAGCATTACTAACTTCATTCCTAAACAATACTTACATCATATTAGTATTCTTACCATTCCTAGTGACTGGACTACGTCGTTTAGGATTTGATAAGATCAGTGCATTCGCAACAACATTTGGAGCACTTTTAGTCGGAATTCTAGGAGCTACTTATGGAACTGAAGGTTTAGATGGCCTAATTTTATATCTAAATTATTCAGGATCTGATGTAACTCTAACTACAGAACTAGCAGTACGTTTTGGAATATTAGTACTTGCATATGTTCTATACACTTTCTTTAACGTTGTTTATATTAAAAAATTATTCAGCGATAAAAAACGTGACGAGGTAAAAGTAATTGACGACAAATTTGCTGTGGAAGAGCCAAAAAAGAAAAAATCAAAAGTTTGGCCAACTGTTGTAATGTTCATAATTCTATTTGCATTTGTAATTTTAGGATTTACAAGCTGGAATATGAGTGTACAATCAGGAAGTGAAACATTTGGTATTACAATTTTTGAAGACTTCCATGAATGGTTAATGGGATTAACAATAGGTGGCGAAGATGGTATCGCAATATTCCAAACAATTTTAGGCGGAAGCTTACCAAATCTTGGATATGAATTAGTACCTTCATTTGGTAATTGGTATCTATTCACTTATTGTATCGTGTTAGCTGTTGTAACAGTTATTGTTGCGTTCGCTTCAAAAATGAGCTTAAATGATTTCTTTACTAATATTGGTGAAGGATTCAAAAAAATGATTCGCCCAATTATGTTCTTATTACTTTCTTATATGGTATTTGTATTCTTGTATTGGAATCCATTTATTCCAACCGTTATTAATGAGATTGGAAAAATGGCAAGTGGATTCAATCCATTTGTAACAACAATTCAAGCGGTTGTAGGTGCCTTCTTCAATACTGATCTTGCTTACTTAGGTTATACATTAAGTTATTACTTAGCAAGCTTCAGTGGTAATGAAGGAAATCTAGTTGTTGTAATTTATTCAACGATTTATGGATTGGTACAATTTGTAACGCCAATCAGTGTATTCCTATTATTTGGTCTATCTTATATGAATATTCCATATAAAAAGTGGATAAAATATATTTGGAAATTCTTATTAGCAATGCTTGTTTGCTTACTAGTAATCTTTGCATTACTAACTTATTTATAATAGATTACCTAAATGGTAGTCTTTTTTTAAGGAAAAGGAGAGAAAAAATGGAATATAAAAAGTTTGAAAATCATTATGTCATTAGAATAGAAAAAGGTGAAGAAGTTTTATCCAAATTAAAAGAACTATGTAAAATAGAAAATATTCGATTGGGAAGTATTTCTGGCATTGGCGCGGCTAATAAAGTAGAGATAGGCTTATTTAATACAGAGACCAAGGAATACAAAACGACAGTGATGGAAGGAATGTATGAAGTGACTTCTTTAATCGGCAATGTTACTCGTAAAGAAGAGGAAGTCTATCTGCATTGCCATATTAATTTTAGTGATACCTCTTTAAAAACTTTTGGAGGTCACTTAGTAAGTCTATATATTTCAGCAACATGTGAAATTATATTAACTGAAATAAAAGGTGAAGTAAATCGCAATTTTAACGACGAAATAGGACTAAATTTGTTTAAATTTTAAAAGATTTGATGAATAAAAATCCTTCTTTTTTCTCATAATCAACATAGATTGAATTAAGGAGGATTTTTTTATGTTTCATAATTATGGTTATGAAGTAACAACAATATTAAAAAATGCAGAAAAAATCAGATATAAATGTAAGCATCCTTATGTTGGGACAGAACATCTATTACTATCTATATTAAATGAAGAAAATGAAGTAACAAAAATTTTTAGAGATTATCAAGTGACGTATGAAACGTTTAAAAAAGAACTATTAAATGTCGTTGGTGAAGCAACACATGCTCAAGAACTCAATTTATATACCCCTATGTTAAAAAGAGTGATTGAAATAGCCCAGATAAATGCAACAGAAAATAATAAAGGACTTGTAACGCCAACCCATTTAATATTAGCAATATTAGAAGAAGGAGAAGGTGTAGCCATACGTATTTTATATAATATGGATGTTCCACTAGATAATATATATGATACATTAAAAGTAAAAAATATAAGTAAAGAAAAAAGACATAAAAACTTAGAAGTGATGAAAATAGGAATACCACTCAGTCAAAATATTAACAAAGACAATGTGATTGTAGGTAGAGAAAAAGAGTTAGCATTAATGATTGAAACCCTAATGAGACGTCAAAAAAATAATCCCTTACTAATTGGAAAAGCAGGAGTTGGGAAAACTGCCTTAGTCGAAGAACTAGCTCGGCGCATAAAATATCATGAAGTTCCTGAAGAATTAAATGATATGGAAATTATATGTCTAGAAATGGGTTCTTTAGTAGCGGGCACAAAATACAGAGGAGAATTTGAAGAAAAATTAAACAAAATTATAAAAGAAGTAATCACCGAAAAAAATATCATTTTATTTATTGATGAAATTCATTCCATGGTAAATGCTGGTGGAGCAGAAGGAGCCATCTCAGCCTCAGATATATTAAAACCATATTTAGCTAGAGGAAGTATAAAAGTGATCGGAGCAACAACATTAGAAGAATACCATGAGTTTTTAGAACGCGATAAAGCCTTAGATCGAAGATTTGAAAGAATTATGATAGAAGAACCTAATAAAGAGGAAATGAAAATTATTTTAAACCAAATTGCCCCAACTTATGAGAAACATTATGGTCTAACCATTACCGAAGAAAATATCAATGATATCCTTGAATTAAGTGACGAATACCTTTTCCAAAAAAACAATCCTGATAAAACTATTGACTTGTTAGATTCCGTCTGTGCTCGCATCAAAAGAAAAAATATGCATCAGGACAATAAATCAGCCGAACAAGAACTAGAAAAAATTTATAAACGCAAAGAAAGATATATTAGAAATCAAAACTATAAAAAAGCCATGGAAGAAAAAACACTAGAAGACAATATAAAACAACAATTAAAAACTGTTTCAGATTCTTCTACATTAACGATGAGTAAAGACGATATCCTAGAAATGATTGAATCAAAAACAAATACAAAAATCCGCCAAAACAAAAAAGAACTTTTAAATTTCCTTGAAACAACATTAAAACAAGAAATTCTTGGGCAAGATATAGCTATAAATCAAATCATGGATATCTTAAATATGCCAAAACAAAAAGGAACAAGCTTTCTTCTTGTAGGTGGAAGTGGTGTTGGTAAAACCGAAACAGTCAAAATCGTAAGCAAAGTTCTAAAGATGGAATTAATACGCCTAGACATGAGCGAATATGCTACCCCAGAAAGTATCAATAAATTAATTGGTGCACCTGCGGGTTACATTGGTTATAACGATTCCTATGTATTTCAAAGATTAACAGAACACCCTTTTGCAGTTATCTTATTAGACGAAATAGAAAAAGCCCATCGAGAAGTTCTAAATCTGTTATTACAAATACTAGATGAATCCTACATTATGGATCGAAAAGGAAACAAAATTCACTTTGAACATACCTTAATTTTTATGACAAGCAATATTGAGGGAAGAAAAAAAGTCGGGTTTAGTAACAAAACAAAACCAGCCTTTGAAGGAATCCTTTCTAAAGAACTTCTAGGAAGAATGAAAAGAGTAATAGAATATGCACCAATTACAAAAGAAGTAGCAGAAGAATATATAAAGAGTCATATCAAATTAGAAGACAGTGAGATTACGTCTTTAATGGAAGAAGCAGAAATAGAAAAATTTGGATTAAGAAATTTAAAATTTTTAATTCAAAAACAAAATCAAGAGAAAACTTTAATAGAAAACACCTGAGGTATGTTTTCTTTTTTTTAGGGAAAGCTAAGAATGGTGATGTTATGCCTAATATACATAGTACTATTTCATTTGGTTTAGTAAATATTCCAGTCATACTAAATACCGTAATCAAAAATAATGATATTTCTTTTAATCAATTACATAAAAAATGTGGTAGTCGCATTATGTATCAAAAATATTGTCCGCATTGCAGAGTAATTTTAAAAGAGTCAGAAATTACCAAAGGGTATGAATATGAAAAAAAAGAATATATAGAATTTACCAAAAAAGAATTAGAAGAGCTAAAACCGGAAAATGAAGGGATCATGGAAATTGTTTCCTTTATAAATATAAAAGAAATAGAGCCGAGCTATTTTGAAAAAAGTTACTACTTATCCACAGAGAAAAAAAGCAAAGCCTATAATCTATTTGTAAGTGCTCTAGAAAAAAGCAAATTAGTCGCTTTATGTAAAACAGTACTACATAACAAATTTTATTATGGAATCATTCGTTATTATGAAAATGCATTAATATTAACAACCCTCTATTTTGAAGAAGAGATACATTTAGAAGAAGGAAAAAAGATAGACAAAATAGATGCCAAAGAATTAGATTTAGCTCTAAAATTAATAAATAGCATGAAAGGCCATTTTGAACCACAAAAATATAAAGATGAGTACCAAAAAGAACTAAAAAAAGCTATTGATGATAAATTAGATGGAAAAAAAATAAAAGTCAAGAAAAAATCTAATAAAAAACAAGTGACAGATCTAATGAAAGCTTTAGAAAAGAGTTTAAAAAAATGAATCTATTTCAAGAAAAAAATATCAAACCAATGCTCCTAGAAGAACAAAAAGAACCATTTAATTCCGAAAAACATTACTTCGAAATAAAATACGATGGCATAAGAGCATTAATCTATGTAAGCCCAAAAGAGTTTACAATAAAAAGTAGAAACAATAACGATATAACGAAAAAATTTCCAGAGTTAAAAGAAATGCAAAAATTAGTAACATCTAAAACAATATTTGATGGAGAAATTGTGATATTCACTAGGAATATTCCGGATTTTAGTGAAGTGTTAAAACGTAGCCATTTAACCAAAGAAAGAGAAATCATGATCCAAAGTAAAGAAAATCCCGTTGTTTTTATCTGTTTTGATATTCTGTATCAACAAAAAGAACTAATAAATAAACCATTATCAAAAAGAAAAGAAATATTAAACAAAATACCAGATACCGAAACTTTCATAAAAAGTATTTATATAGAAGAAAAAGGTATTTCTCTTTTTAAAAAGATAAAAGAGCTACATTTAGAAGGAATAGTTGCCAAAGAGAAAGATAGCACTTATATACCAAGTACAAGAAGTTTCTCTTGGATAAAAATAAAAAATTTACAAACTGAAGTCTTTTATATAGGCGGATACTCTGAAAAAGAAAGTACTCCTTTTTTCAGTGCTTATTTAGGTGAGTTTCAAAACAATCAATTTTATTATGTTGGAAAAGTAAGTATTCCAAAAAAAGAAAAAATATATGAAGAAATAAAAAAAATAAAAAGAAAAACTTCACCATTTCGTAATTTTAAAGAACAAAACATCCTGTATTGTAGTCCAAAAAAAGCCTGTTTTGTTGAGTTCTTAGAACGCAGTAAAAAAGGAATAAGGCATCCTGTATATCGTGGAATAAAAATTAGCCTTTAATGCGCGGATATGGTTTTCGTTCATTTGTAAGTCCTAATAAATAATCAGTACTAGTATTATAAAATAAAGCAAGTTCACTTAAATAATTAATTGGAATCATTCGTTTTCCAATCTCATATTCACTATATTGTTGTTGTTTGATTTTTAAAGCTTGTGCTACATCTTTCTGCAACAAATCTCTATCTTCTCGAATTTCCTTTAAACGATTGATATTCATCTTGTTCACCTCTTGTAAATTTTTTCATACAATACAAGTTTTGTCTTGAAGACACAAAACATATTTTGTATAATAATTTTATATACAAAAGATATTTTGTATAGGAGGTATAAATGAAAAAGAGAATAGTATTAATAGGATTTATATTAGGTATTTTATGTATAATTGGTGTCAGCTATGCTTATTGGAGATTAACGGTATCACAAACAGGAACAAATAAAATAGCCACAGGCTGTTTAAAATTAGAACTAACAAAAGAAGAAAATGTAATAAATTTAGAAAATGCATATCCCATTTATGATAAAGAGGGTAGAACTTTAACACCATATTCTTTTACAATCACAAATACATGTGACATGTTTGCAAGTTTTGTGGTTCAATTAGAAATGACGAGTAATAATACATTACCAACACAGTATATAAGAGCAATGGTAAATAATGAACAAATATTAAATTTAAATGAATATGAAGAAAGTGCAGAATATGTAAACAAAGACACTACAGAAGCAAGAATATTAGCACGAGGAGCTTTAGGAGAAGGAGATAGTGAAGACTACACATTAAGATTATGGATTGATAGTGATGTAGACCAATTTACAACAGAAGCAATTGGAAAAACATTAAGTGCCAAGATTACTGTCACAGCAAGTCCAAGTACGTACAATCCAATAGAAAATGGAATCACAACATTACATGATGCGATTCTTGCTAACGAATATCAAACAAGTAACATTGAAGTAGCCAAAGAAAAAATAGCTTCCAAACAACAACCAGATTTTACTAAAACTGCACCCATTATTGAATGGCAAGAAGATAGTACAGCAATAGACGCTACGCTTTCTTATATTATGCCGGATCCAGCTGATGTAGGAAGTGGAAAAGATTATGCTATCAATTTAACACAAGAGAATGTATATGTAGGGCTTGCTACGAGTTATACTTTTAATGAAGAAGATGGAAGATATTATTTAAGTGATTTTGTTTATCAAGATCCAACGACAATTGATTTTTCGAATGATGATTATTATGTATGCAGTTCAGGAACTAATATTACATCTTCTGGGATAATGACACCATATAGTAGCAGTAATTGTGTTATGATGTATGAAGTAACAAATTTTAATAGTTCAGAATCTGCTCAGATTAATATATCTGATTATAATTATGTAGGAATAAAATAATAAAATATACATTTCAAACCAATAAAAGGCATAATCAAACAGAACTAGAAAGTGATAAATCAGATAAAGGATTATATGCTACAACTGATGACTATGGTACAAGTTATTATTATCGCGGCAGCGTGAAAAACAATTATGTACAATTTGCAGGTTTTTATTGGCGAATTATAAGAATCAACGGGGATGGAAGTATTAGACTACTTTATGCTGGAAAAACAAAAGATTCAACAGATGAAGATTTACAGGTTGGTACAAGTATTTTTAATATTAATCGAAATTTACCATTATATGTGGGATATATGTATGGAAATCCAGATGGTACTACGTTAGATGAAGTAAATGCAAATACAAATGATTCTACAATTAAAACATATTTAGATAATTGGTATGAAGAAAATTTGATTAATTATTCTAGTTATATAGCAGATTCAGGATTTTGTAATGATAGAGGTATTTCATCAGATTATTTTAATAGTGGTGATGGTATCCAAAGTGATCGAAGCACTTTTTATAAAACTTATCATAGATATGCAACGTTAAATGTTCCTTCTTTGTTATGTGAAAATGTATCAAATGATTTATTTACAGTATCAAATGAATTAGGAAATCATGCTTTAACCTATCCGATTGGAATGATAACAGTAGATGAATTAATGTTAGCAGGTTCTAGTAATAATAAATTGAATACTTTGACTTATACTTATTCTATTCGAAATTATTGGACGATGTCTCCTTATGTATATAATTCTTCTGCAATTGCTAGTAGTGAATTTATTTCAAATGGTAACGGAAGCGTAACTAGTAATTGGATATCATATGACAGTGGTGTTCGGCCTGTCATAAATCTTAATGCCAACGTTGAAATCACAGGTGGAATCGGAACCCAAAATGAACCGTTTATGGTGAAAACAACATGATAAAAAATTCTCTTTCTTTTTTCTTGAAAATATGCTAGAATACCATTTACTTACAAAAAGAGGGATACTATGGCAAATATAGAATTCAAAAACGAAACTGAATACAAAAGATTTTTAAAAGATAAACATTTAACATACTTAAATGAAGGATCAGAAGCAAAATGTTATCTATCCAACGTTGACGATCTAGTTTATAAAAATTTACTAGAAGAAACCTATACAAGAAGTTTTTATTCTCCAGATGAAGTAGTAACAAAATCACAAATAAACTTACCCTCTTTTGCTTTTCCTATTGATTTACATACACATCAAAATACTGTTTGGGGATACACCAGTAAATACGTATCCGTAGACTATTTTTCGGATAGAGCTATACTTTCAAAAATAATATTTTCAAAAATAAATTTTAATTATCTTAAAAAAGCATTGGAAATACTAAAAAAAGATACAGAAAAAATTTCCAAAGAAAATATTCTAATTGATGACTTAGCTTTTAACTTAATATTTACTGGAACAAGACTAATCGCGATAGATACACTATCATATTTAAGAGTTGAGGAAAATACATTAAAAGATAATTTAGATTCCATATATTATGCTATTACAAGTGTTCTTGATTTATGGCTTCAAAATATTGGAGCAGAAAAGATTTTAGAAAAAGATCTAGATACATACTTAAAAGAAGCACAAATAATACAAAAACAACTAAAAAAAGCATGATTTGTGGTATAATACTGTCATGCGAGGAGGAATTTCTATGTATAATGAAGACAAAGAAAGTAGAAGAAATAAAAGCAAAGAAAATGATGGATTATTAAGCAAATTTTTTCGAA
>CALVOL010000036.1 GCA_944350285.1 uncultured Bacilli bacterium | reverse complement strand
TTAAAATCGCACGATAATATTCCGGTTGAGCTTGCTTCAAATAAAGAAAAATTCCTTGAATAAATTCTTCTTTTTCATTTGAAACTAAACTCTCTAGACTTAAATATTCCATCTGCTGTATCTTACGAATGGCATCCTCCACAGCACGCACAACTTCATCCACTGGATACTTTCCATCATACTTCTGATATTGAAAAACATATGCTAATTTTTCTTGATTTTGTTTAAACGAACAAATTTGTTTGATATGATTTAGAGATAAACCCATTTTATCAAGAAAAATTTGATAATATTTTACATAAGTCTCATCAAAAGCAGAATACGATAACTCTTTCTTCAAATTCAAACTATCATCTTTCATAATTCTTGCTAATATGAGAAAAGAAAAACCGTATGAGATTTTAATTTCAATTCTATGATCTTTTTGAAAATTGTAAAAACCTCGAATTTTAATTTGTTCTTCACTACTTAAACAAGCAATAATATCCTTTAATTCCTCTAAATTTCTTGCATATATTTTTTCTAATCTTCTTTGAAAACTATACTCTAAAACTAAATTCTGTAAATATTGATATCGAACTAATCCAACATCTATTTGATCTTGCTTTAAATAACATAAAAATAATTGTTGTAAAAAACCATGATAATTCTTGTTTGTTCGTAAAATATTCTTTTCTTTATGAACACTAGTATAAATATAAGTATATTGATTTATAATTTCTAAAACCTTATCAGATTGATGAAGCACCAAATAATGGCTCAAAAACTGATAAAGGTCCTTCTTTTTTTGTAGCTCACCGTTTTCTATTTTTTTGCGAATTATCACAACAAGCCCATTATAAGAAAATCCTAAAGGAACTATCTTTTTTCGAATTAACTCTTTTGCAAAATCCATAAGCATATCCCCCAATATCATTATAAAGAAAAATCAAAGAAAAAACAGCAGAAAAAGACTATTTACTGAAAATTTTTTCTGATTTTTCAATCACTTTTTTAATCATAGAACTTCTTTACTCTTTGTAATATCTACCCAACCAATACATTCACTAGCCTTATAAAGTTCAGTTGGAGTAAGTCCTATCGCATTATAAATAGACCCACAAGATGGATAAATTTTAGAAAATCGCTTCAAAGACTCATCTAAATAAACCCTGACACCTTCCTTTAACGCAAAAGGACAAACTCCACCCATTGGGTGTCCTATTACGCTTTCTAAAATTTCAGGACTCACCATATGTGCCTTTTCATGAAAAGTTGCCTTATATTTAGAATTATCAATCTTGACATCACCAGACATTACAACAACGATATATCCGTCATTTAAAGAAAATGCCATAGACTTAGCAATTTCAGCTTCACTACACCCTAAACTCTGTGCTGCATCCCCAACAGTTGCCAAAGAACTAGATAATTCAATAATATTTCCTTCTAATCCATATTTTTTCAAATGCTCTTTTACTTTTTCCACTGCCATAACTATTCCTTCTTTCCATAATCATCTAAAAAATCATACTGGATACCATCTTTATGATAACCAAGTACACAATTCAAATTAA
Organism: uncultured Bacilli bacterium; assembly: GCA_944350285.1. Classification (GTDB taxonomy): domain Bacteria; phylum Bacillota_I; class Bacilli_A; order RF39; family UBA660; genus Ventrenecus. The sequence continues at coordinate 11,024 of CALVOL010000036.1, read as the reverse complement.
CATTTGTGGTACTTTTATAAATATTATAATCGATATCAGGATTAAGACTTTTCAAATAAGCAAGAACTTTTTTCATTTCTGCTCTCTTACCATCGCCATCTAAATTTTTCTCTGTAAACTTACACGCACAATTTAAGAATGTTAGTTCATTAGTCTTTGCCCATCGTTTAATATCTTCCTCACGAATAAAATACATTGGCCGAATAAGTTCCAATCCTGGAAAATTATCACTGTACAACTTAGGCATCATTGTTTTAAACTCTGACACATAAAACATCGAAAGTAACACAGTTTCCACAACATCATCAAAATGATGCCCCAGTGCTATTTTATTACATCCTATCTCCTTAGCATAATTATATAAATGTCCTCTTCTCATCTTTGCACATAAATAACAAGGACTTTTCGTCTCAATGGTACTTACAACTTCAAAAATATCCGAAGAAAAAAACTCAATCGGTATAGCTAATTTCTTAGCATTTTCTTCTATTTTATTTTTATTTTCTTCACTATATCCAGGGTCCATTACTACATAACGACACGAAAAAGACATATGTCCATGTTTTTGGATCTCTTGAAAACACTTCGCCATCAAAAAAGAGTCTTTCCCGCCACTAATACAAACCATAATGGCATCCTCGTCTTGGATTAAAGAAAATTCATTAATAGCCCGTACAAACTTCGACCAAATTTCCTTCCGGTATTTCTTAATAATACTTCTCTCTATTTCTTTTACTTCCATTACATTACCTCGTCTATTTCTTCCTTAGAAAACCCTCTTTGATAAAGCTTTCTTTTCACTTGAAATTCTAATTCTTTTCCAGCATACTTTCTTGAAAGTTTCTGAACCAATTTATTTTTTTCTTTCTCTAGAAGTTCATAAGAATTCTCCATATCTAAAGAGTCTAAAACATCAATAAAATACTTTTTAGAATACCCTTTTTGATACAAATAATTTCCTAGCTTTTGTTTCAGAGCATTCACACTATCTTTATGATTACTAGAAACCTTCTTATCCACTAATTTTTGTACTTTTTCCTTCCAGATATCATCATCAATATAAGATAATTTCTTTTCTATCAAATCTTCTTGAATTCCCAAATCCAACAATTTTCTCTTTATCTTCTCTGGTCCATCTGTAGAAAATTTAACAGAGTCCTTTAAAAAACAATCTACGTATCTTTCTTCATTTAACAAGTTTTCTTTCTTAAGCCTAGTAATGGTATTCTCTATACTTTCTTTACCATATTCTTTCTTTTTTAAATAAGTCGCAACTTCTTTTGCGGTTCTTTCTTTACGCGATAAATAAGCAACCCCTTCATAATAACTAGCTAAAGCTTTATTTTCTTTTAATATCTCTTCATATTCCTTATCAGATAATTTCTTTTTTAACAAAAGTTCATGTCTTACAATCACATCATCATATAAAATAACAGAACAATCCGAAAAAGTAACCACATAAGAATTTATATTTTTCTTTTTATAACGAACAATTTCTTTCATACTTGTTTTATGTGGCACCTCACTTTTTGTAATTAAATAAATTATATAATCCGAACACACGTTTGTCAACGACAAATTATGAAAAATAGTATATCTTCTAACATAAGATATTTTTATTCCTTCAATATTTCCTTATATAAAGTAAAAAAAGAACTTACAAAATCAAAATAGTTCTTCTTTTATTATTTTCATTATTTCATTTAACTACATTTTTCTTACTATTTCCAATAATTTTTATTTAGCTTTTTCTTGTTCTTGATAATTCCATTTCTTTTTTTGCAGAATTTAATTGTTGCTCTACAATTTCTAGTTGACGCCTTAAAGAATTTAAACGTGGTATTATAACCGTTAATCTATTATTCGCTTTTTGCATTCTAGCTCGCAATCGTTCTTTTTCGTATATCAATTTGTCACGTTCAAATTCAAGAAGCCTTTCATAATCCGAATCAGGAAACCAAGAAAATTTATGTTTTCCACGTATTTTTTTACTAGTTACAAGCTCACTCTCTGCATGAATTATTTTACTATCCAATTCCTGGGATGAATAATATCCTACACTTATAAGATCTTCATATTCCTCTGTAAGTGCTTCATATTCATTTATAAGCTCTTCATATTTATCAGTTAATTTTTTTACTTTAGATGTTAGACAATGATTTTCTAAAGTTTGAAAATTATCTACTAGAAAAATTCCTACACTTGATGCATAATAAATCATTTCTTCGGTTATCTTATGATAAGCTTCATCATCATTTGCAATAAAATGTTTCAAATCACCAATAGTCTCAAAAGAATTGTAACAAAAATCATAAATTCTACTACTTTCTGAATATGACGATGGAACTCCTATATCAGTTACCCAAGCAACGCTTGAATTATCTATCATTTTTTCTGAAGACGTGGCAATAATTGCCTTTTTTTCCTCAACAGTCAAATCTTCAATAAATTTCAATCCCATACTACGAATTTTAAAGTATATTTCGTACATAGTATCTCCAAATCCCATTTTTGATAAATCCGCACGACTGTAGCTAAGAAAGTCATAAAGTGTCCCATGAAACCTTTGATTTACTGCCTTATCAAAGCCAAGCTTAGAAAAGGGAAAATTTGCATATTCTTCTAGGTTCATTAAAGAACTCAGTTTTGTTTTTTTATCACGTGATATATAATAACCTCTAAAAATAGCATCTGTTAACTCAGAACACATATCTAATGAAATTTCTCTAATTTCTGAACTGGTTTTTCCAGTCTCTTTAGCAATAGTTTCGAAATTTTGAAATACCCCATTATCATAAACGCCTAAACGCTTTCTTAAAACAAATGTCTCTTGAGCTGTAAGAATGGGCATAATTTCCATAGACAAATTGCATAAATCATTTATTATGGCATTAATATTTTCCAGTTCTCTTTCATAAAAAGGTTCATTCAAATATCTTACCGGTTCACGTCTTATCCAATTATAAAAATTTTCTTTAATCATTGATCTATTCAATTTCATAATTTACCTCATTTCTACAAAAGACTCACTGTAGATACAATAATTATTATGTATATTTCATTATTCAATAAACTTCGTTATCTTCCAATTGAGATATACTATAGCATATGGAATAAGAATAGTCAATTTTATGTAAATCACCACGCACTTAAACTATAAGACATATCTTCCTTTCCTTAATATTAAAAAATAATTTTTAGATTTTCCAAAAATTATTCTTTACTTAACTTAGTAAAAATTTCTAAATGCAAATATTCATCCTCTAAAAATCTTTTTAACATTTCTTTCACATACATATCTTCAATGGTAGTTAAAGACATTTGCAAATTATAAATCATAATTCTAGTCCATTCCAAATTAATCTCTACTATGGTATCTATATCCCTATCGTAATAAATAAAATCACTATTCCAATATGTTTCACTACCAAAGTCCTTTGTAGCAAAAACAGGCGTACTACCTAGTTCTATAATGAATTTTCCAAGAATTTCAAAATGATTTATCTCTGTTAAAAGAAGATCCTTTAAAATAACTCTCACCTCTTCATCACTAACCACAATTGTTTCATATAAATATTGATGAATAATTGTTAAAAAACCTTTATTAGATGCATACAAATAACTCAAAATATCAGCAACTTCTTTATTTTTTCTTTCTACTTTTATTTTAGGATATTCCTTCTTAATGCGACAATTCATATAAATCACCTAGTTCATTTTATGTAAGAACACAGAAAAAAAGAAGTTACAAACGAAAAGTAACTTCTATCTGCAGCAACGATTTTGATAAATATTTTCTACTTCATCTACTTCAGAATATGAATAAACTGGAGTATAAGTATGATTGTATATATGATGATTAACTACTGTGGTATGCACAGGAATAATATGAGGCACATTATAATTTAATACTCTATGACACACTTGATTTTGTGGACATTCACAAACAGGTGGACAAGAACAATCACATGGTGGTGGACATGGTGGCATACAACCACTCATATTATTACTAGCACAACTACTTTCCTGATAATTCATTTGATAGGTATCTCTCTCATTAGGGTTATTTTTTAACATACTTGTCATTCCTTTCTATGGTAGCATATGTAAAAAAACAACCCGTGTCTAGGTGATTTCATTAATTTTTAAATTTAGAGTTACTCTCTTAAATCATACTCACACATTTTTTAATAAAAATAATATAAAAGCAAATAAAATCACTAAAAAACTAGAGTATGCTCTCTAGTTCGTTTTTAAAGTTCCTCTTGTGGCGGGAATCACCGCTTTTTCAATTTCCTCTTGTGGCGGGAATCACCGCTTTTTCAATTTCCTCTTATTGGTGGGAATCACCGCTTTTTTAAGTTCCTCTTGTGATGGGAATCACCAGCTTTTAATGCACAAGAAAATATTTCTAATGCACTCATACTATACCATAATGAAATACATTTGTCTACTTAAAATGGCATCTTCATATTTCCATTCTGAAGCATTTTCATCATTTTTTTCATTTCTTCAAATTGATTTAATAAGCGATTAACTTCCTCAACACTTCGTCCAGAACCCTTAGCAATTCTTTGCTTACGACTAGCTTTTAATACTTCTGGATGTCTTCTTTCATAAGGAGTCATCGACAAAATAATTGCTTCAACATGAGCCATTTGTTTTGGATCAACTTCAATATTATTAAGCCCCATTTTTCTAGCCTGTGGCAACATTTTTATTATATTTTCTAAAGGCCCTAACTTTTTAATTTGTTTTAAATTAGTTAAAAAATCCTCCAAATCATATTTTCCAGATTTCATTTTACGAGCTTGTTCTTTCGCATCCTCTTCAGACATAATACCTTCTACTTTTTCAGCAATGCCCATGATGTCGCCCATATCCAAAATACGTTCAGCCATGCGAATTGGATAAAATTCACTAAGCCCGTCCAATTTTTCAGAGTCTCCGACAAACTTAATTGGAACTCCAGTCAAATGACGAACAGATAAAGCAACTCCACCTTTTGTATTTCCATCTAATTTGGTTAAAATACATCCTGTAAGTCCTAATGAGTCATGAAATCCTTGTATGACATTAATAGCATCTTGCCCCATCATCGCGTCAATCACAAGTAAAACTTCATGAGGATGATACGTATTTTCAATTTCTTTTAATTCTTTCATGAGCGTCTCATCGATATGTAACCGACCAGCAGTATCCAAAATCACATAATCATTTTTATTTTCTTTAGCATACTCTAATGCATGCGAAATAATCGTAACTGGCTTTTCAGTTCCCTCTTCATACACTGGAATATTTAAACTCTTTCCAATTGTTTTCAATTGTTCAATCGCCGCCGGTCTATAAATATCACAAGCGACAAGTAACGGATGTTTTGCTTCTTTTTTTCTTAAATAATTAGCAAGTTTACCAGCTGTCGTAGTTTTACCAGAACCTTGTAACCCTACTAACATTAAAATAGTTGGATTATACTTTGTTTCAAGAGAAGAAGCTTCTCCACCTAGTAATTCAATCAATTCATCTTTCACAAGTTTAATAAATAACTCATCTGGCCGCAAATTTTTAGAAACTTCTAATCCCAAAGCTTTTTCTTTGACATTATTAGTAAACTCTTTTACTACTTGATAGTTCACATCAGCCTCTAATAAAGCCATACGAATTTCTCTCATCGCATCATTAATATTCTCTTCGGTAATTCTCCCCATTCCTCGAATATTTTTAATTGCATTCGATAATCTATCTCCTAAATATTCAAACATGTTATCAACTCTTTTCTATAATAATGTCTCTAATTCTTTTTTTAACTTTTCATCTCGACAACGAGAAATAATATCTTGCAAATGTTGCTCTTTACAAAGCACATGTAAAATACTTTCATATTTTTCTAACTTTTTTTCTACAATTTTAACCGTACTACCAACCGCACTACGAGAAATATCCTTATTAAGAGCAATTTCTCCCATCGATAAATTTTCTTCATAATACAAAGAAAAAATTTCTTGTTCCTTCAAAGTCAACAATTCTTTATAAATCGTAAAAAGATTATTAAAATACACTACTTTATCCATTTAAACCATATCCTTAAATAATCCATAAATATAAGACTCAATATCAAATGTTTGTAAATCGGTCATCTTCTCACCTAAACCAACAAATTTCACTGGTATACCAACTGCCTCTTTAATAGCAAGAACAATTCCACCTTTAGCAGTACCATCTAACTTTGTAAGAACAATCCCTGTAATATCAGTAATTTCTTTAAAACTCTTTGCTTGTAAAATCCCATTTTGTCCTGTGGTGGCATCGATTACTAGAAGCGTTTCATGAGGAGCCCCAGGAATAATACGCCCAATAACTTTATTCATTTTTTCTAGTTCCTTCATCAAGTTTTGTTTATTTTGAAGTCTTCCAGCTGTATCAATGAAAACAATATCAGCGTTTTCTTTCTTAGCCATTTCAAGTCCATCAAAAATAACTCCAGAAGGATCTGTATTTTCACTACCATAGAACAAAGAGCCAGTTTTTTCAGCCCAAATTTGAAGTTGCTCTACTGCCCCTGCTCGGAAAGTATCTCCAGCAATCATCATAACTTTTTTACCTTCCTCTTTATACTTATAGGCAAGTTTAGCAATAGTAGTAGTTTTTCCTACTCCATTTACACCCACCATCAAAATCACAGTTGGCCCAGACGAAGCCATATTGATTTTATCAGATAATGACTCATTATTAACATAGATAATAAAAAGTTCATCGACAATGACTTCCTGCAAATACTTAGTATCTTCAATATGTTCTTTTTTAACACGCTCACGAATACGGTCTAAAAAAGTCATCACTGTATTTACTCCAATATCAGCCATAATTAAAACTTGTTCTAATTCTTCAAAATACTCTTCACTAACTTTTGTATACTTCACTCCAAGTAAACTAAGCTTAGAAACAAACTCTTTCCGAGATTTTTCCAATCCCTTTTCATAAACTTCTAATTGTTCTTTTTCTTTACTATCTTCTTCTTTGATGGTCTCTTTTTTAGAAACCAAATTTTTTAATTTGTCAAATAGACCCATAATTCCCTCATTTCTATTATTTAATAACTACATATGCCTTCCGCAATATAACTTTCAAGTTCAGTTATAAAACCTTCCGTTCTTTTATAAACAACAACCGATTTTGTTGTATCACAAATATCGTTACGATTCTCAAAAAAACCCTCTTCTATTAAATCATGAATAGAAACATTGACATAACAATCAGGATTATTGGTATCAAGAGCATTTCCACAACTTTCCAAATAAGTTCCTTTGGATAGCACATATGTTACTGCAGTATCACCTAGACTGGCAAGCTGTTCTTCCAAAAGCTTTTCTTGTTGTCGATGAATAATCTGAAAAACAGCAACAGAAGCAATCGTCGCTAGAATTCCAATAATAGCAATCACTCCAAGTAACTCTACTAATGTAAATCCAAGATTTTTTATCTTCATTCCAATCAAGCTCCTTTTTAAATCTCTAACAACCATAGTATACCATTAAAACTTTACAATTACAATTTCTTGCGTTATAATTTTAAAAGCGAAACAACTTCTATTTTTTTATTTTTTGAAAGGAGATTTTATGCAAAATAAGAAAGACATCACGTCTATCGTTGCTTTAGGTGGACTTGGTGAAGTTGGAAAAAATATGTACGTAATTCATCACGATGATGAAATACTAATTATCGATGCTGGAGTAATGTTTCCAGAAGACGATTTAATGGGTGTTGACTATGTAATTCAAGATGTAAGCTACCTAAAAGAAAATGAAGAAAAAATTAAAGCATTAATTATCACACATGGTCATGAAGACCATATTGGAGGAATTACTTTTCTATTACAAAATGTAAAAATTCCTGTGATATATGCTCCAAGAATTGCGGTAAGCTTAATAAAAAATAAATTGGAAGATAATCATTTAAATTATCAAAACTTAGAAACTTATGACAAAGACAGTGTATTTAAATTTAAACATTTTACTGTAGAGTTTGTAAATACAACTCATTCCATTCCAGATAGTTTCGCTGTTGTAATACATACTCCACAAGGAATTATTTTTGAAACAGGAGACTTTAAATTTGACTTAACGCCAATCGGACCAATGGCTGACTTACACAAAATCACGAGAATTGCCGAACAAGGTGTCAAATTATTATTATCCGATAGTACCAATGCTTTATCAGAAGGATTCTCAAAATCAGAGTCTTGTGTCGATGAAACATTAAACGATATCATTTCTCGCCATCACGGCCGCGTGATCATTGCAACATTTGCATCAAACATCTATCGTATCAAACATATTGTTGAGACATGCAGGAAAAATAATCGCCAAATCGTAACCTTCGGCCGAAGCATGGAAACAAGTATTGAAATAGCTTTTGAAAATGGCTTATTAAAAGACAGAAGTATTTTTATTGATGCAAATAAAGCTAAAAGTTTAAAAAGAAATGAAGTTTGTATTCTATGTACAGGTAGTCAAGGAGAACCTTTGGCCGCATTATCTAGAATTGCCAATGGTGTACACAAACAAATTTCCTTATTAAACGATGACTTAGTAGTATTCTCTTCAAAACCAATTCCAGGGAACGCTGCAAGTATCAATAGAATTATCAACAAATTATATTTAAAAGGTGTTAAAGTATTTACAAACGAAGAATTTAGTGATATCCACACCAGTGGACATGCCAAACAAGAAGAACTAAAACTAATGCTTAGACTCGTAAAACCAGAATACTTTATGCCTATGCACGGAGAATATAGAATGCTTATGAGTCATAAAGCACTTGCCGAAGACTGCGGTATCCCTTCCGATCATATCTTCATTTGCGAAAATGGAGATACTGTAGAACTTACAAATGATGGTGTAAGAAAAGGCGAGACAGTCGAAGCTGGTGACGTTTATGTCGATGGTTCTAGAATCGGCGGTATAAGCTCCACTGTCATTAAAGAAAGAAAAATCATGAGCCATGATGGTATCCTACTAGCTATTGTAAACGTAAATCCATTAACCAAAGAATTACTAATCAAACCAAACGTAACCACAAGAGGTTTTGTCATGGTAAACGAAAATGCAGATTTAATTGATAAAATTGAAAAGAAAGTATCATCAATTGTAAGAGACTGCTTTTCGAAAGGAAACTATAGTTATACAGATTTAAAAGGACAAATCATTTTAGATTTATCCCCATACATCAGTGCTTTAACAGGAAGACACCCAATGATCCTTCCAATCATCATGGAAGTAAGACAAACAAACTAATCTGCTTGTTTGTTTTTTTAATTTTACGATTTTTATGATACAATAGGATAAACGAGGTGAAACACAGGAATGGAAAAAGAATATCTAGAAAAAGACTTACCAAAATTTTTAGTTCACTCTATCGAACAAATGAAAAAAACTTGGGAAATATATGAAAAAAGCGGAAAATTACCAACTCATTGGGACTTGGATTTTGGTGAACTTAATAGCGACATCAATGTTGCTGAAGTAGAAGATATGATAAGCAGTGAACAAGCTTGGTATTTAAGAGAAAAATATTTAAAAATGTCGCGGAGGGATTTACATGATTGATTTCACAAAATATCCAAAAACAAATAAATCATTTAATGGCGCAAATGGTTCAAAAATTAGTATTATATACCAAAATGAAAAATATATGTTAAAGTTTCCAGGTGGTGCAAAACTCAATAATAATATGAGCTATTCTAATAGTTCCATCAGTGAATACCTAGGAAGTCATATATTACAAACTCTAGGATTTGAAACACAACAAACCATTCTAGGAACTTACGAAATAAATAATCAAAAAAAACTAGTAGTTGCTTGTAAAGATTTCGCCATTAATGGAAATACCATTCAAGACTTTGCTTCCATTAAAAACCAAATTATAGATTCAGTAAGACAAGGAGCCGGTACAGAATTAGAAAGCATCTTAGAAACAATTGAAAAACAAAATATTATGTCAAGTGATTCCTTAAGAGACTTTTTCTGGGACATGTTTATTGCAGATGCATTTATTGGAAACTGGGATAGACACAATGAAAATTGGGGATTTTTATACAATGAACAAAATGATAGTATGAAACTAGCCCCTCTCTGGGATGCTGGAAGCTCTTTATATCCTCAAGCCGATGAAGAAATAATGAAAAAGGTTTTAACTGATAAAAATGAACTACTAGTACGAATCTATGAAAGACCAGAATCAGCTATCACAATAAATGGAAAAAAAATCAGGTATTTTGATTTTATAAAATCTAATGAATACCCAGACTGCACAAAAGCATTAAAAAGAATATTACCAAAAATCAACTTAAACGTAATAAATAAAATCATCGACGAAACGGAATGCTTAAACGAAACTCAAAAAACATTTTACAAAACAATACTCAAAGAACGAAAAGAAAGAATACTAGATCAAGCACTTGAAATAATAACGCAAAAAGAAAACGAAGGATAATCACTTCGTTTTTTCTATTCCCAGTAAGCAGTATAATTTCCATCATTTTTATAATAACTATCCATATTGATAACATAAGTAAGATATGGCGAGGCTAGAAGCTCACTATAAGTATACGGATACATCACTACTCCATCATAATAAGTAGTAGACTCTGCCACATAAATAATCCCATCTTTTATCCCGCCAACCATTGCAATATGACCATTTGTACCAATCAAGTCACCTGCTTTAATCGTATTACTTTCTAGTAAAGAACGCGTGATATATTGATGGACTCCTAAATCACTCAAATCATCATCCGTCCACGAATTCTCTCCAGCTCCAGTGTCTCCTGGATCAAATCCTCCATTATACATAGCCCAAGTAATAAAACCACTGCAATCAAGACCATTAGGATACTTAACACCCCGAACAAAACCAGACTCATCCTGCCAATTAATAAGTGGACATCCCCAGATTGCAGGCCCATAACCTACTTTTAAAAGTTCTTGAAATTTAGAAGAATTCAAATAAAGACCTTTATGATAAAA
>CALVOL010000035.1 GCA_944350285.1 uncultured Bacilli bacterium | reverse complement strand
TAAAATTTTTCATATCAATGTGTGCCTTTCAGAGGACTGAAAGGACGATAGAAAGGAATGTTAGTTAAAAATGAAAAATGCCATAGAATTAAAAAATATTTCAAAAAGTTATCAAGATTTTAAATTAGATAATATTAATATAACTGTACCAGAAGGAAGTATTGTCGGATTAATCGGCGAAAATGGAGCTGGAAAAACAACGACAATCAAAGGAATATTAAATATTACAAATGTGAATGGGACCATTAAAGTATTTGGTGAAGACCATCAGAAAAAAGAAATCAAAGAAAAACTAGGTGTTGTCTTAGACGACAGTTTCTTGTCATTTTACTTAACACCAAAACAAGTAAATTCCGTAATGAAAGAGTTCTATAAAAATTGGGATGAAGAAAAATACTTTACCTATCTAAAAGAATTTAAATTACCTCTAAAGAAACTAATAAAAGATTTTTCAAGCGGAATGAAAATGAAATTAAAAATAGCCACAGCTCTAGCTCACAATCCAAAAGCATTAATTTTAGATGAACCAACCAGTGGTTTAGACCCAATCGTCAGAAATGAAATACTGGATATTTTTAGACAATATATTTTAGAAGATGAAACACGTTCGATTCTACTATCTTCCCATATTACAAGCGATTTAGAACATATTGCCGACTACATTGTCTTTATTCATGAAGGAAAAATATTATTTACCTTACCAACTAGTGAGTTATTAGAAAACTTTGGTATTGCAAAATGTAGTGAAGAAGAATTCCAAAAAATCAAAAAAGAAGACTACCTTCGTTATAAAAAAGAAAAATATTCTTATGAAGTATTAGTTTCTGACAAAACAAAATTTAAAACAAAATATGAATTAAAAACAATTGACAAACCAAGTATTGATGAAATCATGTTATTTTACGTAAAGGAGTGTAAAGAATGAAAGGATTAATAAAAAAAGATCTTTATAACTTATCAAGTTACAAAATGACTTTGCTCATTGCCTTAATTTTTTGTAGTTGCTTTGTTTTAATGGACAACATAAACTTTGGCCCAGTCATATTCAGTGTTATGTTAGGTATGATTGCCTTATCCACATTTAACTATGATGAAACAAGTAAATCAGAAAAATACATCTTATCATTACCAGTAACAAAAAAAGAAATTGTCCTATCTAAATATGTATTAGGAGTATTTTCAAGTGTGTTAGGTGCATTTTTAGGTATGGCTATTACGATATTATTAGTAGAAATATATAACATGGTAAATACATCATCTGCTATTTCTTATAGTATAGAAAGTTTGCATTCAACGACAATTGGTAGCATTTTTGGTGTTTCTTTCATTCAAGCAATTCAAATTCCAAGTATCTATAAATGGGGAGCCGAACGAGGAAGAATTCAGATGTTTATTATCATTGTTATCATCGCTGTAGTAGGAGTACTACTAGGCTCATTATTAAAAGGAGTAGATGTAAGCACTTTAACAAAAATATTTAATCAGTATGGCTTAATACTAATTATCATAGCAACAATCCTTATGTACGTTATTTCCTACAAAATATCTCTAAAAATATATAAAAACAAGGAATACTAAAGTTCCTTTTTTAATTGTAATAGAAAATAAAATAAAGTATACTTTAGATAGAAAATAATAGGAAAAAGAAGTGAGTAATAATGAGTAGAAACAAGGGTAAAATTATAGTTTTGATCGTAGCATGTATATTATTAAGTATTCCACCAATTATTTTTACAACATGGTATCTAAGTAAAGAAGAAATAAATACAAGGGATAATATTTTAGAGAATGAAAATATCCAAGACAATTCTGATTCTAATAATAATGTACAAGAAATTATTCCGGAACAAGAGAATCTAGAAGAAGAGAAAGATGGAAAAGTAATTGATAAAGAATCTGGAAGTGTTGTTTATGATCCAAGTCAGGAAGTAGATGACACACCACCACCAAGTACCGTGATTAAAGCTCCAGAAAATATCGATGAAGGATATATTTCTGAATATCTAAAATATTTCTTTTTTGTGTATCCAGAACAGTCTTTTTCGTCTTTTACAGATAATCAGATCGCGACAATTGTAGCTTTATCATCAGAATTATATCAACCAAGAAAAGAAAGTGATGTTCAAAAAATTGCTAAAGAGTATTTTAATATAGATAATTATGTATTACCTACCGGAACTTATAAGTTAGAAAATTATGGAGAGTTTACAGTAAGTAAAGAAAATGGTTATTATTTTCGCTCTGATATAAAAAATCATCAAACATCAGAAAACTCAGTGTTTTTGATTGATACTAAAGTGAATGAAAATAAAGTAACATTAGAATATATCTATGCCAAAAATTCTTTATATGGTGAAGGATATTCTCCATTAAACCGTGATGAAAAATATATTAAAGGTTATTATACAATCGAACTAACTTATACAGGTGATGGGTATAATGTGAATAGTATTCATTATCATTTAAAATAATAAACATGTCTATATTATTGGACATGTTATTTATTTGTTCCATAATGAAGATTCTGCTTTAGGAACTGGAATATCTTGCGAATATTCTCGTATTTCGTTATATCTCAAAAAATTGAGCTCTTCATCAGAAAGTAAAAAATATGTGTATCGATTTGATGGATCATCATCCCAAGTACAATCTTCAATGTCAGAAGTATTTTCTGGAATCTTAGATAATACTTCATTAGCTAATTCTTCTCTTTGCTTAACTTTTTCTTCATAGTTTTCTATAGGATATGAAACTCTTACAGCTTTTATTTTACTTACAGGAAGTGGACCATAATTCCACATTTCTGTTGGCTCTTGTATAGCACCATAGCAATAGTCATTACATAAATCCCAATTGTTCGTTCGATACAACTCTAAAACTTTTTGAATATAATCATAATCATATTCTTGGTCCAATAAATATATTTCATTTAATTCCATATCTCGTTTAGACAGTTTATCGTATAAAGTTGCTTGCGTAGAGTCCAAGTATTCGTATCCATAATCGTGTTTGAAAGTAATCACAGGATTTTCGTTCATAACTACTTCAGAAAAATGTAAGAAAGAAAGTAAATAGCCACTAACAATAATGAATAAAAGTAAAACACATACATAAAGCTTATTTTTCATAACAAAAACTCCCGATTCTCTTTACAACCATTATAAAAGATAACAAGATTGTTTTCTACTGAGTAAGTAAATGTTTACATGAATTAATTACCAAAAATCGGAATGATTGATTGAGACTTTTCATAAAATAATAAAAAAATAGATTTTATGTGAATTGACAAACACGTTTTATTCGTGTAAAATAATGTTTGCAAAGGAAATGAAGTTTATTTCTTTTGCTTATGGGTCTATAGCCAAGTGGCTAAGGCGTGGGACTGCAACTCCCTGATCGTTGGTTCAAATCCGACTAGGCCCTCCAAAATATGTAATAAGAGCCAGAAATGGCTTTTTTCTTTCGCTTTAAAATTCTTCTTGCGCTTCTTCCAAATTATGGTAATATAAACATATAAATTTTAGAAGTGAGTGTTGTTTATGATGGATTTTTATGAGTTATTAGGAATAAAGAAAGATGCGACAAAAGAAGAAATAAAAAAGGCCTATCGCGATATGGTAAAAAAATATCATCCAGATGTCAATAAAAGCGAAGAAGCAAACAAAATCATCGTGAGCTTAAATGAAGCCAAAGAAACCTTACTAGACGATAATAAAAGGAAAGAATACGATAAATTATTAGATGATATTAATCATTCCAAACAAATATCGAAAAACAAACAAGAAACCTACTATTCCAAAACCCAAGAATACAAACAAGAATACGAAGAAAGCTATGTAACAAGAAAAGAGTTTTTTGCAAGTTACTTAAGATTTGGTATCGACAAAAAAATAGTAAAAATTCTAAAATCAATTCTAATATTTATCTTAAGTACCATCTTTTTCTTCTTAAAATTAATTGCATTAGTTCTTATTGTAGCCATTAATTTAATTGGAAATCTACTAGATTATGTCATAGGATTCTTTGGTATTTTAGCAATCCTTGCCTTATTTGTATATGCTGGTAAAGACTCACCAGATCTTATACCTTTTATCCCAACAAACGTTGAACAATTTTTCTATTTTATGATAATTGGAATTATTTTAACAATTATCAAAGTGACAGTGACAGAAGCATCCTTAAATGTTTTTGCGGTGCTAGAAAATTTTCAAGATATTCTTTTTGTGAAAATTTTAACGAAATAAACAGAAAAATCGTATATAATTTTATGAAAAATAAAATTCCTGTGTTATAATCATACATAGGAGAGTGAAAGAATGGATAAAGAAATCTTTAGAATTGGAGAATTTTCTATAAAGTGGTATTCAGTATTGTTACTAGTTGCCGTATTTGTTGGCATATGCTGGCTAATTAGAGAAGGAACCAAACATAAATATCCTAAAGACTTTTTATTTAATATGTGCTTTTGGGCAGTTATCTTTGGGTTTATAGGAGCCAGAGCATATTACGTTATTTTTAATTGGAAAATTTATGCCGCAGATCCAATTAATATTTTTAAAATTTGGGAAGGTGGCTTAGCCATTCATGGAGGGTTAATCGCTGGATTTATTACAATTCTATTATATTGCAAGAAATATAAAGTTCGATTATTTAAAATGATCGATATGGCTGTTCCAGGAGTCATGTTAGCCCAAGCTATTGGCCGTTGGGGAAACTTTTTTAATGGAGAAGCACACGGGGGAGCAGTATTAAGAAGCACTTTAGAAAATTTACATATTCCAGAATTTATTATTAATGGTATGAATATTAATGGTACTTATTATCATCCGACATTTTTCTATGAATCATTATGGTGTTTATTAGGATTTATTGTTTTAGTGTTTGTAAGAAAATACAAGTATTTAAAAGTAGGGGGCCTTACCTGTATTTATTTGATTTGGTATAGTATTGGCCGATTCTTTATTGAAGCGATGCGTACAGATTCCTTGATGTTAGGAGGCTTTAAAGTAGCTCAGATTGTGTCAATTATATTATTTATTATTGGTATATTAGGATTAATGATTCAATCTAGAAGAGGAAAGTTTGAAGACCTTTACAGTGAGCCGCTTCATGAGGAGATTCGCTTTTAATGAAAACGAAAACAAAGAAATTTTTCAAAGTTCTATTTATCGTCTTATTCGCTTTAATATTTATTTATGATACATACCAAATCCATTTTGCAAAATCAAATTCCAAAAGTCCAGAACATTTAACTGTCACCTATGAAAATGCTGGGAATATCTTACTCCAAAATATTCAGAATGGCACATCGATTTCTATGAAAATAAGTGTAAAAAATGATACAGATCACGACATTAGTTTTGAACTATCTTTTTTAGAGGTAATAAATGAACTAGAAGATCCAACAAAAGTAACCTACACTTTAACGAAAGAGGACGGTAATATTGAAATATACAGTGATACATTCCCAAAAGAAAGTGTATTCTTATCAGAAGGAGATACCATAGAAAAAGGAAGTACAATCGATTATATATTAACAATTAGAGTAAATGATTTAATTCCAAATGATCTAGGGAAAAGCTTGCAAGCAAGAGTATATCTAAACGAAGAATCTTCTTGACAAACCCACATTTTTAATTGATAATGTTAGTAAGGTAGAAAAGTTGGTGAACATATATGAAAAAAAATGCTTTAATTGCTTTATATGTTGTAGTTGCATCGTCTTTAATGATTTTAATATGTATTATTTATCAAGGAACATATTCCTATTTTGTAGATAATGCCTCTACATCTGGAAATAACACAAACGTTGGTAACACTACTGAAGAACTCGCTAATGTCGTAATTAGCGATGGCGCAGATGTAACAAGTTCTAGTATGATTCCTGGTGATTCCGTATCATCAACCTTCACAGTTCAAAATCCAAATTCACAAAGTTTATGTATGAATTTATTATGGACGAATGTAACAAATACATTTGTAAATACCAATGATTTAATTATATCGATGCAAAAAAGTGACGGAACAGTAATCATTAATAGTTCAGAGAATCGTCCATTTCCATTAACAAGTGGAACATTGGCATCAGGGTTAACGATCAATGGAAATACTACAGATACCTATACCATCACGATAACATATAAGAATACAGATGAAAATCAAATCGATGACATGGATGCCACATTTAGTGGTACAATTGCAGGACAATTGACCGCGTGTTCATAATCAAAAGTTAGAATCATTAAAAAGAATAGGTAAGCAAGGAAAATCCCTTGTTTATAACGATGATGAAAAATCATCGTTTTTTCTTTTCTAAAGTCTTGACGGGGGGGGGGGTTGTTCATAGTACAATAATATTAGAATGGGTGTGTACTATGAAGCTAGAAAAATTTAAAGAAAAAAATAATAAAAGAAAATTAGTAATTATCTTTACTGTTTGTTGCATTATGCTATTAACGGGTGTATTCCTATATACAAGTTATGCAGTTTTCACAGAAGAGAAAGAATTTAATGTAATCAATGGGGAGTATCAAGATCCCGGCGATATTTATTTTGCATATTATGTTGATGGAAATATTACCAGAACTATGCCAACGCAAGGTTCGGGTTATCAATTAGACGAAGAACAATCAAATTGTACGAATGGAGTGGTTCCAAGTTGGGATTATGCAACATGGACCTTTGAAGGAAATTACTCTAATTACGATGCTACAGATTATACGAGAACCAAATGTAATTTATACTTTGTAAAAACAAAAAACGTATCTACAGTATTAGGCAATTTAAGTGTATATACCTACACACCAGACTTTACAAAATCAGCCTGTGATGATGTGGCATGCGAATCACATGAAAAAGGTATCTTTGAAACAACTGATGACGATGGTACTACCTATTATTACCGAGGCAGTGTAGAAAATAATTATGTATCTTTTGCTGGATACTACTGGCGAATTATTCGGATTAATGGCGACGGGACAATCCGAATAATCTATGATGGAACAGTAGCTCATCCAAACGGCGAATCAAGTACAGATCGACAAGTAGGAACTAGTCAATTCAATTCCACATATACTGATAATATGTATGTAGGGTATATGTATACGAGTGGTAATGCTCATGGATTTGGAACATCATCAATAATAAAAACAGCCAACGATAATTTTTATTCATCAAATCTAGCAAGCTATGCATCATACATTGATACGAACGCAGGATTCTGTGGGGACAGAAGTACTTTAAATCTACAAAGTGGAGTAGGGACTAATACAGTAACTACATATAATAAAGGATATTTAAGAGTATCTACAAGTAGTCCATCACTTACCTGTGAAAATGCAAGTGACTACTATACCGTATCCTCATCAAATAAAGGAAATAAAGCATTAACTTATCCAGTAGGACTCATTACAGCTGACGAAGTGATGTTATCAGGTAGCAGTGGAGGCATCTTTGATGGTTCTTATAATTACCAAAAGACAACGCCAAGTAGCTATCTCAGAACAGGGAATACTTTCTGGACCATGACACCAGCCGGTGGCTATTACCCGTTCGGCGGCGCGGGCTGGAATGCGTATGTGTTCTTCGTGAGCACCTCTGGTTACGTTGATGACTACGGCACGGGCATCGCCTTTGGTCTGCGCCCAGTTCTCAATCTGAAGGCTGATGTGACAGTTACTGGAGACGGTACAATGTCAAATCCATACAGAATTTCCTAAAACGATGTGTTTTAATTCGCTCCGTGCGTTCTCTTCGCTAAGGAGCGGGGCAAGTTTTCAAAAAAATAGGCAATTATCACATCAATATACGGGATAGGCTAATTAGAGACTTGTTCTTTTACGGGAGAGCTCCCGTTCGGCAACACGAACTGGAATGCGAATGTGTTCAACGTGAACACCTCTGGTAACATTGATGACAACAACACGAACAACGCCAATGGTCTGCGCCCAGCTTCCTATTACGATTAGTAAAGTACTAATGTCACTGAGAATTATTGGTTAAGGCTGATAATGAGAAGAAATAATGAGAAATCATAATCGCTAAGATTGGAAACAAGTCTATCCCAAGACATAGTCTGAACAAATGATATAGATGTTTTTGAAACTATAGAAATATATTCTCGAAAGCTAGCCCTATATCTTTTTTTATGATGAGATAAATAGAAAGGAATAGAATATGGAAGAGCCAAAAAATAAATTTCGGTTGCTGTATGTAACAGAAAAAATGATTGAATATGTCAATAATGTTTTACCTGATTTTCCAAAAAAAGAAGTAGTATTAAAGCAGAACATAGAAAGAAATCAATATGAACTTATTGAAACCATCTATGCATATATTATTAATGATAACAAAAGAATCAAAGAAAAATATATGAAAGAGTTTCTGATAAAATTATCCATGTGTAATTATTATATGGAAATTAGTTACCATCGAAAATATATAAATTCTCATAAATTAAAATGTATTTCTAAAATGTTTATAGAATTAAGAAAGCTAGCTTATGGAATTATAAGAGGGATGCAAGATGTATTATCAAAAAATGATTGATATTCAAAAAATTGAGAATAATTTTAAAAATATTTGTACAAAAACAAAACATCGTGAAAAAATAGTGAATTTTAAATTATTTTATGTTACAAATATTATGCAAATATATGCAATTCTAGAACAAAAAAAATATAAACATGGACAATATAATATTTTCTTAGTAAAAGAACACAAATATCGATTGATTATGAGTGAAACATTATCCGATAAAGTAGTAATCACTTATTTAGTAAAGAAATACTTTTGCCATCTATCGAGCCACGATTAATAGATATGAATGTTGCAACAAGAAAAGAAAAAGGAACAAGCAAAGGACTATTTTATGTCAAGAAATACATCAATGAATTAAAAAGAAAAAAACAACCATTTTATGTATTAAAATGTGATATCAAAAAGTATTTCTATAACATTGATCATAAAATTTTAAGAGAAAAAGTTGCCAAAATTATTCCGGATCCAGATGTTTTAAATATGCTAGATAGTATCTTAAGTATCACAAATACAAAAGAAACAAAAGAAATGATAAAAAAAGTAATTCAACAAGAAAAAGAACGTCTGATTCGTACCAAGAATGGAGACTGGCAAAAAAAATTCAAAGAACTAGATAGTATTCCAATGTATCAAAATGGCAAAGGACTACCCATTGGTAATCTTTCAAGTCAAATACTCGCTGTTTTTTATTTAAATGATTTAGATCATTATATTAAAGAAGTATTAAGATGCAAATATTATGTAAGATATATGGACGATCTTGTGATTTTTCACGAAAATAAAGAATATTTACAATATTGTTTATCTTGTATTGAAAAAAAATTACAAGAAGTGAAACTAACATTACATGAAAAAAAGGCAAAAATATTTTCATTTAATCAAGGATTAACCTTTCTAGGATATCGTTTTTTTCTAAAAAAAGAAAGATTAATTATTACTATGAATCCTAAAACCAAAAAGAAAATTACTAGAAATATAAAAAGAGTTTATAAAAAAAATCCTAAAAATAAAAAAAGTGTACTTGCAAGTTATAAAGGATATTTTCAACATTGTAAATGTGGTTATTATTAAAAAAAACATCATTGGGATATATGACTTAATTTACAAGCTTTTCTTTTTTTGCTATAATTTCTACAGAAAAGAGGGAACTTTATGAGTTTTATTAAAACACCTACTAAAGGAATGCGAGACTTTTTGCCTCAAGAGATGGCTTTAAGAGAATATGTTTTGAATGTAATGAAAGATACCTATGAAAACTTTGGCTTCTCTTTGATTGGTACACCTACGGTAGAACATATTGAGAATTTAACAAGTAACCAAGGTGGCGAGAATGAAAAGTTGATTTTTAAAATCTTAAAAAGAGGAGAAAAACTAGATTTGACGAGTGGAAAAGAACAAGATTTAGTAGACTCTGGTCTTCGGTATGATTTAACCGTACCATTATCAAGGTTTTATGCCTCTCATATGACAGAGCTACCTAGTCCTTTTAGAGCATTTCAAGTAGGATATTCCTACCGTGCCGAACGACCTCAAAGAGGAAGATACCGTGAGCTTATGCAATGTGATCTAGATATTTTAGGAGAAAAAACTTGTTTAGCCGAAATAGAACTCATGACCGCAGTAATTACATTTTTAAAAAAATTAGATTTTCAAAACTTCAAAATAAGAATCAACGATCGAAGAATATTACTTAAGATGATTGACTATGTAGGCTTATCTTTAGAGAAAGTAGATTCTATTTTAATTACTTTAGATAAAATGGACAAGATCGGCCTAAAAGGTGTAACAAAAGAATTAGAAAATATAGGATTAGAAAAAGAAAAAATCACGAATTATTTAAATTTATTTAACCAAGACCAAAGCAATGTAAAAGCATTCTGTAATTCATTTGCATTAGATAATGATATTCTAGAAAACCTTACAGAAATTATGGACACAGTGAAAGAGGTCTTAAAGGTAGATTTAGTGTTTGATCCAACCCTAGTACGTGGTATGGGATATTACACCGGCCCAATTTTTGAAATTGAAGCAGATGGACTTTCCTCTTCCATTGGCGGGGGCGGACGTTATGATAAAATGATTGAAAAATTTGCAGGCATTTCAGTTCCGGCTGTAGGATTTTCTGTTGGATTTGAAAGACTAGTACTTCTCTTAGAAGAAAGAGGGTTTAAAGTTCCAGAAACAAAAGAAAAGATTGCTTTTGTATTAAAAGATCATAGCAAATTAACTGAAATATGTAAGGAAGCAATGGAATTAAGAAAAGAAAATAAAATTGTAAAAATTGTTTATCGTAATAAAAACTTCAAATTTCAAAAAGAAAATTTAGAAAAAGAACATTATGAAATAAAGGAAATTTGGTAAATGAAAAGTCAACATTATCTTTAATGATAAAAAGGTTGACTTTTTTATAGAAAAAACTACAAATTATAGAATAATGTTGAAAATAGAAGAAGAAGCTAACAATTTAATGAAACGAAAAAGTAAATTAGATACGGACAAAATGAAACCTCCAGCCTTTCTAATTTTAACAGGAACTGATGTATACAAACGAAAGGATGGTATATACATAGTTCCGATTAGCTGTTTAAAAAATTAAGGAATTAAAACTAGAATATTACATATTTTATGAAAAAGAAAACATACTACAATTAGGTGAGTAGTATGAAGAAGTATATTTTTTGTTTAGGAATTATTATGTTAGCATTAGTAATTGTTTCTATAAAACCTACTTATGGATTAACAGAAGAAACATCTTTAACATTAAATAGTAATGATTTATTAGATTATATCGCAGAGAATAACTTAAAAAATATTAAAAAAATTTGTACAAATGATTATTGTGATTATTTAAAAAGTACGAATATAAAAAAAGCGATCGAATTATTTAAAGCAAACTATGAAAAATACTTAACAAATGAAATTGGCAAAGAAAAGGCAAGAGAAGTAATACTAAAAGGATTTCCGATTACCAAAATAGAATTTATAGGTGGCACCCTTGAGTGACGTCTCTTTTTAATTATTGAAGTCAATTTGCAAAAAACCAAAAAAGCACAAAGTTTTGCAGGTGCATTTGCAAAACTTTACAAAAAAACTTTTTATGATATTATGTATTTGGTGATAAAAATGATAATAAGAGATAGTTATTTAAAAAAGATGAAAGCAGCCAAGGATACAGAATTTATCAAAGTAATAACAGGAGTTAGAAGAAGTGGTAAGTCAACACTTTTATTGATGTTTAAAGACTACCTACTTAAGAGTGGTGTGAAAGAAGAGAATATAATACATATAAATTTTGAGTCAATAATGTTTGACGAGTTAAAAGATTACAAAGACCTATATAAATATGTAAAAGAAAGAATAACTAAAAACAAAAACTATTTATTATTAGATGAAATTCAAAATGTAGCTTCTTGGGAAAAAGCTATAAATTCATTTCAAGTAGATTTTAATATAGATATTTACGTAACCGGTTCAAATGCTTATCTTTTATCAAGCAAACTATCTACATTGTTATCAGGAAGATATATAGAAATAAAAATGTACCCTTTATCATTTAAAGAGTTTTTGATGTTTAACAACTATGATAAAAATGATTTAGAGGAAAAATTTAATGAATATTTAAAATATGGTGGATTACCTGCTATAACTTTAATTAAAAATGACAATGAATTAGTTTTATCTTATTTAAATGATATATATAATTCGATTGTTAAAAAAGATATCATCGATAGAAACAATATAAAAGATACCGCACTTTTAGAAAATGTTATAAAATATGTATCGAATAATATCGGAAGTCCGATATCAGCCACAAAAATAAGTGATTATTTAAACAGTAATAAAATAGTAGAAAAATCGAATCATCAAACAATAGATAATTACTTAAATATGTTAGAAAAATCTTTTATAATGTATAAAGCAGATCGGAAGGATATAAGAAGCAAATCTCTTCTTAAAACACTTGGAAAATATTATATATCTGATACAGGCATAAGAAATACAATCCTTGGTTTTAGAAATATAAATGAAGGGCATCTTTTAGAAAACGTTGTTTACCTTGAACTTTTAAGAAGAGGATATAAAGTAAATATAGGGAAATTTGGAGATTATGAAGTGGATTTTGTGGCAGAAAATCCAAATGATATAAAATACTATC
The DNA here is from genome assembly GCA_944350285.1 of uncultured Bacilli bacterium. Taxonomy (GTDB): domain Bacteria; phylum Bacillota_I; class Bacilli_A; order RF39; family UBA660; genus Ventrenecus. The sequence goes on along the minus strand of CALVOL010000035.1, from coordinate 237 downwards.
AAGTAACGCAAAGTCTAAAGAATGAAGATGTAAGAATGCGTGAACTTAGAAGTTTAGAAAATATTAATGATAATTATGAAAAAACTATTTTAACAATGGATAAATCAATTAGTAACGATTTTAATGGCATAAAAGTGATGAATATAATAGACTGGTTATTAAAAGAGGCTAACTATTAAAAGTCAAGTACATTTTAATAGAAAGTAATAAATTGGAAATGATTCCACGCCAAAAAGA
>CALVOL010000034.1 GCA_944350285.1 uncultured Bacilli bacterium | reverse complement strand
AGTCTTTTTTACCTGCATTTTCTTTGAGACTAATGTTTACGCGACTTTTCTCCTGCATTTTCTTTGAGAAGTCACCATTTTCTTTAATTCTTTAATTCATAAAATTTGATGAACCACTACAAATTGAAGAGAAAAAATTTGATAAATGACGGAAAATGAAACTATATGTTGCAAAAACACTCCCCATCATTACCCTATCATATTTAATTAACTATTTCATATGCCTAGAAAACTGAGATTTACTCTATAATATCGATATGTAAATTTAATTCTTCTTCTGTAGGTAATGAACCAAAGATATCTTTAGGCAAAAATTTAGATATTTCATAAGAACTGACTCCAATTGGCTTATTGATATCCTTTAAAGCATATTCAACTGAAATTTTATCCTTTTCCCGACAAAGAATTATTCCAATACTAGGATTATCTTGTTCATCTTTCACTAAATTATCTACAGCAGACAAATAAAAGTTTACCTTGCCAGCATATTCAGGTTTAAACTCTCTATAAAATACTCCTTATTCCCGACCTCTAATTTATATTGGTTCCCAACAAAACTAAATCCATTACCAAGTTCTAATAATACCGTTTTGATTTTTTCAACCATTGCTTGCTCTAATTCAGTTTCAATACAATTTTGCTTTAATCCTGTTAAATTCAAAATATAAGGATCTTTCATCATATCTCTTGCTAACTCACTTTGAGGACTAGATAGTGATTCGTTAAAGTTATTAGGCTTATCTCCTAATACCTGCCTTTCATATAACTTACTTTTTATTTGAAATGCTAAAACATCATAACTCCAACCATTAGTTGCTGTTTGCTGCATATACCAAATTCTTTTTATATCATCTTGAATTTTATCTAAAATCAACATATTGTGGGACCATGGAATTTGTGCAGACGACATCTGCACTTTTTCGTTTTTGCTACATTCAATATAGTATTTTTTCATGCTTTTTAAATTTCTAACAGAAAAACCTTTTATATTTGGAAAAGTTATCTTTAATTCTATTGCCAGGCCATCAATAAATTTATTGCCCCAACTAGAATTTTCATTAATTATTTTGCCAATATTATAATAAAGTTTTAACAAATTCATATTTGCATTTTTAAATATTTCATATCGAGTGGAATTTATTTGTTGCTTAATTTCTTCTACTATATTCTTAAATTCTTGTTCAATCATACCTAGACTCCTCCTTCTAATTAATATCTTATATGAAAGCTTATATAACAATAATAACCTTTGTTTGTACTTTTAGCAGTATTTAAAAAATTAGAAATATACTATGAAAACACCTACTCATCTTTGAATAGGTGTTTTCTCCCCAAAACAATATAGGACTGAGAACATCTAACGTGCAAAATCAGATAGTTCTTTTTTATGTCCTATAAGTATAATATGAATAAATCTACTCATAGTATACTTTTCCAATTAGAAAGAACAAGTTCTTTCTAAACACATTATACCACAAAATAATATTAAGTACAATTACTCAACTGTATTTTTCCAAAGTCCATGCAAATTACAATAAGCATACACAGTAGCAGGTTCATAAGGCATAATCACTTGAGCTTCATCTCCTGGCTTTAAGAAAAACTCACGAACTCCTTTTTCCGTTTGTACTAAAATCCACTCAATATAATGCTCAGGTTCCATAACATGAGGAACTGTAATAATCATTGTTTCATCTTCCACATGAATATCTGGCACGTGTTTTTCGTGACTCGCATCCACTGAATTAGGAACAACAACACTCATTTCCTCGCCACAGCAAGTAAACTTGCTTTGATGTGGATTTTCAATTTCTTTTACAAAAGCTCCACATTTTAAACATTTCTTAAATACAATTTCTTCCATAACTATTTTTCCCTACTTTCTTTATATTTCTTACAAGTTTCATCCAAATCTTGTAATAATCCTTCAATATCTTCTTTATTTGGTGTTCTGACACCACTTGCCATTTTATGACCTCCACCATGATACTTCATCGCGACTTCATTAATGACTGGGCCTTTACTTCTAATATTTACTTTATATACCTCATTCTTAGCATCATAAGTAACAAAAGTCCACACATAAATATCTTTCATAAAATTAAAATCATTAATCATATTCGATGGAGTCGCACTATCAACATGATACTCTTTTAATACTTCATCAGAAATTTCAATATAAGCAAAACCATTTTCTGTCACAGTCAAATGAGTCGCAATATATCCATGAAACCGAATTTCCTCGATTGGTCTTTCATAAAGTTTCTCATACAAAGAAACAAATGGTAAATTCGTTCTTCGAATTAAATCTGTTACAATCTGAAACGTATCGACACTAGTATAAGATAATAAGAAGCGATCACTATCAGAGACAATTCCCAAAAACAAATTACTAGCAACATTTTGAGAAATCTGATAATGTCCCTTTAATAAAAGCAAAGCAATCATCTGACAAGTACTAGATGCTGTCTCATTAATCCATTCTATTCCACCAAATTCTTCTTCAAATGGATGATGGTCAATTTTAATTACCTCTTGATATTTTAATCCCTCTACACCATCAACTCGGTAAAAATTAGGAACATCCAAAGTAATTAAAAGAGGTTTCGTTAAAGTAGTGACATCAACCCGGTCTAATTCTCCATACTTCCGAAATTTTGAAACTCCTGTTCCAATAGCATAGACTTTCTTAGACGGAAAATTCTCGCGAATCGCATCACGTAAAGCAAGCTCACTACAAATCGCATCAGGATCCGGTCCAAAATGCCTTGCTATAACAATAGTCTCATAACGTTTTATTTTTTTTAATATTTTCTTGATGATGTCACCCTTCATAAAAACCTCACATTCTTTAATCTACATAATGATAAGTATCACGAGCAATCATAACTTCTTCATCAGTTGGTACAACATAAATAGGAATTGTAGAATTATCAGTAGTAATTCTTCCTTCGTGAATGTCGTGATAACTCGCTATTTTTTCATTGAATTCTCGATCAAGTTCTACTCCTAAAAATTGTAAACGATCGGCAATCCAACTACGTTCAAAAGCTCCATTTTCTAATACTCCAGCTGTAAATACAATCGCGTCACAGCCTTCAAGTTCAAAATAATATTGAGCAATATAATTAACGATTCTTTTAATAAAAATAGTAAGTGTCAATGTACAAGTAGGATCTCCTTCTTTCACTTTATCATAAATATCTCGCATATCACTATATTGTCCGCTAAGTGCTAAAACACCACTTTCCTTATTCAAAATATGATTCATCTCTTGTGGACTAATATTCAATTGTTCCATAACAAACGGTAAGATAGATGGATCAATATCTCCACAACGTGTTCCCATAACAAGACCACCAGTCGGTGTAAATCCCATGGAAGTATTTACACACTTACCATTTTTAACAGCCGAAACACTACAACCTGACCCAACATGACAAATAATAAGTTTTAAATCGTCACGTCCTAGTTTCTTAGCCATATACTCTGCTATGTACTTATGACTTGTTCCATGAGCGCCATAACGTCTGACATGCAAATCTGTATACCAATTCCTTGGCAAAGCATACAAATAATTTTCTTCTGGCATCGTTTGATGGAACGCTGTATCAAATACAACAACCTCTGTCGCATCAGGAACAACTTCCTTCGCAGCCTTAATACCTAAAACAGCAGCTGGATTATGTAAAGGTGCTAAACTAGATAAAGAATCGATATCTTCAACCACTTCATCTGTTGCAATCACACTCTTATCATAATGGTCTGCTCCTTGCACAACTCGATGTCCAATTCCTTTGATTTCATCTAAAGATTCCACAATATGATGCTCTAATAATTCTTGAATTAAATATTCAAAAGCCACCGTATGACTTGGCAAATCCACTTCTTTACGAATTTTTTCACCATTTAATTTAATCGTATAAAAGCTACCATGAATTCCTATTCTTTCAAAGTACCCACTAATTAACTTCTTTTCTTCTGGCATTTCATATGCAGTAAACTTCAAAGAAGAACTACCTGCATTTACTGATAATATTTTCATAATTTTTCAACTCCTGCTACTATTATACAAAAAAAAGAGAAGATTTACCATCTCTTTTCCGTTTTTCTTAACGTCTATCAATAAAAATCAAGAAGATGTTTTCAACTTTCTTTTATAAACATTGAGGCCCAGTTTGCTTTTCTAAGAATACTACATCATTCTCTTTATTAGAATAAAATTTTCTATCTCTTGTTTTTAATTTTTGAATCATAGATTCTTTTTTTGGTCTATGCATAACTCTTCACCCATTACTAGTATGCATAATTTTTAGAAATTCATTCATACTAACAATGGTGATATTATGAAAAAACCTGAATATTTTAATCAAAGAATTGACTGCGATGTCACAAATTGTAAATACTATGATGCCTATAACAATAAATGTGCTCTAGGTCGTATCTCAGTTAGTGAAAAAAATGCAATTTGTATGAATTTTGAAAAAAAGGAATTAGAATAAAAACTAGTTCCTTTTTCATTTTATAAATAAGACGAATAATCTACTTGTTCCTTTGATAAAGATACCACTTCTTCATTTCTTATCGCTTCTCGAATTAATTTCTCATAAGGAATAAGTGCTTCATACTCTATACACTTCTCACGTTCTGGATTAATGACTGGATGCGTTGGTACAAAAATTGTACAACAATCTTCATAAGGTAAAATACTAGTTTCATAAGTACCAATCTTCCGCGCCAAATCCATAATTTCTAATTTATCAAAACAAGCAACAGGACGAATCACAGGAATGGTAACTACTTCATTAATAACACTCATACTTGATAACGTTTGACTAGCTACTTGCCCAATACTTTCTCCATTTACTAAAATCTTACAACGATTGTGACAAGCAATTTTCTCTGCAATCCGATACATCATTCTTCTCATAATCGTTACCATATAATCATGGGGAATACTTTTATAAATAGCTTCTTGAATATGGGTAAACGGTATGACATGAACTTTCACGTCTCCGCCATACTCTCCTAAAATTTCTGCTAAACGAAGAACCTTATTTTTCGCTTCTACGCTGGTATGAGGAGGACTTTCAAAATAAATGGCCTCCAACTTTACACCACGTTTCATCGTCAAATATCCTGAAACGGGACTATCAATTCCTCCCGATAACATCAAAAGACCTTTTCCAAGTGTTCCAACTGGATATCCACCAAGTCCCGCATATCTTTCAAAATAAATATAAGCATACTCTCTTCGAATCTCTATAAAAAATGTAACTTCTGGATGATGAACATCCACTGTAATACCTTGTTTATTTTTTAAAATAACTCCCCCTAAATGTTTACTAATTTCCAAACTAGTCATCGGGTATTCCTTATAACTTCTTTTCGTTTCTACTTTAAAAGTATGAAACTCACTCTCTTTTATAATAGAAATCAAAGCAGTTTCAATCGTCTCCATCTCGTGATTTTCTAACTCATAACCTACTTCGATTTCATGAATACCAAACGTTTTTTGTAATCGTTCTAAGACACTTTCAAAATCTTCATCTTGTAAACTCACAAACATTCTTCCTTTATCAAAAGTAATAGAAACAGAATATCCTTCTAATGTTCTTTCAATATTTTCTTTCAAAGTTCTTAAAAACATTCCAATATTATCTTTCTTAGTATTTAACTCAGCATACTTGATAATAAATACTTTTTTCATAATACGCCCCTTTCACGCCCTATACTATAGCAAAAATTTATTTTTTTGACAATGCAAAAAGAGAATCCTTATTCCCTTTTTAATAAACTTAATTTCTCATAAACCAATTTAAAACAAGCTAAAAACTTATTGACTTCATCTGTTGTCGTTAAATGAGAAAGACTAATTCTGAGCGTACTACTAGCCCGTTTAGGATCATCATACAAAGCCATCACTGAAGTAGAAATTTCTCCACTCGCACAAGCAGTATTGGTACTCACATAAATTTCATATTCTTCTAAGGCATGCAAAAATGTCTCAGCTTTGATATCTTTAAGTGAAATATTTAAAATATGAGGAATGCAAATCTTAGAATGATTAATCATTACTCCTTCATACTTTTTAAGATCATTGACAATTTTATCATTTAATCTCCGAATAAAGTTTTCTCTTTTATCCAAATCAGTAGTTGCCAAACGAATCGCTTTAGCAAAAGCAACAATTAAAGGAAGCGGCGGTGTTCCAGGATTCAACATATTAGCATGTCCACTACCATATAAAATTGGACTAAATTTCACTCGACTATTTTTATAAAAAAGTCCTATTCCCTTTGGTCCGTAAATTTTATGAGCTGTAGCACTTGCCATATCGACATCATGAAAGTTCACTGGAATCTTCCCTAAAGCCTGTGTCATATCACTATGCAAGTATGTATAAGGATTCTCTTTTTTAATAATCTGCCTGATCATTTTAAGAGGTTGCCTTACTCCTGTCTCACTATTTACTGCACAAATACTAACTAAAATCGTATCAGCTCGCATCTTTTTTTTCAAATCATCAAAATCAACAAGCCCGTCCTCGTCATTATTAACATAACTAATTTCAAATCCTAAATTTTCTAAATAATTACAGATAGCATAAATAGAAGGATGTTCAAGCTTAGAAACAATGATATGATTTCCTTGTTTCATATTAGCAAGACTGGTTCCAACGAGTGCCAAATTATTAGACATGGTAGCACCACTAGTAAATGTTAACTCACTTTCTAACACATTAAAAATATCACTAATTTGCTTTAATGCACTATTCATAAGAGCCTTCGACTTCACACCAAGACTATGTAAAGAATTAGGATTTCCCGGAAAATCCTTTGTAGCACGAATATAAGACTCTAACACGTCATAATTTACTGGTGTAGTTGCACTGTAATCTAAATAAATCATTTTTCTTCACTTCCTAACAAAATGCTTTCAATTTGAACCCAATCATATACCCTTCGAATTCCTAGTATTTCTAATTCCTCAAAAGTAAATTTCTGATTATGGGGCTGATCAAGTAATAACTTAATCTCACCATACCCTTTTAAATTAGCAACCTTATCATCAATTTTAATCTCACACATTACAATATCCTTACTACCAGTAAGAACTATCTTTTTAGGATCAATATATGGCATATTTTCCACAATCCATTGATATTTATACTGTGCCATAATCGCGCTTTCTACAACTCTTCTCTTATCAACAAAAGCCGTCGTAATATAAATATCATAATGATGGGATAAAGCTTCAATGACTCTTAGAGAATCCGGAATAATTTTGGCTTCTTTATAAATATTAACGTTTTTATAAAAATAATCCAAAAAACGTTCTTTTTCTTCCGGATTCATCACGTCTTCCACATAATAATGTTCTATTTCATTCTCTTTATAATTTGTATGTAAATAACGATTAACTGCTTCTAAGTAGCCACCGGTACAAATCGTCTCATCTAAATCAATCATGACTCTTTTCATAGCTGCACTCCTTCTAATTTTGATATTCATCCATTAACTTTTTATAAATTCCCGGTTCAATGACATTAATCGCGTGAATAGCACTTTCTAAAGAGACTTTAAAATCTCCTCGATAAAAAGATTTCTCAGCTTTCATAAGCCCAATTTCCACTTCTTGATTCGTTGGTCGATACCGGTTTCCATAAACAATTGCAGTTTCAGCCATCTTTGCTGTTTTAATGGTTTCTTTCGTGGTATTATAAAGTTTTAAAACCAAATCTCTAGCTGTATCAACTCTTGTATTTAAAACTTTAATCGAAATAGGTGTTTTTTCAAGTTCTGTAACCATATTAGCAATTGCTTCAGTCGCTTCCGCAAGCTCTACAAAATAATGATCAGGAATCACTGGAAGTTTAAATGATTTCATCTGCATCTTCGCTTGATTTAAAATTCCCTTCATTTCATCCAATTGCTCTCGTGCTCGAAGTTCATCCTCTTTTAAACTACCAAGTGTTCTTAAAGCCACGTCTAACTTTTCTTCTGTCTTTAAAACTTTAACATTTAATAACTCCATCTGTTTTCCTAAATGAGAATAACTAGCTTCATGAGCTCGTCCAGATTCTACAATATCATCATATTCTCCACGTTCACTCGCCAATTCTTCTTTAATCTTAAAAACAATTTCTACATCCTCATCATTTAAATCATAACTAAACTTAATATCTTTTAATTTTTTTAACAAAGTATTATTGATTTTTGTAAGTTTTGTAATTTTAAGCAAAATCGTCCGAATGTAATCACTATAAATCTTTTTTGAAATCTTCTCTTTATCAAATTCATTATAAATAGAATCAAAATAATCTAGCATTGTTTTTAATTCAAACAAAGAGTCCTCAATATTTAACACATTAAGTCTTTGAAATATATCTGTAATTTTCTTACTGGATTCTGTAATATTATAGGGAATATTCAAATAATCCAAATTATACCCATCCTGCTCCATTTTTTTAAAAATATTATTAATATCCGTAATTTTTTTAGGAATCACATGTTTTCCTAACATAATAATACTTGGAGCTTCTTCAATCACCAATTTCAAATTACCAATTAAATCATCAATAGCCTTAACAATCTTTCCAACTTCCTGATAAGATTTGCTTTCCATTGCTACTTCAAAAGCACTAAAAAGTTTATCAACTCTTTCAAATTGTAATTCTAAAGGCTGACTCACCACTGCATATTCTTTTTTATCTTTTTGATACTTACTAAGAATTTCACGATAACTAGTTTTCAGTTTTGTAATAGTCTCTCTATTTCTTTCTTCACTTAAAGTAATTTCTTTAATTTCATCCAATAAAAAATTAGCCTTCGTATTAACAAAATAAATATCTAATTCAATCTCCGAAAGTAACTTAGAAAGTTCTTTATACTTCTTTTCTTCATACAAATCTTCTGCTTCAATTAAAGAATCTGTAATTCTACCTACATCTTCTTCTTTTAAAGTTTCATAACGTTCTCGCCACTTTTTCAAAGTATCTTTCATATTAGAATTATCAATTAATGGTTCTACTTTTTTAAGCTCAGCGATTAAAGTTGCTGAAATAATTAAATTTTTATTTTTTTCCAATTCATCCAACTGACGCCGATAATTCTTTTTATCACGATTATTTAAAAGGTTTAATATCACTATAAGGAGTACTATCGTGATGATATAGTATAGAATTCCTAAAATAATAATAAGTTCAACACTCATAGGTCTCCTCCTACTCTCTATATATAATATTGTATCATATTTTGTCACTTTTAAAAGAAAATTTTCGAAATTTATCGAAAAAGAACAAGTTCTTATCTTTTAACGACGAAAAACTTGTTCTTGTAGATTATCCTAACCAAGTAATAGTAGCATACCCGTTGCCCGCTCGCGATCCACTTGTCATAGATCCCCCACTAACACGACCGATATAACCACTACCACCATAACCGGCACCTGGAGCTGCTCCGTATCCAGCAGAATAACCGCCTACTCCACCGCGGTAACCGCCTCCGCCTCCACCACCAGAGTTCCAATTACTTGCTCCAGTCGATCCTTGGCCAAAGACACCGTTGGTGTTGGAACCGTTACCAGCACCACCATTTTGATATCCTCCAGCTCCTCCGCCTCCACCAGCTATAATTAATACGTTGGATGCTGAAATATTTGGAAGAATTCCATTTTGAGTAGCAATATGCGTAGCACCGCCTCCGCCTCCGCCGTCATTACCATTTGCACTTCCAGAAGCACCGCCACCATTATAGCCTCCGGCAGCACTTTTCCAAGTATTATCGTGGTTTGTTCCTGTTCCGCCCATTCCTCCAACTCCTACATAAAGAACTTGTCCTTGAGTAAGAGAAATAGTTCCAACTGAATAACCACCATATCCTCCCATAGTCACTTCTTCTCCACTAGCAGATAATGAGCGTCTAACTCCACCTTGTGCTCCATAAACTTGTAAGCGGTATCTTCCGGTATATGGAACTGTAAAACTTTGAATTCCTCCCGTATAAGAGAATGACCTAGAATAACTAACAAACTGCCACACAGCATATAAAGTAGTATTGGCATTACTTGTGAATGTAGCTCCTGCACTGTAAGTGGCACTGGTTGCACTAGAAGATGTACTCCAACCTAAGAAGGTATAGCCTCCCCGTGTAGGTCTAGTGCTTGACAACGTCAAATTTACTCCATAGGTTTTCGTTTGAGCTGCTGGGGCTCCCGATCCGCCATTTGCATTATAACTTACAGTATATGTATTAATTTTCCATACGGCATATAACGTTGTATTTGCGTTACTTGTAAATGTCCCGCCTGCACTATAGGTTGCACTCGTAGCTGTAGAAGAAGTACTCCATCCTAAGAATGTGTAACCGGTTCTTGTGGGCTTGGTACTTGATAAAGTTAAATTCACTCCATAGATTTTTGTTTGAGCTGCTGGGGCGCCTGATCCACCATTCGCATTAAAAGTAACTGTATAAGTATTTAATGCCCACCTTGCTGTAATGGTTCCATTATTTTCACCATATTTATATACATAAGAAGACCAATTACCAATCGAAGAACTAGAATCCGAAACAGAAGCATAGCCTACATCCCAAGTCACAGGAGAAGACGTCGTTCCATAAGCTGGACCATCCAAATAAACAAAACCATGTGTTGAAAATGTCCCACTTGTTCCAGCGTTTGTCCGATAAATATATTTCTCCCAATTGCCAGTCCCTTCGTTAGAAGTGAGACAATATTGACTACTTCCTGTTCCTAAACTATTTGCAGCAATTCCTAAACGATATCCCTCTGGAACTTTAGCCATTAAAGTATGGTAATAAACACCTTTAGCTCGAGATCCTGTAGATTGATAAAAACCACCCAATCCAGGGCTAGCTGTTCCAGTATTTGTAACACGTACCATATAACTAGATCCTGTTAAAGGATTATCACTACTTCTAGCAATTCTTGATAAGGTAGTAGTACCATTTCCCACATTATTATAAGCAGTCATTCCATTCATTCCACTTGCAAAATTCGTATCTGTATTTAATTTTGTTCCTGCTGTTGCATCTAAAATAGTACTATAAGCAACATCCCATGTGACTGGATTACTACTTGTTGCAGCCGGCCCTGATAAAGCAACATGTCCGAAAGTAGAAAATGAACCAGCTGTTCCACAATCTAATTTATAAATATACGTTTCAAACTTTCCTGTGCCATCCCTTGGAGTAAGCCATGTGAATTTGGCCCCTGTCCCAACAGCATTATTGTGTTGATTCAATGTGTAACCAACTGGAATTTTTGCAACAATAACATGATAGAACGTTCCTAATAATTTAGATGAAGTAGATTGAACAAAACCTCCTAATCCTGGACTAGCTGTTCCACTCGTAGTAATTCTCATCATATAAGAACTATCTTTGATTGGACTATCTGAAGATCTAGCCACTCGTGTATGTACTACAGTTCCATTCGCTGCATTATTATAAACACTCATACTATTCGTCCCGCTTGCAAAACTCTCATCGGTATATAGAGAAGTTCCATAATTAGATAAAGTATTTCCACCTGTACTATCCCAACCCAAGAACGTATAGCCTGTTCTCGTAGGCTCTGGAATAACTTCTATAGAATCAATTTCTTCTTCCAAGTTTTGTGTAGAACTACTTCCATTCCAATTTCCACCATTGGCATTGACTGTTAAAACAGAATTAGCAATAACAAATACTTCAGCACTTTTCTCACTAGTATTTCCAGATGTATCAGTTGCTTTAACATAAACCGTATGCGTTCCATGTGATAAGCCTGTAAAAGTATAACTACTTGTTTCTGATGGATAATAACTTCCGTTATCCACACGATATTGATAAGTAACAATTTCAGTTTCATTATCATAACTTGCACTTGCATCTATCACTAAATTGCCACTTCCTGTACTTGTTTCGAATTCTATCACAGGTGGATTCTTATCTATTTTAGAAATAGTGACCTTTTGATGATTGATATTTCCTAAAGCATCTTTACTCCAAATATAGTAGTCTCCATTTTCTGTTACAACTTCTTCAATTGTTAATGAACTTCCACTTGCCTCTTTCCATTCCGTAGGTTCTTCTTCCGTTGTTGTAATTTGATATCCTGATAACCCTGACTTTAAATCTTCTAACTCAATAGAAATGGTATTACTTGCTCCCCATTCTTCTTGTGGAGTAGCTACAATCTCTGGTCCACTTTGATCTAAATGGTTAAGTTCGATTACAATCTCTTTGATATTTCCTACTTCATCTCTTACATAAAACTTTTTAATTCCTTCTTCCGTATATTCTCTCGTTACCTTAATTTCTTTCGTTGGACTAATGGATGTAAAAGTATTTCCATCATCACTGATTTCTATTAGATTATAATTCTCGCTGGTTGCTGTAATCTCTATTGTTTCACTTTCGGTAGTATATCCCTCTGTTTTGCTTTCATAAGATAATATGATATTGTTTTCTAGTCTTTCTTTTTCTACATAACTTGCTACAATACTAACCTTACTTAAAAAGCTAGCATTCATCGTCTCAGAAAGTGCTGGAGTATTATAATCCATCCATATTCTTAAGGCATACGTTCTACTATCTCCCTCACTTCCTGCTGGTGCAAGTGTTCCGCTCGTTAACTGAAATGCTTTATCGGCATTTTCTATCGTTGGTTCTGCTTCCCCATAGAACTTTAAATTATGAGGTGTACTTCCATCTAGCGATGCTTTAATATATTCATAACTTAATCTTTTTTCTATACTTGGACTATTGATATCTTCTAAATTCACTCCATAATATGCATAAGTATTACAAGTATTTGTTATGGTAAATGTATAAGGTGTAAGTAATAATCCTTCTTCATCGGTAATAGGCATAGCACTTTCAAGTTGTATATTATTTTCTTCATTCATTAATGTTACCTCAAAACAACTAACTCCTAACGTATTAAAATCGTTCTGAGCATAAGTAAATCGCCAATATGCATAACTACTCCCCAAAATAATACATACCAAAAACAAAACAAGAAAAGCAAGAGCCCAATGTTTCTTGTTTCTAAAAAAATGTTGAATTTGATAAAAGACATTACTAAAAGATATTTTCATAAACTCTCCCTAATCCTATTTAATTTCATTCTACTATATCCTAAGCTCTATTACAATAACAGAAAACGAAAATATAATTTTTATTGTTACAGTTCAAATAGAGTATGACAAAAATTAGGTAGAATGATTGAATTCTATCTATTTTTATGCATGAATCATTT
>CALVOL010000033.1 GCA_944350285.1 uncultured Bacilli bacterium | reverse complement strand
AATAATAGGATACCACAAAAAAGGAATTCCGTTAGGAATTCTCATGAAAAATGAGCATCATTTTTCATTTTTCTTGTATTAAAGCTATGAAAAGCAATAATAATAAAAAGAAAATGATAATAATAATAATTAAAGAAGTGATTAATAAATCTTTCTTTCTCATATTATCGCCTCCCTTCACAAAGAAGATTGGCACCACCCAACTTATTAAGTGTTCGTTCGCATTATAACAAGAAGCCACACAAAAAACAATAGAAAGAATGAAAATGTAACAAAATTGTTACAAGAAATTAAACAGGTATTTATTCCTATTTTAAACAATCCTTGGTATAATGTTTATGGAGTAGTGATTAACATGGATTATTTAACAAACTTAAACGAATTACAAAAGAAAGCGGTATTGCATCAAGAAGGACCGTGTTTAGTCATCGCAGGAGCGGGTTCTGGAAAAACAAAGGTATTAACAACGAGAATAGCAAACTTAATAGAAAATGGTGTGCCATCTTATCAAATACTAGCAATTACATTTACAAACAAAGCTGCGAAAGAAATGCGAGATAGATTAGAGACTCTAGCTCCAGACAACAAAGCATTTGTCGGAACATTTCATTCCTTTGGACTTAGAGTAATCAGAGAGAATGTAAATGCCTTAGGTATGACTTCAAACTTTACTATTTTAGATAGTGATGATGTAACTAGCCTAGTCAAAAAAATTCTAAAAGAAAAAGGCTATGATACAAAAGAAGTCTCTCCATCTTACATTAAAAATCGCATTAGTTTTATAAAAAATGAAATGCTTACTGATGCGGAAGTAGAAAAGTTTTTTCAAAGCGAAATAGAAAAAATTGCTTATGAAATATATAAAGAATACAATATAAAACTAAAAAAGAATAACTCTGTAGATTTTGATGACTTATTAAGAATTCCTGTATTGTTATTTCAAAATCATCCAGACATTCTAGAATTCTATCAAAACAAATATCAATATATCCTAATAGACGAATATCAAGATACCAACGAAGTACAATATAAGCTAGTAAAACTATTATCTAAAAAATATCAGAACCTATTTGTCGTCGGCGACCCTGACCAATCCATCTATCAATTTAGAGGAGCGAATTACAAAAATATTTTAAATTTCGAAAGAGACTATCCAAACACGGTAGTAATTCCTCTAGAAGATAATTATCGTAGTACCAAAATGATTTTGGATGCCGCCAATAGTGTCATTAAAAATAACAAAGAACGAAAAGAAAAAAACTTGAGAAGTCATCATGGCGACGGTGTGAAAACAAAGTTCATGGTTGGTTATGACGAAAAATACGAAATCTCACTAGTAATAGAAGAAATAAAAAAACTATTAGAACAAGGATATAAAAAAAGAAATATTGCAATCTTCTATAGAACAAACGCCCAATCTCGTGTCATAGAAGAACAATTTTTAAAAGCAAATATTCCATACAAAGTGGTAGGAAGTTACTATTTCTATTCTAGAAAAGAAATTAAAGACTTAATATGTTACCTAAGATTAATTCTAAATCAAAACGATGATATTTCCTTAAGAAGAGTAATAAACGTACCAAAAAGAGGAATCGGACCAACATCAGTAAACAAACTAGAACAAAAATCTATAGAAGAAAACAAAAGCATGTTTGATGCCATTACAAGTGGGAAAGAATTAGAATTTAAAAACCTAATTCTAGATATCAAAAAAGAAAGCGAATCTTTATCATTAACCGAACTTGTTGACTGTGTTCTAGAAAAATCGGGAATGAAAAAAGAATTAGAAACAGATCCATCTTTAGAAAGCGAACTTCGTCTAGATAACTTAATGGAATTCAAAAGTATCACAGCGACTTATGAAGATACAACAGGAAGTGTAGACTTAGGAGATTTCTTAGAAGAAATAAGTTTGATCGCGGATATTTCCGAACATAAAAATGACGATGATGTTGTAACCCTTATGACCCTTCATAGTGCGAAAGGATTAGAGTTTCCCGTAGTATTCTTAGTCGGTATGGAAGAAGGAATATTTCCTCATCAAAATAGTTTTACCGAAGAAGGTGGATTAGAAGAAGAAAGAAGACTTTGCTACGTTGGAATTACAAGAGCAGAAGAAAAACTATATTTAACTTGTGCACGTTCCAGAATGATGTATGGAAGAACAAACAGAAATCCAATGAGTCGTTTTATTAAAGAAATTGACTCAGACCTACTAGAAAGCGACAATAAAGAAATGCAAAGCGAAAAAATATTTAATAAAGAAAGCATGTATAGCGAAGAAGACGTGTCATATAATGTAGGCGATGTCGTAATGCATACTATTTATGGTCGTGGAGTTGTCGTTGGAGTAGATGCTTCCCTTGTAACAATCGCGTTTTCAAAACAATATGGAATTAGAAAACTAATGAAAAATCATAAAAGCATTAAAAAAGTGTAAAATAAAAAATAGAAAAAGGTAGATGGAGGAAAGTATGAAAGAATGTACGTTAGTAGTCATGGCTGCCGGAATGGGTAGTCGCTTTGGAGGATTAAAACAAATAACACCAGTGGATGAAGAAAAAAACTTTATCATTGATTATTCTGTTTATGATGCCAAAAAAGCAGGGTTTACAAAAGTAGTATTTGTCATTAAAGAAGAAAATTTAAATCTTTTTGAAAGTACTATAGGTAGTCGCCTAAAAAAACAAATCAAAGTTGAATATGCGTTTCAATGCCTAGAAGATATTCCTAGTAACTTTGACATAAAAAAACGAGAAAAACCTTGGGGAACAGTTCAAGCCATTCTTTGTACAAAACCCTATGTAGATGGACCGTTCGCAGTAATCAATGCAGACGATTTTTATGGCTTTGATGCACTCAAAAAAGCGTATGAATTTTTAATGAAAAACACTTCACCGTATACATATGCATCTATTGCCTATCCATTAGGTAGTACAATGAGTGAAAATGGTTCAGTAAAAAGAGGAGTACTATTTTTAGAAAATAACTTAGTAAAAACAATTATCGAAAGTAATATTGAACAAAAAGATGGAGAGCTTATTGCGACCCCACTAGATGGTAGAAAGCCTTTCAAGGTCCAAAAAGAAGACCCAGTTTCTATGAATATGTTTGCTTTTCAGCATGATATCTATAGGCTACTAGAAGAATATTTTACAAACTTTTTCAAAATGTCAGAAGAAGATTTAATAAAAAAAGAAGCATTGCTACCAGATTGTTTAGAAGAAAACTTAGGAAACAATAAAATTAAAATTTTATGCGAAAAAACTGCCTCACAATGGCTTGGTATGACGTACATAAGTGATTTAGAAATCGTCAAAAAAGAATTAGAACAATTAAAAGAAAAAGGAGTTTATCCACAAAAATTATGGGAGTGATTTCATGGAAGAAATAAAACAAAGAATGGAAGAACTAGCAAACATTTTAGAAGAAGCAAATTACAATTATTATGTGCTAGATAATCCAACAATTACAGACCAAGAATTTGATAGTTATTTAAGAGAATTAGAAACCTTAGAAGAAAAGTATCCGGAATATGCCGATCCGAACTCTCCTACCAAAAGAGTGGGTGGTATGGTAATAGATAAATTTAAAAAAATAAAACACCAAATTCCAATGCTATCCCTACCAGATGTATTTAATGAAGAAGAAATAATGGCTTTTGATGAACGTATTAGAAAATCCGGTTTCAATCCTGAATATGTTTGTGAACTAAAAATTGATGGCTTAAGTGTTTCACTTCATTACGATAATGGAGTGTTTATAACTGGTGCAACTAGAGGAAACGGTGAAATTGGCGAAGATATTACGCATAACGTTAGAACAATCAAAACGGTTCCTATGAAATTAAAAAAAGATGTTACCATTGAAGTTCGTGGCGAGATTTATATGCCAAGAGAAACTCTAGCCAAACTAAACCAAGAACGTGAAGAATTAGGTTTACCACTTTTACAAAATTGCCGAAATGCAGCAGCTGGAAGTGTACGACAATTAGACTCTAAAATTGCAGCAAAAAGAAACTTAAATACTTGGATTTACCATCTACCAAATCCAGAAGATTATGGTATAAAGACCCACTGGGAAGCACTAGAATATATGAAAAGTCTAGGATTTAAGACCAATCCTGCAAACCGTCTATGTAAAAACATTGATGAAGTAATGAGTTTTATTCATGAATATGCAGAAAAAAGACCAAAACTATCTTATGATATCGATGGAGTCGTCATTAAAGTAAACGATCTTTCTATGCAAAAAAGCTTAGGATTTACGTCAAAATATCCAAGATGGGCTATTGCTTACAAATTTCCAGCGGAGGAAGTATTAACAAAATTAAAAGACATTGTCTTTACTGTTGGCAGAACCGGAAGAATTACACCAAATGCAGTACTAGATCCAGTAATAGTAATGGGTTCGACTGTTCAAAGAGCAACTTTACATAATGAAGATTATATTATAGAAAAAGGTTTAAAAATTGGCGATACAGTATCTATTAGAAAAGCTGGCGATGTTATTCCAGAAGTGGTGGAAGCCAAAGTGGAGAGAAGAACAGGCAATGAAACTGATTTTGTGATGATTACCAATTGTCCTATCTGTGACACTCCATTAGAAAAAAAGCCAGGCCAAGTAGACCACTATTGTTTAAATCAAAATTGTCCAGCAAGACACATTGAAGGACTTATCCACTTTGTTTCGCGTCATGCTATGAACATTGATGGATTAGGCGAAAGAATTATGGAAGACTTCTTTAATTTAGGGTTCATTAAAACCATTCCTGATATTTATCATTTAGATGAACACAAAGAAGATTTAGTTTCCCTAGAAGGATATGGCCATAAAAGTGTAGAAAACTTACTAAATGCCATTGAAGACAGCAAACAAAATAGTTTAGAAAGATTACTATTTGGTTTAGGAATAGGTGGAATTGGTGACAAAACAGCTTTGTTACTTGCACGTACCTTTAAAACGATGGAAAATCTTGCATCTAAAACCAAAGAAGAATTAGAAACCATTCGGGATATCGGCCCAATTCTTGCTGGGAATATTGCTAACTACTTTGCCGATGTGGATAACCAAGCGCTTATCGACAAATTAAAAGAGTTAGGACTTAATATGACCTATCTTGGAGAAGAACAAAAAGAGAATAACTTAATCACTAACAAACGATTTGTCATAACCGGAACCATTTCCTTTATGGGTCGGGATGAAATTGAAGGAATTATCGAAAGTTATGGTGGACATCCTAGTAGCAGCGTTTCTTCGAAAACAGATGTAGTGATTGTTGGCGACAAACCTGGAAGTAAAGCAGATAAAGCTCGTAATCTTGGTATCGAAATATGGGATGAAGAAAAATTATACTCCATTTTGACAGATTTAGGAGAAATGAACGAATAAAAACCACAAAAATAAATAAAATGTTCGAAAAAAAGCCGAAAAAGAAAGCTGTTTAAATAAGAAGGCTTTCTTTTTTACAAAGGAAAACAGGAAAAATGTGAAAATAATATCAAAAAATAATGGAATTTTGTGAAATTTAATATTAAAAAATGAGGAATTTTGTGATAAAATATAAAAAAAAGAAGGTGTAATATGCGATTAAAAAGAAAAATAGATGAATATCTAATAAGTTGGAAAGAAAAGAATCATCATTTGCCATTAATAGTGAAAGGGGCAAGACAAATAGGCAAGACAAATGCAATCGAGTATTTTGCAAATCATAATTATGAAAATTTCATCGAAATTAATTTTATCGAACAAAAACAATACAAGAGTATTTTTGATGATGGATTTGAAGTAGATACAATAATCAAAAATATTTCTTTACTAAATCCTAGTTTAAAGTTTATACCTGGAAAAACACTAATATTTTTTGATGAGATTCAAGATTGCATTAATTGTGCCACCTCTTTAAAATTTTTTAACCAAGATGGACGTTATGATGTAATTGCATCAGGATCTCTAATGGGAATTAATTATCACGAAATAGAATCTAACAGTGTAGGAAATAAAGAGGATTATGAAATGTATTCTCTAGATTTTGAAGAGTTTCTATGGGCAAAAGGATATAAAGAAGAACAAATAGAAGAGTTGTATAATCACATGAAAGATATAACTCCTCTTTCAAAATTAGAGTACGATGTAATGGAGAAAAATTTTCAAGAATACATAATCACTGGAGGAATGCCTGCGATAGTAGCAAATTTTATAGAAAGCAAAAATTTTAGTGGTATCCTAGATATGCAAAGACAAATTATAAAAGACTATGAAGAGGATATTACAAAATATGCGCATGGATTAGATCAAGGTAAAATTTTAAATATATATAGAAAAATTCCGGTTTTTTTAGGTCAAGAAAACAAAAAATTTCAAATTTCAAAAGTGGCAAAAGGTGCAAGAAATAGAGAATATATTGGTACAATAGAATGGTTAGATAACGCTGGAATCATCAATGTTTCTTATTGTTTAAATACTTTAGAATTACCATTAAAAGGAAATTATAATCCGGATAATTATCGTATTTATTTTAGAGATACCGGGCTTTTAATAGGTAGTCTAGAAGAAGAAGCCCAAGAGGATTTGAGAAACAACAAAAATTTTAATACATATAAAGGAGCGATCTACGAAAATATTGTTGCAGATATGTTAGTAAAAGAAGGATACTCACTATACTTTTATAAAAATAAAAAAAGTACTTTTGAACTAGACTTTTTAGTGCGTGATAAAAATAGTATAGTTCCATTAGAAGTGAAAGCAACAGACGGAAAATCAATATCATTAAATAATGCAATAAAAAGTGAAAAATATCAAGACATTAAATATGGAATAAAATTATGTAATAAGAATATAGGATTTAATGGAATATTTTATACATTCCCGTATTTTCTAACATTTTTAATAAAAAGGTTTTTAAGAGAAAAATGTGAAAAATAATTAAAAAAAGTAGGAATTCTGTGATTTATTCCTTATAAGTTAGTTTAGAATTACAATCAGGACAAGTAAAAGAGGGGTAAATATCCTTACTTTGATAATTTAAGGAATTTGCCTTAGAAACAATGTCAATAAGTTCAATAGGAATGTCAGTATGATAATCACAGTTTTCACAAACATAAGGTAAAAACTTAGGCTTTAATTTTTCTTGCTCTTCATCGATACACAATTTATACATATCAACTTCCAAAATTAAAGAAATCCTCCATAGAGCACCAAGCGAAAACGTTTGGTGTTTTTTACTTTCTAAGCCAGCTACAAAAGATAGAGAATAATCAATTTTTTCTGCTAGCTGTGCTTGTGTAAGACCCTTTAATTTTCTATATTTTTTGACATTTCTTCCGATCACACCATAAATATAATTTTCGTCTTCTTTTTTGAAGTCCATGAAATACCACCTAGTAATATTATCTAATAAAAAGCCAAAAAACATGTACTAGCATTAATACAAAAAAACGACAAAATATTAAAAAAACATGTAAAAATAGTACAACTAGTTAAAAAATGATGGTATAATGGTACAAGAATAGAAGTGAGTTTAGGGAAAAGTTGTAAAAATAATACTAATTCTATTCAAAAAGGAGGAGTGAAATGGAAAAAGTTTTAAACAAATGGGGGTTAAAGTTAATTTTTGCAATAAGCTTATTATTTATTACAACAAATGTACACGCAGCATCGTTAAAGGTAGGTGAGAAAGAATTTGAAGATTTTTTACAAGCAGTAGATGAAGCAAACATTTCGGGTAATCCAATTGTCCTACAAAATGATTATTCTTATGGAGCCGCTACTGAAGAAGAGGATGAAAGTAATGTTTCTATAACCAAAAAAGTATCGATAGATTTAAATAACTTTACTTTTAATATAGGAGAAATTAAAAATTCATCAGAATTAGAAATCTACAACGGCACATTAAAAGCAGATTATAAATTCATAATATCCAATAATGTGGTCGAAAACCAAGAAAATGCAACATTAATACTTCGTGATGTGAAAGCAGAATTATATGGAGAGGCAGAACGTTTATTAGATAATGAAGGAACAGCTACTCTTGAAAGGGTGACATTACAATCTTCCACTGCTACTAGTGCAGTAGCAAATGGTACAATTGGAACCGTCACATTAGAAGATTGCGTGATAGAATTGGGTTCTAGCATCATAACCAATGATGGCAACATGACCATTAATGGTGGTACATACAAAAATACGGAAGGATCGTACCTGATTCGAAATAATAATACAATGACAATCAACGGGGGAACATTCGAAACACAAGATTTTACAATTGGCAATGTCATAACAGCCAATGCTGGAAGTACACTAGAAATTAACAACGGAAATTTTAAAGGAGTTACGGGAATATATTCAACTTGTATTAGTACTAGTTTTTCTTGTTCTGCAGGAACTAAAATCACAATCAATAATGCAACGTTCAATACGAGTTCAAATCTTATAGGAACAGCTATTGCTACAACGCATAATACTGAAGTTACTATTAACAATGGAAATTTTACAACTACTGAAGATATAAATGTTTTTTCATTAGGAGGGACAAGAGTAATAACAATCAACTTATATGGTGGGACTTTTAATGCTCCTAACGCATCTAGATTAAGTGGAAAAACCGAACAAGCAAATGCAACATTTAACATTGGGAAAAATGATGGGTCTGTAACTCAAACACCAGTTATTAACATCCAAAATGGTCAGATAGATGTGGCAGACAGTGCAAAATTTAATTTTTATGACGGGATGATTACTTTAAAAAATAAAATAGTTAGAGTAGACGATAAACCAGAAGGTTATGATGTATGCTACAGTGAAGAAAATGGTTATATCAAAGCCGAACTAAAGACATATTGTACTACGACAGTGGACGATAATACAGATGATGTAACAACAGGAGGTGGCAGTGGTTCTCTTGGCGAAGGAGAAGTAGAAAACCCAGAAACAGGAAGCACAATAAACTGGATTGCATTAAGTATTTTTCTTGCTTTAACTATTGCGTTACTATGGATAATAAGAAAAAAGAATGTTTTTCACAGACTCTAAATAAAATAATGAAGCAAAAAGGAGGCAAATAAAGTGAATCAAAATGGTAATTACAATTTTGATCCCGTAACGGGTCAACCACTTTCCCATGAACAACAAGCTTATTATCAACAATTAGAGCAATTACAATCCCAAAACAAAAATAGTTATAGACCGCCCAACTCAAATGGATCATCTTCCAACAAAAACAATCAAAAAATTCTTATGATTTTATTAATGATCGGTATCTTTATAGCAATACTAGTAGTTGTATTTTACTTTATAAATAAAAATGAAAAAGAATCTTCTTTATCTTCACCAGCAGAAAATAACCAGCAAAATGCAGAAGATATTATAGAGAATAAAGAAGAAGAAAACCCTACAGATGAAAATTACGAGTTCTTATATAATATAGAAGAAGTAGTAAATAGCACCGGAGTTGGTACAGTTGTTACAGGTCAAATTATAAGAGGTGAAGTAAAAGTAGGAGATAACGTACAAATAATAGGATTAACAGACGAAATAATAACTGCAGAAGTCACAAAAATTGAAGTATCTGGAGAAGAAAGAGAAAAAACAACCATTGGAGAAAATGCTAATATCACATTAAAGAATATTACACAAGATCAAGTAAAGGAAGGGCAAGTTCTCGCTAAACCTAACTCAATTACAGCAGTGACAAAATTTGAAGCTGAGGTTTATATTTTGACAGAGGAAGAAGGAGGAAGAAGTCAACCAGTCTTTACAAATTACATAGTAGATTTTTACTTTGGCTCTGCAAAAATAAGCGGTACAATCACATTGCCAGAAGAAATGTATATGGCTTCTCCCGGCGATACTGTTTCATTTACTGTAACACTAAGAAATAATGTGGCAGTAAAAGTAGGTACAGAATTTTCTATGAAAGAGGGAAATAGAACAGTAGGAACGGGAACAGTAAGTAAAATATATGAAGAATCATAATAAAAAATCACCAACAATAGAGTGACAAAAAAATGCCGAAAAAAACAATTTCGCGTAAAGAGCTTGTTTAATCAAATTAAAAAATGTTATAATGAAAAAAATAGAGAGAAAGAATCTCAAAAAGAAAGGTAAGGTAGTTTATATGGGCTTTATTAAAGCTTTTTCAGGTGCCATAGGTGGCACATTTGCAGATCAATGGAAGGATTTTTACGGACCTAAAAGTGGTGTTCCCGCAACTGCGGCAGTATTCCAAGCAGAACCACAAGGAACCAATGCAGGACGTGGATCAAATACTCAAGGATCAGAAAATATTATTACGAATGGTAGTAAAATTATCGTTCCAGAAGGATGCGCACTTGTTACAGTCCAAGACGGACAAATTACAGGTTTAATCACAGAACCAGGAGGATTCGAATTTAGATCAGATGATCCTAATTCACAGTCTTTCTTTGCAGGGGATGGAATTATTTCATCTACAATTAAAACCTCATGGGAGAGATTTAAATTTGGTGGACAACCAGGAAGTGAGCAATTAGCGTTCTATGTAAATTTAAAAGAAATTCCAAACAACAAATTTGGAACTCAATCAGAAATATATTGGAATGATGCATTCCTAAATACACAAGTAGGAGCAGTCACACGAGGAACATATACCTTGAAGATTGTAGACCCATTATTATTCCTTAAAAACTTTGTGCCAGCCAACTACTTAGGCGCAAATGCTCCAGTATTTGACTTTGCTGATATGGATAATGATGCAGCAACCCAACTCTTTAATGAAGTAGTGAGTACTCTTAGTGCATCTTTCTCAAATTACACAAATGATCCAAGTAAAGGAAATAGAATTTCAAATATTCAAGGAGACCAAATTGGTTTTGCCCAGGCTATGAGTAAAGCCGTAGAAGATGCATATCAATGGAAAAGTTCTCGTGGACTAGAAATTGTAAAAACTGCAATTCTAGCAATTGAATATGACGAAGATACCAAAAAATTACTAAGCGATGTCAAAAAAGCCGATGCATTATCAGGAGCAAGAGGCAACGCCTTTATGCAACAAGCTGTGGCACGTGGCGTCCAAGCTGCTGGAGAAAATCCAAATGGTGGAGGTTCTGCGATGGCCTTCATGGGCATGGGAATGAATGCAGCTGGAAATATGATGGGAGGAGTGGCTCAACCAAATACTAACACACCTAATCCATTTATGACTGCTGGTACTCCTGCACCAGAGCCTACTCCAGATCAAGCAACACCAGTACAACCAGTTTCACCTGCAACACCAGTACAACCAGCTACAACAGAGCAAACTACAACAGAAAATACCGCAACTGGCGCAGCTCCATCTTCTGCTGCAGATCCATATCAGGAATTAACAAAATTAAAAAGCTTGTTAGATGCTGGTGTCATTACAGAAGAAGACTTTAATGCTAAGAAAAAACAACTTTTAGGAATTTAGTCTATGCAATCAGATGATGTAAAAATTGTTAAAACAGATGTTGGAGCAAAAGATGGTCAAAACAAATGTCCAAAATGTGGTGCAACAGATATTTCACTAAATGTAAATACTGGTAAATTACGTTGTAATTTTTGTCGACACGAATTTTCTCCTGAACAAGTAACGGGATTAGAAAATGATATAACAAAATTACAGGGCGAGGTCATTGGCTCAGGAGCACAAAATATTGCCCCAGATACAAAAGACATCATAACATTAAAATGCTCTAGCTGTGGAGCCGAAGTAGTAATTGATACTGCTTCTGCTCTTCAAGCAAAATGTCACTGGTGTCGAAATACGTTATCTATCAATGCTCAAATACCAAATGGTACAATTCCAGATGCAGTCTTGCCATTTAAAATATCAAAAGAAGAAGCAAGAACTCAAATTAAAGCCTTTGTAAAAAAGAGAAAATTTTTTGCCCATCCAAAATTTAAAGAAGAATTTACAACCGAGAATATTATGGGGGTATATTTTCCTTATATGATGGTAGATATTAATGCTCATGCTTATCTATCCGGGGAAGGCGAGCATTTAATCAGAAGTTATGCTAGACGTTCAGGAAACTCAACACAAATGTATTATGATGCAGATGTATACCATGTAGAAAGAGAATTTGATATAGCGATCGATGATTTAACGATTGAGTCAAGTAAAGATAAATTAAATAAAGTTCAAACAGATAAAACAAACAATGTCATTAATGCCATTATGCCTTTTGATACAGAAAATTGTGTGAAATTTAATGCTAACTTTTTAAAAGGTTACACATCAGAACGTCGAGATACAAATACAGACGAATTAAGTAAAATTGTGGAATCCCAAGCCAAAGATGTCGCAAGATTCGCGGCCAATGATTCATTAAAACAATATGATCGTGGTGTGGCATGGCAACGACAAGATTTTAGTATGAAGGGTAGACAATGGGTATCAGCCTACTTTCCTGTATGGCTCTATAGTTATCAACAAGTAAGTGGGAATAAAAAAGTCCTTCACTATGTCGCTGTAAATGCAAGAACCAAAGAAACAATGGGAAGTGTTCCAATTCATATGCCAAAGCTCATAGGTATATCTGTTTTAGTGGAAATACTAGGCATCTTCTTAATGTTATTTGTAGACTTTGATTACAATTATTTATTTTTAACATTAGGATTTATTTTCTTTTTCATAATGTTTGCAAAATACCGTAATGCTTCGGCTCGTCATGAGCATGAAAAAGACACAAAGACTTCGCTAACTAATTTAAGAAAAGTCGATCAATACAAAATGAAAAGAACAGGTCTAAGGAATCCCAAGATTGCCGGCGCTAACAATACAAGTGTTGGACCGCAAAATATCGGTAATAATATATTAAATTCGGTGATAGATAGCAACCTAATAACAAGTACAATAAAAGATATAAATGATAAAAGTGGAGGTAAGTAGTTTATGATTTGTCCAAATTGTGGAGCCCAAAATATTGATGGCTCAAATTTCTGCATAAAATGTGGAAAACCAATAGAAAACACAAATCCAGTTATAAACAATAACGAGAATGTTTTCACAACAAATACACCTGTAGAACCAGTTGGTGTGCAAAGTCCAGTACAAAATACAATGCAAAATCAAACAGTTGTACCTAACACAGAAGCAGTAGTACAACAACCACAACCAGCACCTACGGGAACCGTACCTAATGCTGGAAGTGTAGGTACATCAAAAAAGACTAGCACTACAAATGTGTTTGTAAGTATGTTTAAAGTAATTAAAAAACCTTTTACAGCAATGAAAGAAGAATTGCCAAAATTCAATAATATAAAAAATTCTGCAATTTTAGCGATCATCGTCACATTAATTGCCACGATCGCATCATTAATTCAAACAATGTTTAATTCTGTAAGAGTAGTGAACTATAATTTGTGGACAGGTACAACAACAACATGGGTATGGGATAACTTAAAAGAGATTGAATATATAAAAGTAATTGGCCAAGATTTATTAATTTTTTTAGGAATTATTGTAGCAATCGCATTCGTCTATTATATTGGTAGTCTTATTATCAAAAAGCAACCAAATTTTGGAAGAATGTTAGGAATTGCCGCTATGGGAATAGTTCCATTATAGGGACTTTCCAAAAATAAAAGTTGCAATTACGGAGTAATAAGAACACTCCATTTTTTAATGCCTTCTGTTCT
>CALVOL010000032.1 GCA_944350285.1 uncultured Bacilli bacterium | reverse complement strand
ACCATCACTGTTCTCTCCGACTCGTCTTATAATTTTTGCTTGACCATTCTCAACAACAAATTCATCATAAGTTGTGGCATTTAAATAATGAAGATAAGTAATTGGTAAAAGAACCTTGTTTGTATTCTCGCCCTCATCCTCAATAATAAGATAACTGTCCAACGGATAAAGATCGTCACTAGGATAAAGATCATTGCTTGGATATAACAAACTCATTTCACCAATTACAGATAACTTTAACGCGTCAGCCTCAAAAGCATCTTCTACAGTTAAAGAAGTGATATTTGATACATCTTTCGTTAATGTTATTGATGACGATACTTGTTGAGAAATAGAATCGATGTCTTGTGTAATTGTTGTTGATTTATTAGTTCTATCACCAATTTCCTCGACTACTTGCGTAATTTTCTGATTAGCTTTATCAACTATATACTCAGTCCTTTTTTGACGATTTTCAATCGAATTAGAGTTCTCATAATACTCAACAGAACTATCAATAATTGACGGTGCTTCCAAAGTAGATTCTAATCCATTTGGGCTTTTGATATTATATCGCAATACCATACTAGAATGTCCATCTACATTTAATAAATCTCCTAATTCTACATAAGATAGTCCTTCCCATTTCATCGACATAGCCTCATATCCAAAACCATTTACTTGATTATAGATATTTTGAATATAAGCCTCACGTAATGCTTGAGTATAAACAAACGAATTATTATTAATTGTTAGTTTATGGATGGTACCGCTTATTTGAGAATCTTGTGGATACTTAACTTCTTCACCTTCAATATCAGTCATTCCTAAAACAACTTGATTAATACTTTGAGTTGTACGTTTAAATTCTGGTTCGGATATTTGATATTTTTGGATAGTTAATACTTGAGTTCCTTTTAATCCTAACTTTAATTTATCATTGCTTATCATGCCAAAAGTTCCAGAAATTTGACATATAGCATTTAGAATAGTTTTTAGAGTTTCACCCTCTACAAACAGTTCAGTTTCAAGTGGTTGAGTACCATTCGCTATCAATGTAGTTTCCAGCGTTACTCCTGCTTGATTACAAATGTTTTGAAGTAGCCCAAAAACAGTAGAAGGGTACGTCATTTGCGATGGATCATATTGAGCATTGAATTTAATCAATAAATCATATGCAGTAACGGAGCTAAAAAAATCGTCTGTTCCTTCTTCATCATACAATTTAAACGTCCCTAAAAAAATGGATTCATATTGATTGCCAGTCCATATGGAATCATAAAGTTCAAATTCATCTAGTCCTTCTACATGCTCTGTTTCAATATCAAATTTAAGTATTTTAGCAATTGCGTTTCCAATTATATTGCCCTCATTATAGCAATCAGCCTGCAAATCCATGTTTTGAATATAATAAGTATTATTGCCAAGCTTGATATACGGTTTTCTTTGAGTCGTATATTGATTATAAGCATTTTTTATAGAATCACTAACAGCTATCATTATACACTCTCCAAAGTTACATCGAACTCTTCTAGCAAATCCAAATATGATCCGATCATTTCGATATTTGGCTTTTCAGATAAGCGAAAAGTAGCAGTTTTTATTGTTTTGTATTTAAACGAATAATATGTTGCTTGAAAATCACCTTCCATCAATGTTAAATAGTTAGAAAGTGTATTAACATCAATTTTAGTAAATTTAAGATTGATGGTCACTTTCTTTTTTTCCGCAATATTTCTTCTTTCAGTACCGTCAGCCATCGTTATCTTTTTTAAAACCTTATCTTGATCCTCTTGCAACCCATATCCATTCTTTTGCAAAAACTTAATGGAAGTGTCTCCTATCTGTAATACATTATTCTTTAAACCGCCACCTCTCTATTTTCATTATATTTATTCACAACTTCTGCAACTGTTTTACTATCCAGTTGAAGTGTTGACACGTTATCATTATATACCTCAACAATAATTGGAGAATTTGTTGTCATCCCACCTCCAATAGCAGGATTATATTTTTGAGGAACCACTGCTTCTCCTTTATGCAAAAATGCCAAACCATCTTGAGCAACAAAATTGGTACCAACATCAAGAGATGGAATTTTTGGAATTTCTAATTTCAATTTTGGAATATTAACTCCCGGAATTAAGTTGATTCCATCAATTAATAAATTCAAAGGTGATAATGCTAAAGCTATAAATCCGTTTATTGCACTAATAGCAGTGTTCAAAACACTTATGACCACATTTCCTATTCCTTTAAAAATTGATGAAAAACCTTCAACAACTTTACTAATATCTCCGGTTAATAAACCATCAATAATTTGCACAGCACCTTTAATAATATCAACTAATCCGTTAAAGGCCCCTATAATAGAATCAATAATTGGACCTATTATCCCCCATACAGCATTAAATATTGAAAAAACAGATTCTCTAAAATCTTCGTTAGTTGCCATCAAGTATACAAATATTGCTATTAATCCCCCAATAGCCCCAACCACTAGGCCGACTGGTCCAGTAATTCCGGAAATTATAGGAATCAGTTTTGTTATGGATCCAGAAATATTACCAATGAGTGTTAGTAATGGTCCCGCTGCTATTAATACAAGTCCTACAGTTAAAATCATGTTTTTTTGGCTTTCATCTAGCGAATTAAGCCAATTAAATATTTCTGTAAGTTTTGTCACGAATTGGGTAACAAAAGGCAATAATGATTCTGTTAAAGCACCTGCAGCAGAATTAAAAGCATCAGTCATTGAAGATATTTTTCCTTGGGTAGTTTGAGACGCTTTATCCATGGATTGATAAAAAATCCCACCTTCTGACGTGGCTATTTGAAATGCGCCGGCTATTTCTTCAAACGATACTTGGCCAGCAGATACTCGATCACGCAAATCAGCCATACTTTCGCCTGTTTTTTCTGCTATTATAGTTAGCGGATTAAAACCTTGATCAATCATTTGGTTAATATCTTCCATCGAAGCTCTACCACTTGCAGAAATTTGTGAAAAAGCTAAAGTCAAACTATCCATTTTATTAGCGTCCCCCATAGCTACATCTCCAAGCATGTTAAGATATTTAAGACTATCTTCAGCACTAATTCCAAATGCCATCATTTTCTGAGTTGCTTTTACTAAATCAGTAGCTTCATAAGGCGTTTTGTTGGCCATTTCTTTCAAAGTATCTAATAACTTTTGAGCTTCTTGCTGGTTGCCTCCTAACAAAGTAGTTAAGTTAGCCAAATATGTCTCCATAGTTGCGTTATATTTTACTCCTGCAGTTGCTAAAGCTGTAAGTGGTGCAGTGACACCTACAGTCATTTTGGTGCCCACAGAAACAAATTTTTGAGATAATGAACTAGATTTGTCTTCAAGTTTATCTAAGCTTTTAATGGCACCATCACTATCAAGTGTTACTTTATAACTTATCTCCCCATCAGCAAATAATTGAAGGTTTAATTTCATTCTTTCATTCTTTTTTATCACCTGCTTTTTTTTCTACATAATTCCATAATTTTTCCAAGCTTTCACCTAAATTTTCTTGTGAAGTCAAAGAATATTTTTGCTTCATTTTTAACATAAATCTATGTCTTTTTTCTTCTTGGACTTTTGCACTTTTTGATGGCTTTTCATAAAGACGATATTCCATAACTTTATTTATTATTGATTTGCTATCCAAAAATATTGCCTCTAGTATTGTATCAAACTCCCACCAATCAATATCTTGCTTATTTAAATTAATTCCATATTTTAAAAAATCGACAAAGTAGTATTTATAATCAAGGTTTAAATCAAACGTTTTTTTGCTATGATTTGAATCGTTAGAAACATCAAATATATAACCAGCTATTTCATTTAAAGCTATTTCCTGCTCTTCTGTCCTTAAATCGTTAATCCCTAAAATTTCTAGGCATTCTTCTATACGATTTTCTTTCATTAGTTCAAAAATTTTTAAAACATTTTTAAATGTAATTTTCAGCTTGTACTTCTTTTCGTCTATTTGCAAAATATTTATTTGTTCGTAATCTTGCGAAGGTGTGAACTTATAGTATTTATCTGTGATGCCCTCTTGTCCGCGAAGGCTTTGACGAAAAAATCAAAAAGCATCTCAACCATTTCTTCATACTTAGCTCCAGCTTTCTCTTTAAAAGTCTCTTTATACTCTTTGAAACATATATTTTCAAACTCTTCTTGTCTTACCTTTGCTCTTTCTAAAAACTTTTCTTCTAAATTGTTCATTTCATCTATTTTTCCTTCACGTTCCAATCTTGATAACTCACGACCATCTTTCACATCTTCTTGAGAAAAAATCAAATCCCTAATTCTATTTTTTTCTTCTGCTGTAATTTGCATTGTAAATTCATATAGTAAGTTTCCATTTTCATCTTCTAAACGAATAGGCTCCTCTATTTCATATTTTTTTCTAGTTAATGTTAACAATTCTTTCTTCCTCCTAAAAAAATAAAGGGTAGACACTAAAGCCTACCCTGCTGTGTAATCTGTTTCTTCAAATGTAGAATTATCATAAACTTTTAAATCAAAATCTACTTGTAATACTTCTTCGGCAGTAGCTTCATACGCAATTGAACTTAAAGTAGCAGTAAATTCAATCTGTTTACCACTCGTTCCTTTAAGTAAATTAATAATTTTACATTTAGCAGTTGCTTCTGCTCCTACTGCAAATTCTTTATCTAAAATGAATTGACAAACTGGACTTGATTTATCCAATTTAACAGATACTGACCATGTTGGGTCTAATCCGGTTTTTACGTTATTAGATAAAAAATTATATAAATCTTGCCACGTATCAAGAGTTTCACCTTGATCATATGACATAGTTAAAGCGATTAGATCCTCCCAATCTGGAGTCTCATTCTCGCTTAAATCAAATTGAACTTTAAATTGTTTAACTGAACTTTCGTATTGTGCCTTTAAAATCACTCCTTCCACTCGACTTGAATATTACAATTAATGTTGTAATGTATTCTTTGATTTTCATCTCTAAAAGCATAATTTGGCATATTGCAACTTATTAAAATTACTCTTAAATTGTCATTTTCTAGGCCTGCTTTATGGTCTAACTGCTTAAAAACAGTATCAGAAATACTTCTGGCCTCTGTATCGTTAGAGGTTCCTCTAATAAGCAAATAAAAATGTATTCTAGAGTATAGGATATCTTTATTTAAAGAACGTTCATTTGTTCCTTCTCCTAGCGAAATAGCAACTATCTTTTCGAGATCTTGAGGTAAGTCTGGAGAATAACACTTGTAACCAGTTTTCTCAATTTCATTTCTTAATAGTGTAATTAAGCTTTCTGTATTCATACTTTTCCTTTCATTATGTCAATTTGCTTCTTGCCAAGTTCTTGATATTCATCTCTGTATTTAGCTACAGTTTTTTCAAACCATCTTGGCTGGGCTTTTTTATTACCTGCTCCAGGTTTACCGCCTTCATAGTAACGTCTACGTACATAAGGTGTCTTTTCAGTAATTATCCCTTGCTTAAATTTACTGTGAGTTTCTCCAGATTTGTACATATCTCCACTTTCTCGATATGTAAATTCATTTGAATCTTTATAAATTTGTTCCGCAACCACTTCCTCAGCAGTAACGCAACCTTTTTCGATAACTTCTTTTGCCCATTTAAAAGCATCTTCTGCATTATTAAATTTTTTCATTGAAACATTACCTCATAATGATGTGGCATCGCATCTTCTCCACACAATTCCGCAACGTCTACAATCTTGTATTCATGATTATTATAAACAATCTTACTGTTTTGAATTGGAGGAAAAGATAATCCTTGAGAATTTGTTAAATCATAGAACATACGTCCATTACCAACGACTTCACGGCCATTAGAAGTGACTTTTAATTGCATTTTAATTTCTATTTTAACAAACGATAATGGCATCTCTTTTCCCCATTCATCGCCCTCACCAGTATTTCCTAGATACTCTTTATAAGTGCAATTATGTGGTAGCAGTCTTTTCGGAATCGGTTTTATCATCGGTTTCCTTCTTTTCTTCTTTTTTAGAAGTTTCTATTTTTTTCCATCCAGCTTTTATATACCATTTTTCTGCGCCTTTTGGAACTTCTTTAAGAATTGCACCACATTTATACTTTACCATAAACAACAACCTCCTAACTGGCTTTGTAACAAGCCACAATTTAATAAAATCTCATAAGCAACTGGGCTTAATCTATCTATGCTTTTAGACGAATCATTTTTATTATTTGTACTTTCAGAATAGCTACCCAATGTATAACTACCCTTTCCAGTACTATCTATCAGATCCGAATTTAAATCATAATAATTTATCTGTTCTAACAAAGCGTTTTTAAAATCTTTATAACAAGAATCACTTTCTTTTGGAACAGGCCTAGTTATTATAGATTTAATCGTTGATAAACTGATATATTCTAATTTTTTAAAATTAGAAGGAGTGGTATTCACCCCAAAGTAAAGTCTATAGTCTTGACTTGTTACCATAACACCACTCCTTTTCTATTATTCACTAGCTTCTGCCACTGTAATAACAGCTGTTGCTGAGGCTTCATTACTAGCGGTATCAGTTCCTTTTACAACAATTGTATAAGTACCTGGCGCAACTGTTGCATCTGCAGTAATTACAGTATTTGAACTAATCTCAAATTTAGCATTATCAGCTACTCCTGTTGGCAATGAATAAGTAATAGTTCCACTACCACCAACACTTGCTAGATCGGCAACTTTAGTTTCATCAGCTAAAGTTCCTGATAAAGTTGCTACTGGAGTAATATTTACTGCACTAATACCAACTTTTGACTTAATTAAAACAGCATTTTTATTTGTAACAGCATCTGTATACACGTATCGGTCTTGTAAAGCAGATGCTCCAACGTGCTTACCATCTTTTAAGTCGTTAACTGCTAGTCCGACTTTCCATCCATCGACTTTTTGAGTCCATTCAACACCGTAAATAATATACTCTACTGCTTGACCAGAAGCATTTTCACCTAAATCTTCGGTAATTACATTTACGCCGTTTACTCTACCTACAACACCGTTTCTAGCAAGTTCTGCTCCAATTTGTGATGCACTGTTAGAGAATTTTTCATCAGTTAATAGCAATGTCTCAGTTTCATAAGAAACAGCTACATACATTCTATTTTTATCGATTCCTCTCTTAGCTTGAATTGCAATATCTTTTACAATATTTGAATAAACGTTAGCTTCTGTACAATCTGCTTGGGTTGAAACAATTGAATTATTTTTTAATGCGTTAATAGCATGGTCTTCAAGTTTCTTTGCTCTAGCATAAGCACCAGCTTCCAATCTTTGTGCTACAAGATTATCAGGAACAGCACTAGCCTCATAACCATCAATTAACTCATTAATAGCATCATGCTCATCAACTAAGATAGTTAAATAAGTTGTTGCTGATTGGCTTAAATCAACACCATTTTTAATATCATACGGTTTAATTTCAGGATCCATATTTCTAACTGGAACCTTAACAGCACCAGTTACAGGTTCTCCTTCATAATCACTTGAAAAAGTATTTCTAATCTTTAATAATGGTCTCATCAATTTAACGATATTATTTTCATATCTTTCTTGTCTTTCGTGAGTACCATTTGTTTGAATTGGATTTGCCTTTTAAATCACTCTCCTTCTTAAAATAAATCTGGGTGTTTTGCTTTCAAAATTGCTGTAACACCATCTTCGGCATCATTACCAATTTTCTTTGTTGCAACACCATTTGTTTTAGGTGCTTCAATCTCTTTAGATTGCACTAAAAACTGGGGATTGTCTTTTAAATAATCTTTTAAATTATCTTCAAACTCTCCGTCCATTTCTGAAACTTCTGATAAAACAAACTTTTGAAATTTAGCATCAACACCAGCATTCGCGACTACTGACTTGTTTTCTGCATAAGCAAGTTGCTTTTCTAAAGTTTCTATTCTCTTGTCTTTTTCTAAAGACTTTTCTGTCTCAGTTTTTTTACTTTCTTTCCACTCATTAAAAGCTTTTAACTCTTCTTTGCTAGGTACGTTTCTGGTCTTTCTAGCAACTTCCTTTTTTAAAGCTTCATTAAATTCTTCTTGAGTAGCAAAAGCTTTCTCCACTTTTTCTTCTACAGTTTGTGTTTCTGTATTTTCAGTTGTTTCTACGTTTGTAGTTACAACATCTTGAACGTTTTCTTGTTCCATAAAATTCTCCCTTCTTTTAAGTCATTAAGTTGGACTTAACCATTCTTTATTGTCTTTATGTTGGACATAATAAAAGAACGTATTTCTGCGTTCTAAAGTGCATTTATAAGCACTGTGGAAGCATCCAGCCCTCGTATCCCTGAATAATGCCTCCACACTACCTATAAAGTAATGCATAATAAAAGCACCTACTTGGTGCTGTATAAACATAATAACAGGAGGAGGGCGGCACATTCTCCCTCATCTCTTTTGACCCAAAGGGTGTGCGGACGTGCCGTAATTGTCCACCTCTCCTATGAATATTATATTATTTTTTATCATTTTTATCAAATATTTTTATCACTCTTCCGTTTCTAATGCTTCTATTGATTTCACTATCTCTCATAAATTGCATTTGTATAATAGAATTTTTTAAATTCTTGTCATTTGTTGTATTTAATTTCATAGTCACTTTAATATTCTTATCAATCTTCTTAATTAACCATAAAGTACTATCTCTTTTTGTTTCTTGAAGTATTAAATCAGGATTTTTAATGATATTGGGTATATCTTTTATATATTTTTCTACTTCTGGATGTCTTTCTGTTATGTGTTTTATCCTTTCTTCAAACAAAACAACATCTTTTGTGGAAGTTTTAATACTATTAGTGTATTTAGTAATATCAAACTTACCGATTATGCTTTGTTTGACTAATTCTTCTTGCTGTTTTCTTTCATATTCTTTTTTCTTCCAATTTTGATAAGATTTAGTAGCTTTTTCTTTAGCTTTAGGACTTAATGATGTACTTCCTATCCATTCATTTGCTGTTATTCTAGTTCTACCAGTTTTATCTAAAAATTCCAGGTATTCTTTTCTTGTGTCGCTTAAACTGTTTTGTTTTCTTTTAATGTAACTAGGCTCTGCTCCAGTTTGTTTAAGCATTGCTATTTCTCTTTTTTTATTTCGAATAGTTCTCTCATATTGACGTTGTCTTTGCTTTTCGATATAAGCTTCATCGTTTTCTGCTTTAGTGAAATCCATTTCTCGTTTTTTTGACAACCCAGGAACAAACATATATCTGGAATGACCACAATTGATTCCAAAAATACCCGCCGGTTTTCCATAAGTTGAGCTAGACCATGCTCGAACCTTTATACCTTTACCATGTAAATCTTGAATATCACTTGTATTTCCACTTAATGAGAATACTTGTCCTTGGTCTTGACTACATAAAGGCCTAGCTCCTAAATGAGAACTCACTTCGATATAATCTCCACCAGACATCTTTATTCTCTCATCTTGAATGCTATTGATGGTATTTTGCGTATTGCTACGAATAACCATTTTTGTATATGCCTCTGGTGACCATTGCGCACCATTTTTAGCAGTAAAACCAGTTAAACCTTTTTCTGCTAGTTGAGTCACTGCTTCTTGCATTGCTTTATTAGTGGTTTTGGTGCCAGCCAACACTTGAGTTGAAACACGATTGACAATACTTCTATATTCATCTCCAGCACTAACTAATAAGCTATTGTTCTGACTATTAAAAGTAGTTAAGACACTTTCTATTGCATGCCCTAGTATTCCTTTAACAGCTAAGTCTTCTGCTATAGGGTCTATTTCGTTTAGAATACCTAGTTTTACTCCTTCTGAAATTATCGTTTCGTCTCTAGTCATTCCTATTTCTCTAGCTCTATCAAAAACTTGTTCTACTTCTTCGACTGTTTTTCCAGAATACTTAGCAATGATTTTAGCATTTTCTTCATTTAGCCCATCAAGCTCTTTTAGTCTTTGTAATTGCCATTCATTAACATTACCACTACCATAAAGTGGTTGATTATTAGCTTCATCCCACTTATCAATTTCCATTGGCTTTCCTACAGATAACTTCTTTGCAATATTTAAAAGGAGTTCATTTTCCATATCTATATAGAGTCTTTCGATTTGTTCTTGAAGTTCATCTAAAGACATTCACATCACTCCTTGTCAGAAGTTTCTTCACTTTCACTAGCATCTTGAGTCATTCCAAAAAAATCCAATCCTTCTGGTTGAATTAATTTATTCTCACTTTGAATCTTTGCCATTTCTTCTTGAATTTCGCTATCTTCATAATGAAGATACTTTTTCATAAACTTTTCGAGTGAAATAGTCTTGCTTTGATATAGTTCTAATCCTCTTTTAATTAATGCATTTTCATCTTCAATAATTGAGTCATCAAAGACTATATTAATCGATTTATAAGAAATATTTTCAAGCTCACAAATTGCTTTAATCAAGTCATATAAACAGTCATTAACCATTAACTCGTGATGTTTTTTTGTTCTGTAAGTATCACTATTCTCTGATACTACCTCAGTAGCTGTTTTAACACCTTGCCCATCAAAGTTATAATAGTTTTGCCCAAGCCCAACACCAGCGCTAATGTAATTTA
The DNA here is from genome assembly GCA_944350285.1 of uncultured Bacilli bacterium. Taxonomy (GTDB): domain Bacteria; phylum Bacillota_I; class Bacilli_A; order RF39; family UBA660; genus Ventrenecus. The sequence goes on along the minus strand of CALVOL010000032.1, from coordinate 3,189 downwards.
ATTGTGCATTAATAGAATTGATATGCTCTTGATATCGAAGTTTGAAATCTATTTCTTTAACGGGTTGGTTTTCCATACCAGCAATGGCTACATATACTTCATCGTCGTTATCGAAGTAACTAACATAATTCACTTCGCCAGTCTCATCTACTTGTGGGCTTCTCTTGACTGCTGTCCTATCAATTAAAACTCTTTTCTTTCCTGTTCTAAATTCCCTATTTAGACTATCATATTCTGTATCAATTGCTTTAAATTTATCTATTTGATTGGCTAGTATTGAAATCCCCATAGGGCTATCTGTATCGAAATTGTTTGCGATTACTGGCTTCCATATTTGAAAATAAGGTGTATCAGTAATATATTCTTCAAACTCTACCACATTTGGAAATTCGCTATTAAAATTTATTTCTCGCCCCAAAGTAGTCTCATTACTAGACTTATACAACTCATTTAATTTTGTATATTTACCGTCTTTATATTCATGATATGTAATATGTGTAAAATATCTTTTGTTTGCACCAGTCCCTTTTGTATACCTGCTTATTGTAATTAGTCCATTTATGTAACTATTAGTAAATTTGTACGGAATGATTACATCTCCATCAATATAATCAATCAAAGTCTTGTCATCTTTTTTATATTCGACTGTTGCTCCTGTTCCTAATGCAAATACTCTTTCAAGAAATGCAGGAAAATTTGTCATAAAGTTATTTTCTTTATTTTCCAAAATGCTTAACAGTTGTTCTGTATTTTTCTTTTTATCCAGTTTTATCTGCACTTTTTCTGACCACAACAATTTAGCAAAGTCCTCACATATCTTTTTTGGCATATTCATTGTAAGACGTTCACATTGCTTAGTAGTACTATCAGCCATCTTCATTTGAAAGTAGTGAAAGTCATTTACATTGCCGCGATACCACGATTTCCATATAGCCATCATATCGTAAATATTGCCTACTACTAAATTGATGCCTTTTTTACTTAATTTACTTTGTATATCTTGATACAGTTCCTTTTAAATCACTCCTTTATTCCTAATTTACTAAGATTATCCTTTACCCAATATTGAAAGGTATCTTGTGTATGATCAGCATAATAATAGCTATAATCGTTAGACCAACTATTGTAGTAAGGTTCCTCTCCAACAAACTCTTTCTCAGTTTTATCTGGTTCTGGTTTGCCTTTTTCTACACTATCTTCTTTCCACATATAATTTTCATTTTCTTTTTTAAATATCTTATTATTGTTGTTTAATAACACTCTAAATCTTCCTTTTGCTAGAAAGGCTTGTGAATAATCAATCAGTTCTTCTTTATTCTTTCCTTTATTAACAGGATGGAATCTCTTACCATAATCGGTATACAACTGATTTCTTAAAGCTCCTTCGGCGCTATCAATCGTTTCTCTATCTTCACTACATTTCCACATTTTTATCATTGCTATTTCAAAGTTAAAAATGTCTCTAGATAATTCACTAGGTGCTTTCTTTTTAGGCTTCTCATTAGGACTATAATAGTAAGTGTCTAATAAGTACCAGTAGCCATCGCTTGCTAGTCCGTAGCATCCACAAGTTGTGGCACTTGTTTGATGACCACCATCGACTGAAAAGTCTAAGTAGAGTATCCTTAAATTATTTTTAGACATATAATCCTTATCAACATATTCTATTGATTCAGGATTATAAATCATACCTTCCATTCCAATGACTTCACCTAGATATATCCATCTATATCTTTTATTATCGAATTTCTTCATCCTCTCTGCTTCATCAATGAACATCTTTCCTAACCACTTTTCAGGCACTGTTCTATAGTCAGAACCAGTAATTAATACATCTTCTCTGCCTCTCATTTTTTCAACCCACTGGTTAACCCAGTGATATTTATTTTTAGGTGGATTAAATGAATAAAGAGTAATAAACCAATCATCATTACCTCTTGAAAATGTAGCAATTATCTGTTCTATTTGTTCTTCATTTTTGAACTCAGTCAACTCTTCAAACCAAACTATTTTGATAGGTGTATCTTCATCTATCATACCCTTTAACTTTTCGTAATCATCTGCACCCGCAAAATAAATATTATTGCCATTATTCAACTTTACTCTTAAAGGTTGTAACCTGCAATTGTAATCGATATTCTCAACTAGTCCTAACCTTTTTAATGCTCGTCTGATTTCCTTATACACGCTATCTCTTAAAGTATTTTGATATTCTCTAATAACAATAGCACTGCATTTGTCTTCGCTTAAACAATGAAAATTCACTTTTAATGAGTTCTTGCTTGTTTTAGTAGAACCTCTTCCACCTTTGTCTATTTGTCGCGGTTTTTTTGAATTAAAAGTATTCCAAAACGATGGTGCTATCAACTCACTTAATCTCATCTGAATCACTCGGTAGATCATTTATAATTTCAACTCTATTTGACGAAGTGGTATCTACTTCTTGCTTATCATGCCATCCAAAATTGTTTTTCATGTTAAAAATGGAAAATGTGGGATTATACAGTCCCAGTAAAGCACAACGCTCTATATCAGCTTCTATTCTAGTTTTAGCTTTTTTTATAGTGCCAAAAAATTGCTCTTTTTCTTGATAATTTAATAAGGTTTGTCTATCGCAATCTAACCATACTGCTAAACCTGTTATTGTGTATGGAATATTGTTTTTATCTTCAAAGTAAGCATCTATTTTTGTTTCCAATTCTTTAACGCTTTTAAATTTTAGCGGTCTCCCAACTTTATTCTTTCAATACCACCTCCTTACTTGTTTTATGGTTGCAGGTGTTGGAATTGAACCACCCTACGAGCTAAAGAGACTCGTGTGCCACCACTACACTACACCTGCGATATATAAAAAGAGAGCCTATTCACTCTCATCAATATTTTTTTCGTTGATATTTACATTTAAACACATAAAAATAATAGAGAAAAATACAATCCACCAATGCCCAAACACTATCGCCAAAATTGTAAAGCACACTAACGAAATTATTTGTTTTATTGTCCCCATTATAACTATGTTTTTATAAACATCATTTTTCATTATCTGTCATCCTTTCCCATCTGACATAAACTAATTAAAAATATGCCGGTCAAAACCCCTAATATAAATGTCATTTTCTCACTCTCCCCATAGGCTTGTCTAAGAACTCAAGCATGTATGGTATGTCTTCATTTAATTCTTCTATGTGC
>CALVOL010000031.1 GCA_944350285.1 uncultured Bacilli bacterium | reverse complement strand
CAACTGCTCATTCTCTAGGTTTCTTATGCTCTTTGACTAATTAGTTTCTCTTATTTTAAATTTTGCGAATTGAAGTAAAAGTTAAATATGGTAGTTGACAGATACCTTTTTAGGGTGCTATGATATCCTATATATAAGGGTAGTTTTTAGCTACCATATAAGGAGTGCTTTATGAGGCTTAAAAAGTTTAAAGAAAGAAATTCTAAGAAGAAAGTAATTATGATATTTACAGTCTGTTGTGTGCTATTACTAGCAGGAGTTTTTTTGTATACTAGTTATGCGGTATTTACAGAAGAAAAAGAATTTAATGTGATCAATGGAACATATCAAGATCCAGGAGATATTTATTTTGCTGTATATGTGGATGGAGAAATTACGAATACTTTTCCAAGTAAGGATTCCGATTACTATTTTGAAAGTGGAAGTTGTACGAATGGTGTAACAATTGAGTGGAATAATCATGTATGGGAATCTAATCTGGATTATAGTCATTACGAACCAAATAACAATATGGCCACAAGAGTGAAATGTACGTTACATTTTAAAAAAAGTCATTTTTCTGAAAGTGTTGTAGCATGTGGTATAGAAGGAAATAATGCTTCTAGTTGTATTAGTAGTTATGCCAGTGATAATCCGGTTGATTTAGCATATGATGAGACCTCCGATAATAATTTAAGATATATTGGAGCAGATCCAGATAATTATGTTTTGTTCAATAATGAATTATGGCGAATTATTGGGGTTATGAATAACGTTGATAATGGAAGTGGAACGAAAGAGTCAAGGTTAAAAATAATTAGAAATGATTCCATTGGTTCTTATAGTTGGGATACCTCTACTAGTAATAATGGTCATGGTATTAATGAGTGGAGTCAGGCAGATATTATGAAGCTTTTAAATCCTGGATATGAAAGTGAAAGTGTAGGAGGTTCATTATATTATAATCGCCAAGCTGGAAATTGTTATAATGCTCTTTATAATGGATATTCTGCTTGTGATTTTACATCTGTTGGGTTAACTAGTGAGGCGAAAAGTTTGTTTACAAGTACAGTATGGCATACTGGTAGTAATGATGTAAATAATACTTATATAAGTATTAAAACAAGTAACTTTTATGAATTTGAACGAAGTAGTAATACGGGGAAAATTTGTGTTAATGGGAATTATTGTAATGACACTGTAGAGAGAACAACTTCTTGGACGGGTTATGTAGGGCTTATCTATCCAAGTGACTATGGGTATGCCACGAGTGGTGGTAGAAAGATGACTCGGGATATTTGTTTAAAGACTTTTATGGCTGACTTAAGTAACTGGGACGAATGTTATAACGATAATTGGTTGCTTGGTACCATTTGGACTATGATGCCATATGCTTGGGAAGATGGTGCATATACTGCATTTAACGTGCTTAGTTCTGGAAATGTCGTCCACAATGCTACTTATACTACAATTGGTGTTCAGCCGGTTGTTTATTTAAAATTCACGGTTAAAATCACTTCAGGAAGAGGAAGTACTCAAGATCCGTTTCGGCTTAGTTTATAAAAAAGTTTATAAAAAATATGTATGAGAGGTTATTTATGTGTGACTTTTCAGTAAAAATGTCTCTATTCAGAGTAACGTTTTTCAATAAAAATGTCTCTAAAAAATTTATTCAAAAAAGAATTTATTTTTCAATGAAAATGTCTTGGCAAATAAACAAAAGTTATAAAGGGATTTTTCAGTGAAAATGTCTTAAAAAGAACTAGCCAATTTCGCTAGTTTTTATTATAATTTCTCCAGGGATGATTTGCACTAGGTTTATGCGCCTTTGATCTATTAATTTCTTCTTGAGTTTTGGTTGTTTTTTGATAGGAAGTAGAAAGTTTTTTCTCTACTTTAAGCATGATATGAATTTGATTGTTTACCTTACACCAAAGAGAAAAATCAAAAGCAATAATCACAGTACAGATTGTTCCTTTCTTATAAGAAATTACTTCTCCAGTTTGTCTATCTACTGGCATATAATAATCACCATTGTATTTAAAAGAAGAAGCATTATCGATCTTACGGGAATATTGTTCTGAAATGATGAAATTCAATTCTTCTTTCGTGTAAATATTGTCTTGCATAGCTATTTTGTCTGATTCAATCTCAAAAGAAAATTTATCATTCATTTTGGGAATAAAAACCTCATTTAAATAGCGATTTGCTTCTTGGCAGTCTGTGATACCCTTTAGTTTTAATTCTGCAATCAAACGATTTTTAAATGTGTTATTTTCACGTTCTACATTTGGTTTAAAAGTGGGATCACTACTTGACTCAAGTATAATATCTAATTCTTGACAGATTCTACCAAACTGAGTAAAGTTTAACTGAGAATATTGTTTTCTCTTCGTATTGATAGAAAAAGTTCCTCGCTTATCTGTACGTATTTTTTTAGGCCTACCATAGCTGAATAAAATATTCATAAGAAGGATCATGTAACCTCTCGTAAGTTCCTGAAAATCAAACCAACCTGCTAATACTTTTTTGGTACCTCGATCCACTGCTAAGTGTAATGCAGTCACTTCTGTACCGAACCATATTGCGAATGCAGCATCCATTTGGACTTCCTCTCCAAAGGAATAATTTACAGAAGACCTGCGAATATGTTTTCTTTTTTCCTCTTCTTGTCGTTGTTGAAAAAGTTGTATTTGAGCTTCTGAAACAGTTTCTAGTTGGATGGCTTCATTCATCATTGCATAGTACTTTGCTATTGTCTTTTTTTGAGCCATCGTGGAAAGAATTCCATCCTTGGTAAATACTCTAAATAACGAGGAGTAAGACATCTGTAACTGCTCTTTGGTTTCATCATAAAAATGTGTGAAATTTAATTCACTATACTGTCCAAGATAAAGATCAATTGCATTTTTCTCTTTTTCTTGTTCCAATTTTTTAGGGCTGATTTTCCCACGACTTTTGTGAGCTAACCCTTCTTCACCTTGTTCCGTATATCTTTTTACAAGTCGATCAATTTGTCTTATCGAAAGGTTTAATTTCTTTGCAGCATCCGTTCTTGTAATTTCATGCGAGATTACTTTTTGAATAATTCTAGCTTTCTTTTTTTCCTTTTCATTTAACATTATTTCACCTCCATTCTAGCCTTAGAAATTATAGGACATTTTCACTGAGTAAAAAAAAGCGACTATTTTTATAGTCAATTTTCGAAAGACATTTTTACTGAAAAACTAATTCAAAAATAGAGACATTTTTACTGAAAAGTCACAAAAAATATGTATGAGAGGCAGGATAAACGCATGAAATTTTTCCTATAAATAAAGGCGTTATAATAAATAAAGGTAAACTCTCAATAATTTTCTACACAAAATTTAATAACTATTTTGGATATTAAATTGATTAAACATCTGATTTTTATCTTATATTTAAAGGAATATTTTATAATTTGATTTCATGCGTTTATCCTGTATGAGAGGTTATTTATGTTGATTTTAATAATTTGTGATGTTATTATAAACGTAACATTATTTTGTTAGGAGGTTTAAGAATGAAAAAAACAACTATTACAAAGGAACAAAAGGATGTTTTTCAAATTGTTAAGATTATTGGTGATGTTGCCTGTATATATTCTCCTATAAGTGGTAGATCAGGTTTATTAAATGTAAAAACTAATGAACTCATTGGAAACTTAGATTATTATTCTACCATGGATAATTATCCATCAACAGCATTTATACAAAAAAAGGGTAATCCTTCTTCAATCAATTATTATGATATTAAAAAACACGAATATGTTGTTTATGACTTTGAACTAGTAAAGTCTTTACGAAATATATTTTTGCTGAAATCAAAAGCTGATAATAAAACTTATTTGTTTGATGAAACAACATATCAAGATAGTACAAGTATATTTGATATTGAAGTAGATGATGCTGATTATTTATTCCAAAATAATAAGAATAAAGATAAATCTTTGGTTTTAACCTTTCACGGAAAGAAAGCACTATATAGGACTGGTGAGGGTTTATTTACAGAGTTTAAATATGATGATGTTGAGGCCAAAAAATATATCACCATTTTAAGAAATAGGGATAAATATAGTTTTGCTTATACTAATGATATTACCGGGAATTTTTCAAATATAAGTGAAGAGTTTAATCGAATCGAAATAGATAAGAATAATAGTGATATCTTATATTGTTATAGTGATAAATTCACCTATGTTTATGATGTATCTAAGCAATTTTTAATATTAAAAACTTCTAGAGAGGTAGAACATACCCTAAATTATTTTCAGTATGATACAGATTATATAGAATATCTTTTTATTGCTACAAAGGGGGATGCTCAAGAAATACTTAGTTCGGTAGTTAATACAAAAACTCACGAGATAAATGATATGATTTTAATCGATGGTTGCGATGTAATAACCTATGACAAAGAAAGTGACAGGCCTATTTTTTATATTGATAAAAATGGCAAGAAAGGAATATTTTGCGGAAGCTCTTTTAGACACAAGACTATAGAACCAAATTATATGAATGTAAAACGTCTAAGGGCTGGTTTTCACGGAGATTTTTATGCCTTGGATATTTTAAATTCTAAATATTCTTCTGATATAGTAATATTTGGAGAAGATACTCCTTTAGAAACGCTGGTGAAAAGTTGTTCTGTTGTCGATATGACTAATAAAGCAATCGTATACAGTAAAAAATTTTTTTCACAAAGAGAAAAATTTGGGTTGGTTTTTCCGAAAAATGGTTTTGATGCTGTGGTTATTCCTGCTACTAGTACATCTATAAAAGTGTTAAGTCATTACTTTTACGAAACGGAAGAAGAAAATAAAAAAGGAATGTACTATTTAGAAAAACTGATTATACCAAAAAAGTATAAAAACATTAATATTGCTTTTTCTTCGGAATATCGTGATTTAGACAATGCCTCAACTGTTTATTTCTCTCTTCAAAAAGAAGAGCATAGTGTTCTTGCTAGAATGACGTATTTTCTTTATAAGCATACTGATGAAATACACATAAAAGAACTTGGAGAATATGATGATATATCATTTTTTAAAGATATCATTGTATGTAGAATTTTAGGTGTGGTTTATATTTTTAATTATGATCATATTTTGGTAGGTAAATTTTCTTCTAATGTGGTGGTTTCGCCAGTAGGACCTGAAGCAAAACAAGTTTACAATATAGGTGGAACTTATTATGAATTTTCAAATAACAAGTTAGTCAGACTTTATCAAGATACGATAAATTTATATATAACTACTTATGAAACTGATACAGATGTTTTTGAAGTTAGTACTTTTGATCAACCTGCATTAGAAGAATTCTCTGATCATATAGATTCTATGGAAGATAATTTGAGTGGCGAGGAATTAACATATTATTCATCAGATAAGGACAGTTTAAATGGAAAATATCCGGCTTTAACATTAAAGAGAATGCCAAAGATAAATTAGGTAAATAATATTATGTATTTCCTTTCAAAATTCAGATGGTGAAAACTACATATGAAAAGGAGTTTACTTCTCTTTTTTTTTAGTGTAAAATAAACGAAGGTGATTTCTAATGGAAGTGAAGTTTCCAAATCAAGAAAATATTCGTAATTTTTCAATTATAGCTCATATAGACCATGGAAAAAGTACATTGGCAGACCGTATTTTGGAAATAACAGGAGCCATTGAAAAAAGAGAGATGGTTGACCAAGTTTTAGATAGCATGGATTTAGAAAGAGAAAGAGGAATTACAATTAAGTTAAATGCGGTTTCTTTGAATTATGAGTATCATGGAAATCAGTATTTATTAAATTTAATTGATACTCCTGGTCATGTCGACTTTTCCTATGAAGTAAGTCGTAGTCTTGCAGCTTGTGAAGGCGCTATATTGGTAGTGGATGCTGCCCAAGGAATTGAGGCCCAAACGCTTGCCAATCTCTATCTTGCTTTATCTGCAGATTTGAAAATTATTCCTGTCATTAATAAAATAGACTTACCAAATGCAAACATTTCAAAGGTTAAAGAAGAACTTAAAAAAGTATTAGGGTTTAAAGACGAAGAAATTCTTTTATGTTCTGGAAAAACTGGTGTTGGAGTCAAAGAATTAATTGAGAGAGTTATCGAGGATATTCCAGCCCCAAAAATAAATAATGATGCCCCTTTAAGAGCCTTAATTTTCGACTCTTATTTCGACCCATATAAAGGAGTAGTAGGGTTAATTAAAATAGAAGATGGTGTTTTAAAAAACAAAGATGAAATTCTTTTAATGGCTAGCGAGTCTAAATTTGAAGTAACAGAACTTGGTATCCATACCCCAAAAGAACAACATGAGAATGTGTTAAAAAGTGGAATGGTAGGCTATTTTGCTGCCTCTATTAAAGATATTTCAAAAGTTCAAGTAGGAGATACTATTACCCTTGCTACAAAAGGAGCAGAAACTCCAATTCAAGGATATAAACCAATGAAACCAATGGTATATTCCGGAATATTTCCAGTAGAGCCAAATCGTTATGAAGCTTTAAAAGAAGCCTTTGAAAAACTAAAATTAAATGATGCTGCCCTTACAATCGAACCAGAAACGAGTGATGCTCTAGGCTTTGGGTTCCGAGTAGGTTTCTTAGGACTACTACACATGGATATCATTACAACAAGACTCGAACGAGAATTTAACATTCCAGTCATTGCTACAAGTCCAAGCGTTATCTACAAAGTAACAATGACTAACGGAGAAATTCTAGATATTGATAGTCCAAACAAAATGCCAGAACAAGTAAAAATTTCTAAAATAGAAGAACCATACATTTATACCAATATTATTGTTCCTAGCGAATATATTGGCTCAATTATGGAACTTTGTCAAAACAAAAGAGGAATTTATAAATCTCTAGAATACATCGATGAGACAAGAGTAAATATCCATTATGAAATTCCTTTATCAGAAGTCGTATATGATTTCTTCGACAAATTAAAAAGCTACACCAAAGGCTATGCTTCTTTCGACTATGAAATTTGCGGTTACAAAGAAAGCAATCTTGTGAAAATGAACATTCTATTAAACGGCGAAATTGTAGATGCATTATCTATCATTGTTCATAAAGATTTCGCCTACCAAAGAGGTCGTGCCATTGTCGAAAAACTAAAAGATGTCATTCCTCGTCAATTATTCCAAATTCCAATTCAAGCTAGTATTGGTTCAAAAGTCATCGCCAGAGAAAATATATCAGCAATGAAAAAGAATGTTTTAGCAAAATGTTATGGCGGAGATATTACAAGAAAAAGAAAATTATTAGAAAAACAAAAAGAAGGAAAGAAAAAAATGAAAATGATTGGAAGTGTTGAAGTTCCACAAGAAGCTTTCCTTTCAATATTGAGCGGGAGTGAGAAATAATGGCATTAGACGAAAAAAAGTTTTATATGGTTATTCAGGATTTATTAAGTGGTAAATCTGCAATCGAAATAGCGGCATATAGACACATCGAAAGAAAAACAATCACTGGATATTTAAAAAAACTTCAAAATCCAGAAAGTAAATATTATAATTTAGAACAATATGAATCGATTCTTTTTATAAGAGAGGTAAAAAGTGGGACTTTTGTTGACAAGGATTTGTTAAATGAAATTATCGAATACGTAAAACAAGGACTCACTAATGATCAAATTGCAGAAGCATGTTGTATAAGTAAACGAACAGTGCAACTTTACCTTGGAAACTTAAAAGACCCCAAAAGTCCTTTTTATGATATAAAACTTTATAACTACTTAAAACAACTTCGCGAAAAATATTCTTACTTAGCTAGGAAGGTAGGTGCTACTCTTGGCAAAAGAGGCTCTAGTTATGATGAAAATTTTATTCGACAATGTTGTCAATATATTATTAACCTAGGAGAAACATTAGAAGAAGCTAGTTTTCGTTATCAAATACCAAAAAGTACTTTATATGATAATTTGAAAAAAATAACAGAAGAAGAACTACAAATAGAATTAGAAAGAACATTCAACGATCATATTCATCATCGTTAATACAAAATGGAGGGGGACACACATGAAACAAGAATTAACAGACCAACAAAAACAAATTCTTAAGTTAGCATTACAAGGATATAATTACCCAGAGATAACACAACAACTAAATATTTACGGAGAAATAGTAGAATATTTTATAACGCAATTACGTAATCCTGATAGTCGTTATTATAATCCGGATTTATACCAAAAAATAAAAATGGAACAACATTTGAGAAATAACGGTACCATTGACTTTGACAAAATAGAAGAAATACAATTATTATTAAGTCAAGGTTACTGTCTTTTTGAGATAGCTTTATATTACCAAACAACAGAAGAAAATCTAAGAAAAAGACTTTATACTTTAAAAAAGCATGGTTATATAACAGAGGATACATACAATCATATAAAAGAAAAAGACAAAAAGATTCAAAAGAATTCATGGCTTGATATTTTTACTAGATTAGAATTGATAGAAAAAGAAGGCTATGATTTTAAAGAACATTATCATACTAGTATTTATAATCGTTATATAAGATATAAAACTTATCGCACTATTGTTTGGGAATTTGCCATGAACCAAGCAGAAATTGATACAATTGCAAGCCAAACAAATTACTCAACGACTTCAGTAAAAGAAATTTTAAGAAATGAAGAATATTTAAACTTATTTCCGTTGGAAGAACGTGCAAATATCAAACAAGCTCTTTCAAATAGTTTTCAGAAACTAAGCGAAAAAACACAAAACGTACAATCGCGAATTAATGTCCGTTTATACGACTCTTCGACTAGAATGTTAAATATAAAGCTAAAGCAAATTGAGTTAAATAAAGATTACTATTTTAAACTCATTGTAACCTTTCGCTTAAGCTTAACAGAATTTAGTAAATTAACTGGTTTAGAATTTTATCCTAAGTTATTGTATAAAAATTTCATGACGATGATTACTAGTAAAACCAAAGCAAATGCTCTTCGTTATGTCTTTGATTGTTATAGTTACACTTATCCAGATGAAGATGAGAAGAGATTAGAAGAGGCAAGAGCTTTTGATAAAAAATTAAAACTTGCTCAATTCACCAAAGATAAGAACGTTGAAATAGAATTATTAAATATTTTAAACGATAAAAAATATCGAGAAGTTTACCAAAAACGAGTTGCTTTGCAACCATTATCTCTTGAAGATTGGGCAGAAATTTTTAAATACCGTATAAAATATGCTCTTTCTTATATTGCAATCGGAATAGAGCAACATGAAATTACAGAGTATTTGCCAAAAGAATGTGAACAAGAAAATAAAGTTTTAGATCAATTTTTACAAAAAAATAGTCCGTCTATCACATCAAATGCTATGCAAAGAAGTCGTAAATTACCACTAAAATAAAGAAAAGGGGTTGAGTTATGAAAGCAGTTTATATTCATATTCCATTTTGTAAAAGTATTTGTTCTTACTGTGACTTTTGTAAGGTCTTTTATTACCAAAAATGGTCTCATGAATATTTAATTAGACTGAAAGAAGAAATCGAGGATAAATATAATGGAGAGGCGATAAAAAGCCTTTATATTGGTGGAGGAACGCCCTCCGTATTGTCTACAAACGAACTAAAATTCTTGATGAGTATCATCCAAATATTTCACTTCCAGGACGATTTTGAATTCACGTTTGAATGCAATTTAGAAGATATCAAGCCAGAACTATTAGAAATCTTAAAAAATGGTGGAGTAAACCGCTTAAGTATTGGTATTCAAAGTTTTAATGAACAAAACCTAAAGTTTTTAGGACGTAACCATGTCTTTCATGATGCCGAAGAGAAAATGAAATTAATGCGCAATTTTGGTTTTTCAAATATTAACCTAGACTTAATCTATGCCATTCCAGGAGAAACGATAAAAGACTTAAAAGAAGATTTAAAACTATTTTTAAAACTAAAACCGGATCACATTAGTACCTATAGCTTAATGATTGAACCACATACCATTTTATCCTATGAGCATTTCTCTGAAATTCAAGAAGAACAAGATTTAGAAATGTATGAAATAATTTGCAAGACATTAAGAAAAGCAGGTTTTAATCATTACGAGATTAGCAATTTTGCTAAAAAGAAAAAAGAAGCAAGACATAATCTAACTTATTGGAACAATGAAGAATACTATGGCTTTGGTCTTTCTGCTTCTGGTTATATAGACCAAATAAGATATACAAATACAAAAAATCTAACCAAATATCTAAACGGTGAAATTCGCGGTACAGAAGAAATATTATCCAAACAAGATATCATGGATAACGAAGTAATGTTAGGATTAAGAAAAATAGAAGGAATCAATAAAAAAGAATTTGAAACAAAATATAATATAAAATTAGAAGATGCTTATCCAATCAAACCTCTTCTAAAAAACGGAGATTTAAAACGAAAAGGAGAATATATTTTCATTGCACCGGACAAACTATATGTAATGAATGAGATTTTACTCAAAATGATATAGGTGATGCAAATTGAAAAAAATATTCTTTTTTTTAATATTATTTTTTCTTCCTTTAGGAGTCTATGCTAGCTCTATTAAAGAACTAGAAGTAAAAAACGGAGTTCTCTCACGAGAATTCGAAGCCACCAATAATATTTATTCCGTTACCTTAAACGAGGATGCAACTTCTTTAGAAATTGATTATAAACTAGTAGACGAGGAAGCAATTGTAGAAGTAAGTGGCAATACTTATCAAAGTGATGGGGAAAATAAAGCTGTTTACATAATTACCAACAGCGATGGCACAACAGAAGAATATGTATTTTACTTAGAAAAAGAAGAGGCGACACCTGTGTTTCACGAAAGCATGATCCCTCTAGAACCGGAACAAAAAGAAATTCCTCATCTTTCATGGTATGTAGGAGGCAGTTGTTTTTTCATCATACTTATCATGTTTAAAGTGATTGTACTTGGCTTTAAAAAGAGATAGCTTTCCATAAAAAAATATGCTATATTAAATAAAAAATAGAAAGAGCATAGTTATGGAAAAAGTAGGAGATATTTATTTACTCACTAACATAGAAAGACAATATCTTGGATTAATTGAAACAGAAAGACATTGGAAATTAGAAAAAATAACGGAAAGATGTTGGGTATATTATGAAGAAGATAACTTAAGAAAAATTATTGAAGTAATTCAAGAAGGCGAAAACAACACAAGTTATTATGAAAGAGACTTATGTGTAAAAACAATAGAAAATCATACCTTAGCAATTGGCAGAAAAAAACAAAAAGCTTATAAAATAACACCTTCTTATATTCGCTCTTTAGATGGAAATGGTGTATACTTTTTCTGCAGTAACAGGTTTATTTGTATTGGAAATTTTACTTCCCAAAAAAGTTTTTATACAAGTTTAGATGAAAAGATAGAAAGTCTTGAAGATATCAACGACTGGGTAATCAACTGGGTCAAAGAGACAACAAAAAATGATTTAGCAAAGTTAGAAATCTTTAAAAAAGAACCTAGAAAACATCAAAAAATCAAAGAAGGGGATTTTTTTCGTTTCCAAATTGGTCGCAGAAAATATGGATACGGGCGCGTTCTTTTAAATATTGTAACTTTGCGAAAAAATAAAGAATTATATGAAAAATTGCAAGGCTTTCATTTACTAGGAACGCCTTTACTAATTAAAACATACAAAATAATAACAAAAAATCCTGATTTAACAAAAGAAGAACTAAGAGAACTAGCAAGTTTTCCTTCCCAGTATATCTTAGATTCTAATTTATATTATGGAAATTATCAAATAATAGGGAACATTCCTTTAAAAGAAAAAGAAATAGATTATCCAATTCAATTAATCACTCATAAAAACGAATTATTTTTACAACACGGCTTTCGCTATAAAAAAATAATAGAAGAAGATAGAGAAAAATTAAAGAAATTAAAAAATCTTTTAAAAGAAGATTACTCTTTTCGAACAGCTGGCTTTTATATCCATGAGTTATATAATCAAAAAAGTATGAAAGATATGATAGAAAATGATTATGTTATTTATGATAAAAGAGATCTTCGAAACCCTGATTTAAAAGAAATAAGAGAAACTTTATGGAAATATTTTGAATGGTAAAATATATTTAAATTTCAATCATACAATATAGTATGAAAAATTTAATCGCTCATCGTGGACTCAAAGAGAAAGCCAAAGAAAATACACTACAAGCATTTAAAGCATCTCTAAAAAATCCTAACTATCAAGGATTCGAATGTGATGTGAGAACTTCAAAAGATAATGTGTTTGTTGTATGTCATGATGCTTTCATTGGTATTAGTAGAGTAAGTTCTACAAACTATGCGGAACTAAAAAGAAAATATAATGTTCCAACTCTTGAAAGTGTTTTAAAATTACAAACAGATAAAATTATGCTATTAGAAATAAAAGAAACAAATTTAGATATTGAGAGATTTCACAAGTTTCTTAAAAAATATGCTAAGAAAAATATCTATGTTATGAGTTTTTTTAATACGGTGATTCAAAAGTTATATGAAAAGAAATGTCCTTGTAAATTAGGAGTACTAAATTATGTCTTAAATAGTGAAGAAAACTACCAAGAATATCAATTTATTTGTTTACTAGAGAGTGTTGTCAGTGAGAAGCTTGTGAATTATTTTCAAGAAAAAAATATCGAAGTGTTTATTTATGGAATTCATCATTTTCAAGAAACAAAAGTAAAATATTCTAGATGTTATTTGATTACGGATGAAATTTTAAATTAAAAATGGAATCGGTTATATCATAAATTTTTGTAATATTGTACCTCTCCAATTGTGTATCTTCTTTTTTTCTTATAGATGGATTTTAACAATGCAAACTTAGAAATACAATCAAAGATTTTAATATCTTTTGTTGAAAAAGAATAGCAAAGAATGAAAATAAGATTTATAATAGAGATGGAGTAGGAGAATTGAATTATGTATCAAAATGCTTGTGCTTTTTTTGAAAAGTTTGTTCATCAGTACCCTATTGATGAAAATGACATAAGATTAGAATCTTATTATTTTAAGTATCGTCATACGTATGATGTTGTAAAAAGAATGAAAGAATTAATTGGCAACAAGAAAGAAAAGGATCTATATTTAACTGTTGCATTGTTTCATGATTTAGGAAGATTTGTTCAATTGGAAAAATTTCGATATTATAATGATGTGAAAACAAAGTTTGATCATGCAAAGGAAAGTGTAATGATTTTAGAAGAAAATCATTGGTTTACCTGTAATAATATTTCTGAAAAAACAAAAGATATCATGGAATTTGCTATATTAAATCATAATAAGATGTTTATAGATGCTTGTGAAGGGCTTAAAAAAGATTTGACTGAAACCTTAAGAGATGCTGATAAAATTGGCATTCTTGATAGAAAATGTGTGACTGGTGGAGATGTAGGAGAGGTAAGCGATGATGTATATGAAGCATTTGCGAAAGAAAAATTGGTTCCTTATACTTTAGTAAAGACAGAAGCGGATGGTATATTAGCAGAAATTGCCTTTGTTTTTGATTTAAGTAAGCGAGAATCATTAAGAATTGTTCAAAGAGATCGAGTTTTAGATTCTCGCTTAAATTTGTTAAAAACAAGTAAAAGATATGAAAGTATTTGTCGAATTCTTGAAAACTATTTTAAGAGTATGGTATAGTAATTATAGAAGAGAGGATTTGAGGATGAAATTAGAGAAATTTAAAAAGATTGATAAGAAGAAAAAATTTATAGTAGTGTTTACTGTCTGTTGTGTACTATTGCTAGCAGGAGTCTTTTTCTATACAACATATGCAGTATTTACCGAAAAAAAAGAATTTAATGTGATTCATGGGCAAGTGCAAGATCCTGGAGATTTATATTTTTCTGTTTATCTTGATGGTAAGATTACTAATACGTTTCCTAGTGTAGATGATGGATATACTTTTGTGGATGCTCAAAGTAGTTGTACAAATGGCGTGACAGTCTCATGGGATAATGATTCTTGGAGTGCGTTAGTAAATTTTTCTAATTATTCTGCTGGTGACATGAGTAGAACGAAATGTACTTTATATTTTATAAAGAACTAATGATTAAAATTATATTAGTTATTATAGAAAAGGCAGAAAAACTGTCTTTTTTTGTGATATAATAGGATTATTCAGGATAGTGTGAAAAGTTTTATGGAAAACTAGTTACACTAAATGAAAATAATATTAAGATGAAAATCTTAAAACAAAAC
>CALVOL010000030.1 GCA_944350285.1 uncultured Bacilli bacterium | reverse complement strand
CAATCAGAAAACCAAAAAAACAATCAAAACTGATTGCCTTTTGCCGTGCTCTGAATTTAAAGGTGTGAATAGTTACAACAAAAAACTAGAATACTCTAGCTTTATTTAAAAATACTAAATAATTTTCCACCTTTTTCAGAATTATTATCATCTAAACGAGCAAATCCCATTTTGATTAATAATTCATTTAAAACATGATTATTATCTAATTTATCATCTAAATATGGAACATTAAAATATACTTTACTACGTGATTCATATTCAAAATCAGCAACATCCGTATTATTTAAGACACTTCGATTCAAAATAATCTTCTCACCTTTTAATTTTTCAAAGGCATGGCGATCTTTTCGAATTAATTTATTTAATTTAATAAGTCCTGGTTCAATCAAATAAAGAACTTCATTACAAGCCGAAACAGAACCGTGATCATTCAAATCTACCAAAATAACATCAGCAGTATAATTGGCCGCGATAAAATTTTGTAATTCCATATGATTTGTATGCTTGAGTGTTTTATCATTTAAATACATAAAATCATTGTCATCAACCTCAACTGCAACAACTCGATATTTTTTCTCTAATTGCTTCTTTAATAAATAGGTTAACGTTGTACTACCAGCATGTTCCGTAACATTTTTGATACCTATAATTCGCAAATCTCTTTGTTCATAAACAATCGTCGGTGTTCCACCAAAAGAACCGTCATCTGAACTAGAAGAAGTTTCTGTTGGTGCCATCATATTCATATTAAGCTGATGATACTGAGCCACATCTTTATAAGTATTAGGATTATCGATCAAGAATTTAATCGCATCAACATTCCGAGTAAAATTGTAAATTCCCATAGACACTAATTGAGATAAATATCTTGGACTATTCACGACTTCTGAATCATCCAAAAGTAAAATAACTTTACTCATATCCATATTAACAGATAATTCTTGAATCTTAGTAATATCCTGATAATCCTTTATAGCCGTAATATCAATAATCATTTTATTATAGAAGAAATTACTAAACTGCATAATAATCTCTTCAGAAGTAAATTCTCCTTCAATACTCTTGATAAAATCGATATCTAAATCAGCTAACAAAGATGCATATTTATTAACAATTTTAACATTCATACTTTCACCCCTTTATTATAAATTGTCAACAGGATTAGTGATATCTACCGTTTCTCCATCAACTGAGAAAGTAAAAATATCTCCAATAATAGGTAAACTAAAATGAAAAAACACAGTAACTCGATAACGAGCTCGATTAAAAGTAGAAGTACCAGCAGTTGGAATTTTCTCAATACAGTAATAATAACGCCCACCATTACTCGTATCTTTTAAAACAGGTGATTGTAAATTATCAATTCCATAACTTCCTTCAGGGCAAGTACCAGCAACTCCATAATTATTATATAACAAATAATTATCGATCAAATCTAACGTACCACCTTCCCTTTCACTAACTCCCTCATTTTTTTCAATAAAAGTAATTAACTCATTTTTTATTTTAAATGCTTTTGTATAATTAATAGTTAAAGCCAAAAATGCCACAAAGATCAACATAAAGATAATGACCAATTGCATAATCCAAGTAGTACCAATCGCCTGCCTCATGAGACACCTCCATATAAAGTTTTTGTATCCCCTACAACTTTAAAATTAAAAACTTCTTGAAAAACAGGCAAATCCAACTGATAATAAACAACCACACGATAATAAATCATATCAGGAAGTTCATTAAAACAAGTCTCGCCACTTGCACACCCTTCACTATCAACATGGATAGGCGCAATACAAAAAACTGGATTAGAAGTTACAATTCTTCCACCACGATCATAGCACACATAAGCAACCGTTTCATCTCCTACTTTTTCTGCATCAGGAACAATCCCCGTTGTTCGATAAGAATTCGAAGAGATGTAAGAAACTATATCTGCTAAAGGCCCCTCATCTCCATCAGAATATTCACTTGTCAAATCAATTCCGTTGTAACTCTGGATTGTCTGGATAATTTGATCCTTTACATTAAATGCTTTAGAACGGTTAATAGATAGACACAAAAAACCAGTAAATAGCAAAATAAATACAATGACTATTTGAAACAACCATGTTCCACCAATGGCTTCTCTCATCAAACCACCTCTCTATTAACCTTTCCAAACGCATGTAAAAGTATCAGATCGATTCCCATTACTATCTAAAACATAACATTCAACAGTTCGACCATCACTACTACGATTCTCACTAGGACAAATTGCCTTAGCACACGCACTATTTGCATTCATATTATTTTTAATGGCTGGCCAGATAGTAAAATAGAAAAAAGCTACTAGCATAGCCACAATAATCACTACAATAACTGTTGTATTTAACTCACCTGTAGCCTCTTTCATAAATACCTCCTAATTATTGTCCATTTTCGCTAGAAACATCATAGTTATAATTTGAACAATCTAAACCTGTTTGAGTCTCGCCATTTTCATCAACATAAGTACAATCAGTGCGATCTTGATTGCAAGATGCCATAGCACAATAAGTATTAGCTGTAATACTATTTTTAATTCCAGGCCAGATAAAAGCATAAAAGAATGCAGCAACTGCAGCGATAGCAACTACAGTAACAACTGTCATATTTAATTCACCTGTTGCTTCCTTCATGAACTATCTCCTCCTATCTATCTCTTTTTTATTATAACTTTTTTTTCATAAAATATCAATTTCTATTAATAAAAAATGTCAAAAGTCAAAACATTTTTTTATTTCTACATATTCATTAACATTAATACTGCGAAAATCAAGAGTATCATAACACCTAATCCTGTAGTAATTAACATCTTCATTGTTTTACCTTCCATCTTTTCAAGACGTTGCTTGTATTTTAATTCTCTTGCTTTTTGCTGTAAATTAGAAATGGTTCTAGAAAATGTTAATAATTGCTCTTGTTTATGTTCTTGGCGCCCCAATGACAAACGATATAACAAACGCATCATTCGCATAGAATCTCGCACCGGATAGGTTTTAGCAAAATTCATATATGGATTAATCGTGTCATCCCCATCATTAATTTGTTTAATCATCTCTTGAAGACCTTCTTTAAATATCGCTGGTGCATCTTCAATGGACTTACCAAGAGCAACCGGAACAGTATAATGCTGGATCAAAATTTCTAGTCCCTTTAAATAATGCGGTAACATAGCATCAATTTCATTTAAATGCCGTTTATAATATTTTTTAATATTAGAATAATCCATTTTAAAAACCAAATATCCCGCTAAAACACTAAACAACACTGTAATATAAGTCAAATTAGAAATAAAGAAACAAAGCATCAAAACAATAACAATTAATCCATTCTTTATTCTTTTATTAAACAGGAAATCAGGATTTGCTGTATCTCCATATTTAGCTTTCACATAAAAATCCCAATCGCTTTCTTTAAGCTTACGAAAATATACTTCATTATCCGCCACAAAACGATTCGCACTAATCTTACCGGTATAATTTAATCCGAAAAGTAAAATAGCAGCTAAAACAAAAACCTCGAAATACATTATTCCACCCCCACATCTTCATAATAGAACTTCTCACCACTAATTAAGAAGAAACAATTGATAATAATAATTGCATGAAGAATGAGTTGAACATACCACATATCCAAGAGCTCAATATAAGAATCGGTTCCAAGTAAAAACTGCATAGCCATAACTAACAAAAATAATGCTAGTCCAAAAGTAATAAATCTTCGGTGAAATTCCTTTCGGTCAATTTGATCTCGATATACACCTTCTACTAAGGCATCGATATCCATAGACATATTTTCAAGTGCTTGTCCAGAATCCTTAGCACCTTCTTTCGTAATTTGTAAGAACAATTGATTCATATTCTTAACCATATAAAACGGATATTTTCGATTAAAAAATTCAATAGATTCATCAATCGTACCATTCTGATAAGACATATCAATCATTGTCTTAACATCTTGTAATACTGGATCTTCCAAAATTCCAGAATCACGAACCCCCTCCAAAGATTTTACAAAACTTTGAGTGGTATTAAATTCCATAATAACATTCGTTGTATAAATTTGTACTTGTTCAAAAATAAACTCACTATAGACTTTTTGACAACGTAAATATGCAAGATAAGGAATAAATGCAATAGCAATTAAAGCGTAAACAACGGAAATAATAATGTTATAAAAATACAAATAAGTGATACCAAAGGCTACAACCGCAAACACAATCACTTGCGTTATATATTGCCTCGCTGTATATTCTTGACCAAGTTCTTTTGTTTTCTTACGAACCTCTTTAAAACTATAAGGAGCATACTTATCATAAGCAGTAGCAACCGAAGTCACAAAGAACTTATAAACGTTCTCACCATTATTAAATCGATAACTAAGAGCAAAAATAGCCAGTACAAGTAATAAAATTAATTCTATCATTCTCGTCACCTCTTACAAAGTCTCTACAGCTTCAGTTACAGCATTGTCATCGGTAGAAGCAGTTGGCTTAATTCCAGCTTGTTCATCCAATTTAAAAATATCATCTTCCAAAACAACACCACTAATTCCTAAATAATCACGCAAATATTTGGTTGGATTATTCATCGTAATCTCCCCAGTCAAAGTCTTTTTATATATGATATTAACCTGTGGTTTGTTATTTTCATCTACATAAAATTCACAGACTTCCATAATTTCACGTTGAAAACGACCAAGTTCTTTACTCATATATCCCTTAACATAAATACCAATTTGCACATATCGATGAATAGTTGTAACAAATTGTTCAACATCAATGTTACTTTCAATCAAAGCAAACATACGCATCGGTATCAAACTTGCCTTATCTGAGTGAATTGTAGATAAAATATGGTGTCCAGAAGAAATAGAGTTACGTACAGCCATAACAGCTTCAGCACTACGAACTTCGGACAATAATATCCAAACTGGGTTCTGACGCATACATGCCACCAAAACATCACTATAGCTAGCAATATTATTAGTCTTTAAGGCTACAATATCACGATGTGGAAAGATGCGATCTAAGTGCAATTCCAAAGTATCTTCAATCGTAATAATTTTTTCGTTTTCAGCAATATGACTTGCTAAATATTTAACAAGCTCTGTTTTACCAGAACCGGTTTCACCACTAACAATGATATTCGCATGTCCCTTAACGCATTGCATTAAAAACTCATGAATAGAAGCAGTTACATATTGTTCATTCAACAACTTCTCTTTATTCAATCGTATTTTTGCTGGTGTTTTACGAATAACACAAGCTATTCCATTCGTAGCAATTGAATCATGAATAAAGTTCATACGCAATTCAGCACTTTCAGCATCTAGCATAGGATGAGCCATATTAAAGGTTTTTCCCATAACATTAGCACATTGGAATGCCAACTTTTCCATCAAAGCATTATTAATCTCGGGACGATCAACTTGATACACACCTTTATCCAATGTTTTAAGCCAAACTTGTCCTCCATTAGTGTAGGAAATATCGGTAACATTATCTTCACGTAAAAACTCTTCTAAAGGACCAAAATCTAATTGAGAAAATATAGCATCATTCATTTTATCACCCCAAACATTCTTTATTGATTATCTGTATCTGTACTAGTATTTCCGTTATTTGTACCATCATTTGTATTATTATTACTATTATTATCATTTGAAGAAGTATTTTCATCTGGAATTGTTACAGAATATGACAAAATATATTGAACCACATATTCACTAACTACTTCTGTTTCTCCAGGTGCTGCTGTATAATTACGATTTCTTGGCACAGGCTCTAACGTTCCTACAAATTGAGCTTTAACAAGAAGGGCATACAGATCATCTGGTACAGCAAACAAAAGCTCAGCAGGTTCTCCTGTACTATTTACATTATCAAGAGAAACACCAGAAGCATCACGTACATCCAATACTCGAATACTTCGAACTAAATTAGTATAAATAATTCGATTAGTATCATCTTCTCCATTAAACCATAAATCAATATAATCTCCCTTAGCAATGGCATTACCATAAGTAGTATAAGTATCTACGGATAAAGAGAAAGCAGTATATCCATCTTCAATATCACTTAAAACATAATCTGGTGATAAAGTAGGATCCGTAACATCACCAACATAAAATAAACTATTTTGTTGAATAACATTACCATAAGTCACTTCTTGTCCTATCAACTCATTACCATTTGTAATTAAATTATCAGACTTACTAATTACATCACTATTCACTTCCATATAACCAATATCTTCAGCCGTGATTACGTGACGAGCTTCTAGTGTGTTTCTAGCATATGGTACAGTAGTTGGATTAATAGCCGAAGAAACACGATAATTATATCCAATATATAAAACCGCTACCCCAGCTACAACACATATAATTGTAACAGTGTTCTTATTACTAATAAAGCGTTTTAATTTCGTTAATGCACTATTCATCTTGTCCCTCCTCTGTTACATTCGTAGTATCATCAGTGGTATTATTATTGTTGTTATTATCTGTTCCAGTAGAAACATTTTCATCAGGAATTATAACAGATTGAGCTAACACAAAATTTTCTAAATAAGCACTAGAAACCTCAGTAGATCCAGGATTTTCAGAATAACTCTTATTTCGAGGAACTGGAACCAACTCACCAACTAACTTAGCCTTTTCAAGAAGAGATTTAAGTTCATCTGGTACTGCAAATAATAGCTGTGCTGGAGTTCTACTTTCGCTCCCAGTTTCAAACACAGAATTACCATCACTATCCGTAACATCTAATACCTGAATACTTTGAATAAATTTTCCATAAATATAACGTCTATTTTCATCCGTTCCTTCAAACCACAAATCAATATAATTACCTGGATAAATAGCATTACCAAATGTTGTATGCAAATTCACATCCAAATAAACCAACGTATATCCATCTTCAATATTACTTAGTAATGCAGAAGTTCCTTGGTTAGTAGAAGGATCTTCCACATCACCCTCAAAAAAGAAACTATTTTGTTGAATAACATTACCATAAGTCACTTCTTGACCAATTAATAAATTAGAAGCACGTATTACATTACGCATTCTACTAACTACTGTACTAGCCACTTCCATATACCCAATATCATCAGCTGTAATAATTTGCCGAGAAGATAAAGTGTTTTTAGCATAAGGAATTCGTACTGGCTCTGTTGCCGAAGAAACACGCCAATTATAACCAATATAAAGAACAAGAATACCTCCTAAAACACATAGGATTGTTACAGTATTCTTGTTACTTAAAAATCTTTTAATCTTTACGAGAATATTCCCCATTATTCATTCCTCCTTTTTAACTAGGTGATATACTATTATCTTGAGCATCACTAGATTCCACAACACCATTTAATTCTAAAATTGCATCAACTCTATTAGTAATATCAAATGAAGTCGCATCCATAGCAACACCATAAGTAGCACTCTTAGTAGTAACTTTTACGCTAACCTTAGGAGGAGATTCATAGATTCCATAAAAATCAACTTGATAAGTATTAAGTTCAACATTCTCAGCAAATCTTCGAATAAAACTTTCTACAAATTTATCAGAATTAATTTTTAATTCTCCTGTAGTACGATAATAACCTAAGTCTACCGCATCTACCATCGAAGCTTCAGTGACTTCTTTAATTAAATAATAGTCTTGAGTATTTGTAGTCGTTACATTTGAAATTAACATCAAAATAACTATAACAAATATTCCAAGTAAGATTATCCAATAACCCCAATACGATTCTCTCATTAGTTAACCTCCCTAGTCAAAATTCTCCATGAAGGTCCAATATATTCGCACTCTCCATTACCGTATCCACTACTACATCCATTAAATGATTCAAAAGCACTTGTACCTTCTTTACTATCACTAGTAATACGATAAGATTCAGTTGCAAAAGTTGTACCACTATTTTCAATTAAATCTAAGAATCTACTTCGACAATTATATGTTAGACCATCGCTGACACCATTATAATCCATAGTTTCACAATACAAAGCAGTATTACCAACTCTTGCTGCATATTCATCAGGAATATAAGCATTTGTATAAGAACCAGCTTGATTATTATATTCACGAATATTACTTAAATTAGTAGGTGTTAACGTATAAGAATATTGTGGTGTTTCATAAACAGTTTCACCAGCATCCTCAATCGCTGCTTGCGTTGCTTGTCCTTTAACATTACTCCAGTTAAATCCTAATTCACGTTCATTTGGATTCAAATTATTCAAAGTAATTGTACGATAACTAAAGTTATTAGATTCACCATCAAAGATACAGTTATCACAAGTCATAATACAATGATCATCTGTACATTCTTTATCCGTAAATTCACAATTATTATCATCATCACAAGTAAAATCACAATGATCTTTTCCGTTACAATTAGTTAAATAATGACAAACATATCCAGCATCTTGTTTCAAATAATCATCAGTCGTAGTACATCTTACACTAGGATCAAGTTCATTATATTCTGTAAGTACACTGGTAGTATTACCAGCCAAACGTCCAAGTGCTCCAGTAGAATTATCTTGACCAATATTTGTATAATTAATTACAAATGGGAATACACCAGTTTGAGTAATTAATGATACTGGTAAAGCATCTTCAGGAAGATTACTCCACAAACAGTCATTACCACTACAAGCATCATGTTTAAACTTTATCGTACCATATTGCGTATAAGTAGAAAACTCATTATTTGGAGCATACGTCGCACTAGCTGTCTTAGATTTTTTGACCCACCTAGCAGCACTTACTTGAACACCTACATTTTGAGTACAACCATCAAGATTACATATAGTAACATATTTATATTCATATGAAAGTGTACTATGTTCATTTTCTGCATTAATGCAATTATAATGTTCATCAATAGCACCTGTGCAATAAGTAGAAGTTGCACCTCCCTGTACCCTATTCTCGCTATCTACCGCTGTACCAGAGACTTTCTCAAATGTTCCACTCATTTGATTCATATAATCTTGATTATAATTAAAAGTAACGATTGGATTAAAACGCATATCATTATTCCAAGTAGTATTAGTAGAATTTGGCGTATTATCAACTACTGAAGATGTTATAGCTGAAACCGAAGCATTCACAATTGCACCACTACAATCATTGTATTGGCGAATTTTAGTATTTAATGAACGAAGTGCAGACTCTAAATTCTTTTTTGCAGTTGATGCAGCCGAACCCCAATCAAGCAGTTCTCCGTTTATACAAGAACTACCACAATCATCTGAACAGCCACCACTGGTATAATGACCAGAATACTCAGTATCACCAACAGTATATGAACCACCAGCTTCTACAGTATGAGAATTTCCGGCATAATCATATACAGTAAAGCCAAAATCATAAGTTACTACGTTTGCTTCACCTCCATCACATCCTCCTTCCCAATTTCCAAGACAACCTCCGTCAGGAGTGGTTTCACCACTACACCTAGGATCCTTTCCCTCAGCAGGATCTACAGTCCAAACTGCATTTTCTTTAGAATCATCAGCTGCTGTATTATAGGCATAGTCATTATAAGCTTTAATAATTTGACTTTGTAATATCTCAATTTCTTTATCAAATTTTTCTCGATCAATCGGAATTGTAGGATTATCAGCACTAGCAGTATAACAATCTCTTTCTGCATTAATCGTAGTTGATAAAGTAAAGTATCCACCACTTCTTGTTATTTTAGCAGTTGGCATATTAAATTCATAAGATTCTTTACAATAAACTTTACAATAAGGATTATCAGATGATATTTCTAAAGTAGATTCAAAAGAAGTATCAGTCAAGTCATTATGTCCAAGAACGCATTGTGTTACTTGATCAACATCTGGATTACAAGAACTTACCACTTCATTAATATCACTAATGATTCCCGTTGCGTTACTTTCTACATCAAAGTTATTACAATCACTAGGCATCGTAATTGTTGGTGTACAATTAATTTCTTTTAAACAGTCTTCACGATACTCTGGTTCACTACAAGGCTCTCCGTCATTACAATAATGTTGATCTCCAATAATTTCACAAACATGTCTGTTATTATCTGGAGGTCCAGGAGTAGTCTCAATATAAACTTTTGTTCCACCTTGTAAAAATCCGCTACCACTTTGAACATCGTTTACAAGTAGCATATTTTGACGATCAGATGATGGTCTTACAATAATCATATTAGAAGTAGACAAAAACTCAGCATAAGCAGATGTTTGAACATAAACTTCATAATCTTGACCATCATATCCTGGTTGTTTTGTAACTGTAATTAAAATGTCAATTGTATTTCCACTTTGATTAATAATGGCACTTGTACAAACAACACCTGTATTGTCGCATCCTCCAGTAAACCCACTCCAATCAACCACTACTTCACCCGGATTTTCTAGTGTTAACGTTACATGAATTTCTTCTGTATTTGTAGCTGTTGTTTCTTGTGTAGCAGTATATGTATATTTTTCTCCCGCAAGAGTGCCATCATCAATTAAATCTTGATAACTTGCTACGTCACTTATTCTAGAACCAGCAGCCTCAGCAGCACTATAAATACGATAAGCCAAATCAGCATCAGCATAATGTCCAACCCAGTGACTTCCATAACTATTCGGATTAAAAATGGTACTCATTTCTTCTCCTGTAGTCACTAATGTGCCACCCCCTATAACATAGTTATGAGTTTGATTCATATAGCCTCTCATCATGCCGAAGCGATTTCCTAACCACCGAAATATTACCTCACCCAACACACGGTCTTCCATAGAAGTAGTATTTCTTCCTTCACTCACTAACATTTGATATGCTTTTGTGACAGCTACATCATAAGCTTGATATTTTCCCGCATTAGACGGATCAATTCTTCGCACACATCCAGCAGTACCAACACCGCTTCTTTTCATAGGATCAATACAATATGCTTTTACATTAGAATATCCTGACACCCCATAAACATACATACCATATTCTACATTTTGATTCAAATAAAGAGGGTATCCTAATCCATTATTATCTCTATAGATTCCATAGCTAATTCCCTCACAAAGCAAATCTGCATTTACAATATTTGGAAATAATAAAATTCCTATTAACACAAATAATAATATCGATATTTTCTTTCTCATAATACTTTACTCCTCCGTTTTTTAATCACAATCACGGTAGTAGCAACCCCTGCTATCACAACTATCACTCCGATAGTTACATAAATAATCCATGAATTATTATTTAAATATTCTCTTATATTATCCCACCAATTTTGTTCAGATTCTTCCTTTTCTTCTGTAACTTGTGAGTTATTTCGAATCGCATTCGCCCGTTCTATTACTTCTCCTTCTGTCATATTTAAATCATAGTCGATAAACTGTTGACAAAAGTATTCATTAACTCCTTCACAAGCTGAATAATAAAAGTACTGATTTTCCATAGGAGTAATTAAATTGATTGTTCGAAGCTCATCATCAATACAATTAGGATGCGTTGACAAAACACTAATAGTATAATGAACAATATTATCCATTAATCCGCCATCAAAAGTAATTGTTCCATTATCTGTTTCTTGATAAGTGAATTCTTCTTCATATCCATTATCACCAGTAATTCGCACTTTTATGTTTTCAGTAATATTATAAATACTAATTGTCACCTTATTTTTATACATATAAGGATTATAATCGTCCCAAACTTCTTCTTCTGAAACACCGAAAACTTCCTCACCAGTATCTACATTAACCACAACCTCAGAAATCTCATAATTAGCATTTACATTATTTGCTTCTGTAGATAATTGTACTTGTGTTTCATAATCACATACTGCATTTGCCACTGGTGTAAAGCAAATACAGAAAATCAAAACAACAAGTATACTAGTCAATTTCCTTCTTCCCATAAGCCCACCTCTAATTCATTCATAATAAAATTGTATCACATCCCTGATACAATTTCAATGAGTTAATTTATGATAAATAATCTTGCATTCGTACCACTAATTCATCAATTTTCTCTTTTTCAATAAAATGTGGAACGCAAAGATAAATACAAACACCCGTAATAACAACAGCCAAAACTAATACAGTTTTATAACTTTTAATCTGGAAGTGTTTCATAAGCATCCTCATCACTTTCTAATTCCTTTATTTTCACTTGATGAATAGAATCAAATCTTTTTGTAATTTTCTCTGTTGTAGTATTAATATCCTTTACATCACGACTTACTGTTTCAATACTTCTTGTAAGTTTATCCCAACGTTCTCTATATCTTTGAAAATCTAAAGAAAGTTTTCCAAGTTCCTCTTGAATCACCTTTGCATACTTATCTCTTTCCATATTTTTAATAATCATATAAATTGTTGTCATCGTACTCATAAGTGTCGTTGGTGATGTAATCCACACTCTTTTTTGATATGCTTCTTTTAATAAATCGGGATGATATGCATTAATCTCTGCAAAAATAGCTTCAGCCGGTAAAAACAAAATCGCTTGATCAGCCGTTTCTCCAGCAATAATATATTTACTATGAATTGCATCAATATGCTTCTTCACATCCATTTTAAATAATTTTGTCGCTGCTTCTCTTTGTTCTTTAGAATTATCACGATTTGTCATTCTCTCATAATTTTCAAGTGGAAACTTAGAATCAATACAAACATTTCCTAATGGTTCAGGTGCATGCAAAATAGCATCCGCAATCGCACCATTACTTAATTTATATTGAAGTTGATAAATAGAATCATTTTTCTCACCAAAAACACTAACCAAAATATAATTCAAATTTACTTCTCCAAAAATTCCTCTAGTTTTTTTATCAGTCAGTACACTTTGTAAAGATACAATATCACTTGATAAACTATCAATCTTCTTTTGAGCCTCATCAATCTTAGAAAGTCTTTCTAGTACACTTGCAAAAGTTTTATTAGACTTTTCAAAATTTTCATCTAATCTTTGATTAACTTTTTCATTCATAAGCAGTAATCTTTGTTCCATCCGATCATTTAAAGATTCAAAATCTTTGGTCAACTTATCAGAAAATTCATATTTAAAATCTCCAATTTCTTTTGTTAAAGAATTCTGAAAACTAAATAGTTTCTCAGAAACCTCTTTATCACTCCTAGTATTTTTATTTAATTTAAAAATAAGAACGACAACAAAAAATATCAAAAGAATTAATAATCCAATAATAATATATTCCAATGTAATCACCTACTAAGCATAATCTTATTATACTATTGTTTTTTCCTTTTTTCATTAAGAAAGGTTAGATTTTTGTAAACCTAACAATAATTCCATGAGCAAAAGCAGTGGATAAAGGATTTTGATAACGTTTTAAATCCATATTTAAAAGATAGAGCAAATAAGTTTCATCTTCCGTAACAATTTTATTGCAATCCATTCCCAATGGAATAATACAAACAGATACAAAAACTGGAAACTCTTCTTTACATTCTCTTAAATAAACCCGATTAAAACACTATTCAAATAAATATTCTTCTTTAGACAATTCTCGATCATTTGCTCTTAACTCATAATTTTGATTTTTATCTAATTTAACAGAAAAATCACAATTCCAAAAATCATCCAATTTCTCAAGATTCTTATATTTATAAGATTGTAACAAAACATTAATATGTTCCTCATTAAAAGAAACTTCTCTTAATAAATCTTTTAAATGCTGATTAATTAAATCCACTTTTAAATATAATTCAAATCCTGAATCAAATTCAGTCACATCATACAAATCTAAATCTATCACCTTACCAATAGAATCAAATATTTCTTTTTTATGATCCAAAATATAAAAGTTAGGATAATTCCTTTTAATACAAATTGTAGTTGCAAGTCCATTGCCAACATATCTTCCCATATAAATCTCCCTTACTAATTTAAAAAATTCATAACTAAATCAATAATAACTTCTTTTTCTTTAGGATTACTTTCTGCAATTAATAATGTTAATGCCGTTAATGTATTATTATCAATGATTTGCATGCCATTAACATAAAGCATCCCATAATACTGCAAGAAATAAATGAATAAAGTTGCTGCTATCCTTTTATTTCCATCTATAAACACATGATTTTTTACTATCATATAAAGAAAATTAGATGCTTTTTCTTCTAAAGTAGGGTATACATCATTGCCATTGAAAGTTTGATAAATATTACCAATAATTGCTTCTAACCCTTTATTTCTTTCTAAAGCAAATAAATTACTTTCCTCATGAAAACGTAAGTCATTAATAATTTGCAAACATTCTTGATAAGTAATCACATCATTACTTTTTCTACCCTTTATTTTTTTAAAAGAACGATGATCATAATCATCAAGCATATCAAGAGCTTTGGTATATTCCGTAATGACTCTTAATATTTCTTTACTATCTTTAGAATCAGTATTTTCATAACCACGATTAGCAATATCCAATAATTTAACCGTCTTTTCCAAGTAATACAATCGTTGTTCATTGACAGCATAACCCTTTATCATAAAATCCTTTAGAATTTTTGTTGCCCATTTTCTAAAAATAATACCATTTTTTGATTTTACTCGATAACCAATACTAATTATCATATCTAAAATGAAACTCCCCGCAGCAAGCTACGGGGTATCTTTTCGTGCGATGTTTCCGAACGACAGATGCAATTGTCTATA
>CALVOL010000029.1 GCA_944350285.1 uncultured Bacilli bacterium | reverse complement strand
TATACGTTTTTCTGTTTGTCTAATTTATTTTGCAGATTTTTTCTTTTTTTAATTTATTTTATTGTGCTGATCTATAAAGCAATCTCGACATATTTCTTTTTTTGAGAGAGAATAAAAAGATTGAAAAGTAATAAGAAATATAGTAAAATTTTGATAGAAGGTAGGTTATCGAAATGAAAATCAAAAAAACTTTAGGGGGGGGGGTATCTTAGAAAATTAAGATATCCTATAATACTAATACTAGTAGTTGGAATAAGCATTTCAATGCTTTACAATTCCAACAAAGAAATAAATTTAAAAGACGAAACACAAGAAAATGTTTTAGCAATTTACTTAGAAGATGAACAAATAAATTATATTCCAGATAGGGAAAGTGGATATACCTTGGATTTATCAAAAAGTAGTTGTAATAATGGAGTAGAAATATCTTTTGATTACAATACTTGGAGTGTAAAAACAAATTATAGTAATTATATAAATACAGATAACACCAGGGTAAAGTGTAGTTTATATTTTACGAGTACTTATATAGAACCTATCTTAAATGGAACAGATCCAATTTTAGAAGATCCGTTAATACCAGTTACCATTAGTGATGACGGTGTGGTTAGAAAAGCAGATCTAGCAAGTGAATGGTATGACTATGAGACTAGACAGTGGGCCAATGCCGTGATACTTGAAGATGAAAGTAAGAGTTACGCTTCGAATGAGGTTATCCCAGAAGAGAATATAGAATCTTACTTTGTATGGATACCAAAATATAGATATCAATTATGGGATTTAGGAAATTATGATAGTTTAACAACCATTGATACGAATAAAGTGCATCAAATACCAGTGATATTTGGAGATTATAATACGAGTGACAGTGTATCAGGAGAATGCACAACACCAATGGAGTCAGGAGCAAGCGGTAATTGTGAAGTAGGCGACTATATGACACATCCAGCATTTCTAAGTATTCCAAGTACAGGATTTTGGGTCGGAAAATTTAAAATATCGAAGAATAACGGAGCTTTCAATATAAAACCAAATCAGAAGATATTAATTGGATTAAGTTTAGGTCAAGCTTTTCAGTATAGTTATAGTTACCAGCGTGAATTAGATAGTCATATGTTAAAAAATACAGAATGGGGCGCTATTACATATTTATCACATTCGAAATACGGAATACAAAACGTTTTAAGTTTAAATACAGATTCAGAATCTAGATGTGGTTATGCATCGGAAAAAATAGAAGGATCTTCTTGGAGCGAAAATGCTTTTCCATATAATACAAAAGAAGGCTTTTTGGCCAGTACTACTGGTAATATAACAGGAATTTATGATTTATCAGGACTTACTAGTGAATATGTGATGGCAATCAATTACATTCGTAATTATCCTGATAATTCTGAGTATTGGGAATTATATAAAATAGAAAATGAAATTCCAGATTTTTATTCCAACTTAGAATATCGTAAGTACTATGATGAATATTTCGGAACATCTAGTTCTAGTTATAATAAACGAATACTAGGTGATGCTACGGGAGAAATGGGGCCATTTGGCTTAAAAGAATATTCAGATAATCCAAGATATACATCTAGTTGGTATGAAAGTTACTCTTATTTTGTATATGAAAATGATCCGTTCTTTGTAAGAGGAGGTTCTATGTTATTAGTTGGCAGAGCAGAGAATTACACTATCCTAACCAGTAGTATGGGTGGCGCTGCAGCTCATCAATCTTTTAGAGTTGTGTTAACTCCCACTAGCAATTAATTATAAAATTATTGATCAAGTTATGTATAAAATGAAAAATCTTTATTCATATTAATAATGGAGGTTAACGATGAATAAAGATGAATATCAAAAATTGGTGAAAGAATTTACACCAAAGGAGAAAAAAGGGAAAAATGCATTAATTGCTTTCTTAATTGGTGGACTAGTTGGATTCTTAGGGGAAGTCATCGCGATGATTTTACAAAATTCCTTTGGAATGGAAGTCAATGAATCTTATATATGGCTTTGTGTCATTGTGATTTTTGTTGCGAGTTTCTTTACCGCATTAGGTTTCTTTGACAACTGGGTCAGCAAATGTAAAGCGGGACTTTTCTTGCCAACCACGGGATTTGCTCATTCCGTCACAAGTGCGGCATTAGACTACAGGAAAGACGGCCTTATCACAGGTTTGGGTTCCAGTTTTTTCAAACTTGCCGGCAGTGTCATTCTCTATGGAATAATTAGTGGTTTCTTTTTAAGTATTTTAGGAGTGATCATTCATGGCTAGCAAGAAATTAAGTAATATTTATATTAAAGATGCCTATTCCATCGCAGGTCCAGTGGAACAAAAAGGTTCAATAAAAAATTATGATTTAGTAATGGATGATTACTATTATGGAGAAAAAACATTTGAACAAGCAGAAATTAAAATGCAACGGGAAGTGATTGACAATATTCTGTTAAAAAACAAATTGATGAACAGTGAGATCGATGTGTTAGTAAGTGGTGATTTATCGAATCAAATTAGTGTTTCTTGCTATGCAGCCAGCAACTATAACATTCCATTTTTTGGAGTATATTCTGCATGTGCATCCTTTATAGAAGGATTGATCATTGCATCTGAATTAATTGAAAGTAAAAGAAAAGCAAATGCATTATGTGTTACATCATCTCACAATCTTCATGCGGAAAAACAATTCCGCTTTCCTATCGAGTATGGAGCTCCAAAACCAGCGACGACAACTTTTACAGCAACCGGAGCGGTAGCAACTTTACTAACAAAAGAACCAAGTAAAATTAAAGTGGAAAGCTATACAATCGGCAAAGTGGAAGATATGGGCTGCAAAGATGCTAGTCACATGGGTGCAGTGATGACACCAGCCGCTGCAAGTGTATTAATTTCCCATTTAACAGAACTAAATCGTAGCATAGACTATTATGATTTGATTTTAACCGGAGATCTTGGCTGTGTTGGGTCGAAAATATTAAAAGAATATTTAAAACGAGCTTACAACTTAAAAGTAAAAAGACATCTTGATTCAGGCTGCGAACTTTATTTAAAAAGTCAAGAAGAAACTTATGCTGGAGCTAGTGGACCAGTCGCTTTACCATTATACTTATTTAATAAAATTTTAAAAGAAAAAAAATATCAAAAGATCTTATTAATAGGAACAGGTTCCTTACATAATCCATTTTTTGTCAATCAAAAATTAAGTATTCCAGCAGTTGCTCATGCCGTATCTTTGGAGGTGAAACAATGATTTTTCTAAGGGCTTTTTTGGTATCAGGATTATTTTGTTTAGTCGCTCAAATTATACTAGATAATACCAAATTAACACCGGGACATATTACTTCTATGTTTACGGTATTAGGTGCGATTCTTTCCTTCTTTGGCATTTATCCTAAATTAATAGAATTTGCTGGTGCTGGGGCAACAATTCAAATATCAAATTTTGGCCATTTACTTTATATGGGTGGAGTAGAAGGATTTAAAGAAATGGGGGTAATTGGTTTTGCCGGAGGACTTTTAGCTAAAAGTTCTACAGCTATTGTTGCAGCAGTAGTTTTTGCTTTCATTTTAGCTTTAGTATTTAAACCAAAAAATTAACAATGTATAATAACGAGAAAAGTGAGTTTATCCCTTTTTCTTTTTTTTGTTTTTTGTTATAATAATGCTAGAATAGAAAACTGGTGATAATTATGGCAAAGAAAAAGAAAGAAGAAATTGTATTAAATAAAACAGAATTAATGCCAACAACCATTGGTACTTTAAATCAAAAAGAAAATGGCCCGATCGTCGCCATTGCCTTAATCATATTATTTGTAGTCTGTATCGTCTTATTGCCATATGTAAGCGAATGGCTACAAGGTCCAGATACTGTGACGACACCACCGCCAACTACAACCCCTCCATCAGAAGAAGAACCGCAAGAGGAAGAGCCACCTGAGGATACAAATTACTATACGATTGCAAATGACCTAACGATAAATATAGAAGGGTTCCAATTTTCTTCATTTGTTATAAATTCTACTACTCAAACATTAACTTTTACATTAACGAATGTAAGTGGAGAGCAAGATCTCTTTGAAACAAACAATTATTTTATGGAACTATACTCTAACGATAATAAGTTACTACAAAGAATCAAACTAGAACAAGAAAGCATTGTGACTCAAACAAATTACACCTATGATATTTCTAATGCTTTTACGAATGGAACCATCTCCAAACTGGCGATTACAGAAATTTCTCAAGAGGATTATCCAAATGTTTCTTTAGCATCTGACACAGAAGGAACCCCGTACTTAACTTGCATGAAAGATAACCAAACTTTATCATATTATTTTACAGAGCAAAACGGAACCTATAATTTAACAGAACTACAAGAAAGATTAACATTCACAAATGCCGATCAAGATTATAATAGCAATTTAGAGTCCTATACAACACTAGTTGCATCTTTAAGTAATATGGCAGGAGTTAGTACAGATTTAGTTCCCACATCAAATGGCTTTATTTTCGAACTTACCTTACAATTACCAAATGTGACAAGTGCAACAATGAATCGTTACTTTACTGATAATGTGTATTATGCAGCCAATACAGAAGCAAAAGTTGTTGCTTTTGAACTAGAAAGTGAAAATTATACGTGCCAGTAAGACCTTTTGGTCTTTTTTCTTTAGAATTTTTTTAGTATAATACAGAGGAGGGTGAGATGCATGAATTACGAGATTCATCTAGAAAATTTTGATGGCCCACT
This sequence comes from uncultured Bacilli bacterium, assembly GCA_944350285.1. Classification (GTDB taxonomy): domain Bacteria; phylum Bacillota_I; class Bacilli_A; order RF39; family UBA660; genus Ventrenecus. The sequence goes on along the minus strand of CALVOL010000029.1, from coordinate 9,972 downwards.
AGATTTATTATTACATCTAGTGAAAGAAACAAAATTAGATATTTACGAAATAAACATGTCTTCCATTATTGAAAGTTATTTAAAATATATTTCAGATTTACAAAATTTAAATATTGATGTAGGAAGTGAATTTCTTTTAATGGCTTCAAGCCTTTTACATTTAAAAAGTAAAATGCTAATTGGTAAGACAAATGAAACAGAAAATAACGAAGACGAATATGCAATTGAAAGTGAAGAAGATTTAAAACAAAGAATTATTGAATACGAAAAATACAAAAATATTACCAAAGAATTAAAAGCTTTAGAAGAAAAAAGAAAAGAGGTATATACAAAATTACCTGAAAGTTTAAAAGAATATATGACAGTTCCTGAGCTATTCAATGAAAATAATTTAACTGTGGAAGATCTTGTAGAAGCCCTAAAAAATGTTGAAGCAAGACTTCATTACAAAGAGCCGGTAGAGACACGAATCACATCGAAAGAAATTAGTGTAAAAGAAAGAACTTCTTATATAAGAGAAATACTAAAAAATAAGAAAAAATGCGAATTTACGGAATTGTTTGAATATGGAACGAAAGACTATATTGTTGCAACATTTTTAGCAATTTTAGAAATGTGTAAAACGAAGGAATTAAAACTGACACAAGAGAATAGTTTTGATTCCATAATTGTGGAGGCGATTGTATGAATTTAGAAGGTGTATTAGAAGGATTACTATTTGTTCAAGGAGACGAAGGAGTTACACTTGAATCTATCTGTGACATTTTAGAAATAGATAAAGAAGAAGCAAAAGAATTATTGATGAAACTAAGAGAGTCCTATGAACAAGAAAATAGAGGAATGAGAATTCGTTTTTTAGGCAATGCTTTTAAATTAACAACGAAAGAAGAACATAAACCATATTATCAAAAACTAGTATTAACAGAAGACAATAATACGTTAAGTCCATCTTCTTTAGAGGTTTTGGCAATCATCGCATATAACGAACCAGTTACTAGAGTAGAAATTGATGAACTTCGCGGAGTTTCATCGGATTATACAATCCGAAAACTACTGGCCAAAGGATTTATTAAAGAAGCTGGAAAGAGTACCATGCCAGGTCGTCCTAATCTTTATAAAACAACCCATGATTTTTTAGATTACTTTGGTTTAGCTACTTTAGATGATTTGCCAAAATTAGAAAAAGAAAATGACTATGGCAGACAAACAGAATTATTTACTTCCATTTATAAAGAACAAGAAAAAGTGAATAATTAGGAGAAATTTATGAACAATTATAATAACTTCGTGAGTTCGATTTTAAATATTAAAAATGAAGACAAAAAACAAAAAATCATTAAGATTGTTCAACAAGAGAAGAAGAAATTATTAGAAAAAGTAGAAAGTGTAGAGGGCTTTTGTAAGTATTTAGCTGCACAGATAGAATATAATTTAAAACAAATAGACCCTAGTATTATTGTATATTATTTAGACTTGAAGGAGATTATAGGAAAAATTGACCATGTTGCGCTAGTTGTTGAATATTATTATAATGGCCAAAATAGACTATTATTAATAGATCCGACATTTTATCAATTTACAGAACAACAGAATAAAAGATTAATAGAATTAAAAGCTTGGCCAAGTAGCAAAATGGCACAATCTTTAGTATCTGAACTTTTAAACACAGGTGTAATAGATTTAGATGAAGAAGTTTTTAATGATTACCTGAATTCCTTCCTGCAAGAAAGAACATTTTTTTCTCTAAATGATTATCTAAACCAAAATAATTATAAATTATATTAAAAAAACCTATCACACATTACGATAGGTCTTTTATTAAGCAACTTTTTTTGCTTCACGTGCGCTGATAATTACTTTTTCTCCGTTAATTGTTTTCTTTTGTAAATTTGGTTTTTGAACTCTTTTTGTAGCATTCATTGCTTTACTTCTAGAATTTACAGTTAAAGGTTTTTTGTTAGATACTTTTCTAGCCATGATAATTTCACCTCCACGTTTCATTTCTTTAAAAATTTTAACAAAATATATGCTTAAAGTCAAATAATTATTGGCATTTTATGAAGAAATCTTATTTGTATCAGGAACCAATTCAATTAAATCTCCAGGTTGACAGTTTAAATGTTTACAAAACTCCTCGATATATTTAAAGGAAATAGAAGTTGTTTCTCCCCGGATAATGCGATTTAAATTCCTACTAGTGATATTCATTTGTTGGCATAACCAATATTTAGAACGATGATTTTTTTAAGGAGAGGCACTATTGCTAAACGAATCATTTTACCACCTACATGAGTATTGTATCGAAGATAAAACTCCAAAATAAGATACTTGCATTACCCTTATTAAACTAGTATAATATTAGGTATAAAAATAGTGTGGGCTTTCAAAATAATAATATGAGGAGTAGAAATGAAATTAGAAAAATTTAAAGAGAAAAATAACAAAAGAAAATTGGTAACAATATTTACTGTTTGTTGTGTACTATTACTAGCTGGAGTCTTTTTCTATACGACCTATGCTGTATTTACAGAAGAAAAAGAATTTAATGTGATTCATGGAGAGTATCAAGATCCTGGGGATATCTATTTCGCTTATTATGTAGATGGAGAGATCACTAGAGAATTACCAAAGCAAAATACCGGATATATTTTTGATGCAGAACAATCGAATTGTACGAATGGAGTCATTCCTGTATTTGATAACTCCACATGGGAGTTTACAGCTGATTATTCGGGTTACAACGCGATAGATTATACAAGGACCAAATGTAATTTATACTTTAAAACAGGAACAAAAACAGTGAGTACTGTACTAGGAGATTTAAGTGTCTATACTTATACACCAGATTTTACAAAATCAGCTTGTGACGATGAAACTTGCGAATCTCACGAAAAGGGAATATTTGAAACAACTGATGACGATGGCCCAACGTACTATTACCGTGGGAGTGTCGAAAATAATTATGTATCTTTTGCCGGATATTATTGGCGAATCATAAGAATCAATGGGGATGGAACAATCCGAATGATCTATGATGGAACGAGTATACATTCAAATGGCGAATCAAGTACCGATCGATATTATACAACAACTACCTTTAATCCTGCTTATACGGATAATATGTATGTCGGATATATGTATACGAGCGGTGAAGTGCATGGTCTTGGAACATCTTCTACTATAAAAACAGCAAATGATAACTATTATGCTTCTAATTTGTCTGCTTATTCCTCTTATATCGATACCAATGCCGGATTCTGTGGTGATCGTTCTACATTAAACGGAATTTCAACAGCCGGAACAGGAACGACTGTAACATTTTACGGAGGATACTTAAGAGCTTTAAACGGTACTCCATCACTTTTATGTGAAAATACCAGTGATTACTATACCATATCATCATCAAATAAAGGAAATAAGGCTTTAACATATCCAGTGGGTTTAATTACGATGGATGAAATAATGTTGGCCGGTTTTGCCGGTGATAATGTGAATGTTTATTTGGATTTTCCTCCATCAAGTGTAAATAATTATTTAGTGATTGGTAATAATTTTTATTCTATAACACCAATTGGATATAATGATGCATTTTTTTATGATACTAATGAATATATAGCAAGTATGTTTGTGATATCAACAAATAATAACGGAGTTATGAGAGGTCTAGCTACTACTAACTTAATTGGATTAAGACCCGTTATTAATATTCGAAGCGATGTTACAGTATCGGGAGCTGGAACGTTGGAACAACCTTATCAATTTTCTATCGCAACAAATAATTCGAATTAAATTTGTAAAGGAGTGTTTACTATGAAATTGGAGAGATTTAAAGAGAAAGATAATAAAAGAAAATTGATAATCATCTTTACTGTTTGCAGTGTACTATTACTAGCTGGAGTATTCTTATATACTAGTTATGCGATATTTACGGAAGAAAAAGAATTTAATGTGATCAATGGTCAATATCAAGATCCAGGAGACTTGTATTTCACTGTATATATTGATGGAAAAATCACGAATACAATCCCAGCAAAAGATTCAGGATATACATTAGATACAGAGAAAAGTAGTTGTACGAATGGAACAACAATGACATGGGATAATAGTACTTGGAGTGCATCCATCAATCTAACAAACTATCAAGCAGGAAATATGAGTAGAACCAAATGTACAATGTATTTCATAAAAGACCCAACAGCAGCGGATTTTATAAAAGATTTAGTAGAAACTTCTGAGGAATTAGTGTATGATGAGACCTCTGATAATAACTTAAGATATATTGGAGCAGATCCAAACAATTATGTTTTGTTTAATGATGAATTATGGCGAATTATAGGAGTAATGAATAATATTGATGATGGAACTGGAACTAAGGAAACTCGATTAAAAATAATTAGAGATGAATCAATTGGATGGTATAGTTGGGATAATAAAGCAAGTGATACAGGCTCATCAACAAGTATTTTCGGAAGTAATGATTGGAGCGACAGTGCCCTTCAAATTGTATTAAATTCAGGAGCATATTGGAACAGAACAAGTGGAGCTTGCCCTTATGACAGCAATGGAGCTACCATAACCTGTGATTTTAGTAATAATGGATTAACAGATGTGGCTAAGTCTATGATGGACGATGCTGTATGGAATTTGGGAGGATTATCTAGTAATAGTAATGATCTGAATTACTATGGAACAGCAATAACAAGCACCTATTATATATTTGAAAGAAGCACAATTGTCTTTGAAGGTAGACCGACAACATGGACAGGAAAAATCGGCTTAATGTATCCATCAGATTATGGATATGCAACCAGCGGTGGAAGTGTATGTTTATCTTATAGCTTAAGTAAGTGGAATGATTATAGTACTTGTTATATGAATAATTGGTTATATACTGATTCATATCAATGGATTTTGACTCCACATTCATCGTCATCTAGTGATGTGTTTCGGCTATCATCAAATATTTTTGTTGCTGACAATCATGTTTACTATGCGAGTAATGTTTCACCTACAACATACCTAAAATCATCTATTAAAATTATTGGCGGAACCGGATCTTCCTCTGATCCATTTGAGTTGAGTCTATAGAAAGTAGGAACAAATGAGAAAAAAAATAACGATTTTAATAATTCTAATTTGCACATTAGTAGTAGGAATAGGAGTGTCACTAGCCTACTTTGCATTGAATAATCAAAATGATGGAAATGAAACGAATTTAAATGTTACCACAGAACGATTAGGAAGTATTCTTTGGACAGGAACCAAAGTATTTACATCGTATGATCTATTACCAGGACAAATGGGAATCCAAGAATTTACCGTCGAAAAGAATTCAGATAATGGTATAGGAATTTATGAAATAGATTTAGCAGGAGTATTACCGGAAGAATTTGGAACAGATATAGAAATCAGTTTATATAAAACAACTAATCCAATTAGTAATAACGTTACCGTGAATATAGCAGATCCAACATTAGAGAATGAGACTATTTATCAAGAAGATAGCTTAAGTATCACAGGAAGTCCGGAATTGGTGTATCAAGGAACACTTACAAATAACTCTCAAATCATCTTGGAACAAGCAGACTTTGATGTAACAACGTTAGAGAAAACAACCTATTATTTAGTATATCACTATAAAAACAATGGCAACCAAGATAACCAACAAGGACTTACTTTTAGTGGAACAATCAGTGTAAAAATCATTAATGAAAAAATACCTTTAGCGACAGAATATATTACAAGTTTAGCAAGTACATCAAATGAATTAGTATATGATGAAACTACAGATAATAACTTAAGATATATAGGAGCAGATCCAAATAACTATGTGTCTTTTAATAATGAATTATGGCGAATCATCGGTGTTATGAATAATATAGATGATGGAACTGGAACAAAAGAAACAAGATTAAAAATTATCAGATCCGAGCCTATTGGATACTACAGTTGGGATTGTAATAGTGATGGTACATTCGATAATGATTGGACCACATCTACATTAATGAATTTATTAAATAATGGAGCATATTACAATCGTAGTACAGGAAGTTATTATAATAATAGTATAACAGCAATTAGTGTTGATTTTAGTTCTACTGGCTTAACCGAAGAAGCTAAATCTTTGATTGATAATGCTGTATGGTACTTAGGAGGATTATCAACTTCAAATAGTATTTCTTCCGAGTTTTATACAAGTGAGAGAGGTACAAATGTTTATACTGGACGAGCAACTCAGTGGACAGGGCAAATCGGGCTCATGTATCCTTCAGATTATGGATATGCCACAGGTGGAGGAAGTACGATAGATAGAGGTACATGTTTGGCCTATAATTTAAGTAGTTGGAATAATTATAGTGATTGTTTTAATAATGATTGGCTTTATGATAGTAGTTCTCAATGGACTTTAACCACAACTTATAATCTTTCAAATGCAGTATTTGATCCTAATCCCTCTGGTTCTATAGAATACGATTATGTTAATAATGTGGGGCATTCGATTTTTCCTGCACTTTACCTTTCCTCTGACATAAAAATTACATCTGGAACCGGATCTTCTTCTGATCCATTCGAGTTAAGTTTATAGAAAAAGAACTATCATAAATATTTTTAGATAGTTCCGTTTCCTATGAAATCAATTCAAAATAATAAATGTCTTGTAAATTATCATTATTTTTATTACAAGTAGTTAATATCAGTCTTGGCTTATCAATGCTTGCTATTTGGATTATACCATTTTTAATTACAGATGCTGTATCCACAAGCTTATAAGAATATTTCTTATTTTGATAATAAATAGATGCAATATCATATTCGTTTAATTGATCTAAATGTTTAAAAAAAGAAATATTACTAGTACCCGAATGACTGGCTAATATAAAGTCGCAAGATTCATCTGGCAAACAATTAGGAGATACTATTTCTATATTTTTTCCTACTGTATTTTTTTCAGAAGAGTAGGAATAAAAACCGCGTTCTAAAGAAATAGATGGAATCTCTAAAATACCGAGATATTGTTCTAGTTCATGAGTGTCATCTGTAGTTTCAGTAAAATAACTTTGAATGAGTTCTTGATTTTCAACTTCTATAATTTTTGTTTCAATTTTATCAAAACTGCAAAGAAGTAAACAAAGAAATAGAAAACTACAAATAAAAATACCTTTTTTCATATATGAAATATCCTAATCCTAAAAATAATATATGAAATGGAATCCAAGAGCGATTCTTTTTTGTTTCGGGAACTTTATAATTTACAAGATTTAAATTTCCATAAACAACAGGTGTGACGTTATTTTCATATTGTAAGACAATATCATAGGAATTTGTATCGATTTCATAACCATCCAATGGTCTTAACTCTTTAACAACATAAGTACCTAATGGAAGTCCAATTAATGTTGCTTTGCCGTCTTTATCCGTTACAATTTCTGCTACCAGTTCATCTTTATGATAAAGTAATACCTGATTTTGATAAATATCTTCTTTTGCAAATATTTGAAATACTACATCTTGTAACGGAGTACCTTCTTCGGTTGTCTTATAAATTTCGATCGCTCCCTGAACAGGTTGATTAAAAAATTCCAAAAGAATTTCATCTGAGCTATTTTCATCTACAATAAATTCCAAAGGCTCTTGATTCCAAAGATATCCGTTAAAATTTTGATCAATTTCTTCCAAACGATAAGTAGAGTAATATAAATCAGTGATAATTAATTCTCCATATTCATTAGTTTCAAAAGTACATTCCTCATTACGACAAATATACTTTTTATTTATAGTATCGTATAACTTAAACTGAATACCTGCTTGTAAAATCGGATTTTTAAGACTATTATCCTTTTTTAAAACCTTAATATCTTTCAAATATGGTTTGTTGACAAACGAATAAGTCATTTCATTCTGACTATCTTCATTGACCACAAACTCTTGCTCTTCTATAAATTGATATCCTGAAGTCCCGCTTACTTGTCGAATGAGATATGTACCGTAATGTAGCATTGTGCTAGCTAATCCATTTTCGTCTGTAACTAAAGTAGCCACGATTTGATCTAGATTTTTATCGATAATTTCAAATTTAATTCCTTCTTCAGGCATTAAAGTTTCATTTTCTTTAAGATACTCTTTATGAATGATAATTTTTTTAATATCTTCTTCATCGTAAACTTGAGTTACGGAAGTATTTAAAATATCATGGTACTTCAAGTTGAAATAATATTTTTGAGTATCTAGAAGATAGCCATATGGTGCTTCGATTTCTTGCCAATAATATTCACCTACTGTTAAATGTTCGGCAGTTCCCTTACAATTTGAAACAGTAACTTTTTGTACTAATGTACCATCAGTTTTATAAAGACCATAAATGGCATCTCCCATAACTTTTCCAGAAGAGGAGAAACAACTATTAGTGTCCTTATCTAGTTTTATAATTTCAGCTTTACCAGTAACCGCTTTATAAGAAAAGGAAAGCTCTCGGTTAGGAATATTTCCTGTTAAAAATAAGTTCTGACTATCATTGCGATAATAGACGATAAAAGGAGAACTATAGATATCCAGATTTTGTTTTAATGTGACAGTAGTTTCACTTTCTTCTTTTGGCGAAATAGATAAAACATTACCAACTAAACTAACTTCTGGATGATTTCCTTGAATTTGATAAAAGGATAATGGATTCGTAGCAAGGGAATAAGTTTCGCCTACCGGAATCACAAGCTCAGAACCACTTATAGGTGGAAGGGTATTATACATAGTGATAAATCGATCTAAAGCATCCATTTTTTCTTGAATTTCAGGCGGTGTCGGAATAACATAAGCCCAAGGATTAGCAGAGGAATTTCGACTAGTAAATTGATATTGCCTTCCTAATATATCCCAAATCTTTGCTTGAGCAGCAACAATCCATTCAGAATTATTATGATCCCCATATCCATAGGCAAAATAAGCGATCAAGCTAATTCTTTGAAGTTGCTTTTCGGTAATGCCAACCCTATTAGCTAGTTCTTGGTTTGTTAAGCCATAGGCCCCTTGATATTCTGAAGAAGAGAAAGAGACACCAGGTTCAATGCAATAAGCGATCCGGCCATCCTCCCTTCGCTTGAACAATTCGAAATCTCCAAAACGTCCATTTTGATCGACATAATGGTAATTACCAATAAAAGTTCGATCAAAAGACGAGGATATTTCAGCAGCATTGCACTGAGTTCTGGCAACCAGAAACCCCGCGATGCTCAAAACAAATAATAATTTTTTCATATTTATAACCTCCTACTATAACTATTCCAAGAGAAATAATAGCTTCCTTTTTTTTAAAGAAAAAATCGTTCGACATAATTTTTACATAATGGCGAAAAAAAAGACAATACTATTAATAGTAAAATATTGTCAAATAAAGGAAATTGAATTGTTTTTTTGTCTCTTTAATGGTACAATGAACATGCAAAAAAGAAATTGTATAGGTGATATCATTATGGATAAGGAAATGGCTATTACAGGTGATACGGTAAAAGTGGTTCCCCTTAAATATTTATATTTTGTATTAAAAAGAGTCGCTGATGTTCTAATAAGTTTTGTAGGAATTCTCCTTTTAGTTCCTCTGATGATATTTGTAAAGGTTCTATATCTTTTGAGTGGAGATTTTCATAGTATTTTTTATCGTCAAAAGAGATTAGGAAAGCATGGTAAAGAAATTCGTATCTTTAAATTTAGAACTATGGTTGTCAATGCCGAAGAAATATTAGAAGATTGGCTAAAAAATAATCCTGAAAAAAGAAAAGAGTATTTAAGAGATCGTAAAATTGATAATGATCCAAGAATTACAAAAGTAGGAAATTTTTTAAGAAAAACAAGCTTAGATGAGTTTCCTCAATTTCTAAATATTTTCCTTGGCGATATGTCATTGATAGGTCCAAGACCTGTTGTGCCAGATGAAGTAAAAAAATATGGAAAACAAAAAAATAAATTTTTATCTTTAAGACC
>CALVOL010000028.1 GCA_944350285.1 uncultured Bacilli bacterium | reverse complement strand
AAAGAGATATTATACAATATATATCGGAATCTTTTTTATTAATGATAAGGTATCTTTTTAAAAAAGGATTAACAACAGTGAAAAAAATGCTTGCATTTCATATAATTCTAGTGTACAATTGACTTTGTATGACGGCTGTGATGTGTGAGGTTACTGATACACTTGGCGACGTTGCTGCAGTTTATCAGAGAACTTGCTACGGAGCAAGTCTATACAAGATATAGGCGAAAGGAGGACATATGTTATGTCAAAGAGTAAAGTTCGTATCAATTTGAAGGCTTTTGACTCTAAAGTATTAGATTTAGCTGCTGGAAAAATTGTGGAAACTGTTAAGAGATTAGGAGGTACTGTTTCTGGACCTGTTCCTCTTCCAACTGAAATTGAAAGAGTAACTGTTTTAAGAGCTGTACATAAATACAAAGACTCTCGTGAACAATTTGAAAGTCGTACTCACAAGAGACTTATTGATATTTTAAATCCTAGTAAAGAAGTTATTGATGCTTTAACAAGACTTGATTTACCAAGCGGTGTAGACATTAATATCAAATTATAATGATTAGAAAGGAAATGGGAATGAAAGGAATCTTAGGACGCAAGGTTGGAATGACTCAAGTTTTTACTACTGAAGGTAAGCTTATTCCTGTAACTGTTGTTAGTGTAGAACCTAATACAGTTATGCAAGTAAAAACTGTTGAAACTGACGGTTATAATGCTATTCAACTTGGCGTAGTAGACAAGAAAGAAAAAAATGCTAGTCGTGCAAGTGTTGGTCACGCAAAAAAAGCTAACACAACTCCTAAGCGCTTCTTGAAAGAAATTCGTGATTGCGAAGGTTATCAAGTTGGAGATAAAGTAAGTGCTGATGTATTTGAAGTAGGAGACATTGTTGACGTTACTGGTACAAGTAAAGGTAAAGGATTTGCTGGTACTATTAAAAGACATGGACAAAGTCGTGGACCTATGGCTCACGGATCTCATTATCATAGAGGGCCTGGATCTTTAGGTACAATGCTTCCAAAGAGAGTTTTGAAGGGTAAGAAGTTACCAGGACATATGGGTAATGTTACTGTTACTGTTCAAAATCTTGAAATCATCGAAGTAAATCCAGCAGAGAATTATATTTTAGTTAGTGGAAATGTTCCAGGAGCTAAAAATGCTTTAGTACTTATTAAGAGTGCTATTAAAAATACAGTTAAGAAAAATCCAAAAGAGATTATTTCTTATGAAGAGACTGTAGTAGATGAAGTAGTAGAAGAAACACCAGTTGTAGAGGCAGCAGTGGAAGAAACTACAGAAGAAACTGCTACAGAAACTCAAGAATAGAATCATAGAAAGGAAATGTAAAATGGCAAAAGTAGAAGTAAAAGATTTAAATGCTCAAAAAGTTCGTGACATTACCTTAAATGATTCTGTTTGGGGTAAAGAAGTACACGAAGATGCATTAAAAAAAATGATTCGCTTACAACTTGCGGCAACTCGTCAAGGAACTCATAAAACAAAGAACCGTAGTGAAGTAAGCGGTGGTGGAAGAAAACCATGGAGACAAAAAGGAACAGGACGTGCTCGTCAAGGAAGTATCCGTGCTACTCAATGGGTAGGCGGCGGTATTGCTCATGGCGTACAACCTAGAGATTATGGTTTTAAAATTAATAAGAAAGAAAGAGTTTTAGCACTTCAAAGTGCTTTAGCTGATAAGTTAAATCAAAAAGCAGTTGTTGTTTTTGAAACACTAGAATTACCTAGTACGAAAACAAAAGATGTTAAGAAGTTAATTTCTGATGCTAAATTAGAAGGTAAAGTATTATTTGTTACAGAGAGTGATTGTGAAAACTTATATATGGCTTGTCGCAATTTAGGATATGCTTATCATATTTTAGTAGATGAAATTAATGTGTTAGATATTGTAAATGCTGATACATTAGTCTTTGATGAAGCTGCTTTAAAGAAACTCGAGGAGGGTATGTTAAATGCGTAATCCGGATATTATTTTTGGCCCTGTTATTACTGAAAAGAGTGTAACTGCTCAACAAAATGGTGTTTATACTTTTAAAGTGGATAAGAGAGCTACAAAGACTCAAATTAAGAGTGAAATTGAACGTCAATTTGGCGTGAAAGTATTAAATGTTAATACACTTAATACTAAGCCAAAGGATCGTCGTGTCGGCCGTTATACTGGCAAGACAAAAACTTATAAGAAAGCAATTGTGACCTTAGCTCAAGGTTCATCAATTGAAATGTAGGAGGTATTTTATGGCAATTAAGAAATATAAACCAACAACAAATGGCCGTAGAGGAATGAGTACTTTAGCAAATGAAGAACTTACAACTTCTACTCCTACGAAATCTCTTTTAGTGAAGAAAACTCGCAGCGGTGGACGTAATAATCAAGGAAAACTTACTGTTCGTCATATTGGTGGAGGAGCTAAGAGAAAATATCGTGTCATCGATTTTAAACGTAATAAGATTGGTGTAACAGGACGTGTTGCAACAATTGAATACGATCCAAACCGTAATGCAAATATCGCTTTAATCAATTATTTAGATGGTGAAAAGAGATATATTATTGCTCCTAAGGGATTAAAGGTTGGAATGATAATTGAAAATGGAGAAAATGCTGATATTAAAGTTGGTAATGCACTTCCACTTCAAAGTATTCCAGTTGGTACAGTAATTCATTGTATCGAACTTAATCCTGGTAGTGGTGCTAGTCTTTGCCGTAGTGCAGGAACTAGTGCACAAATATTAGGTCGTGAAGGAAAATATGTTTTGGTTCGTTTACAATCTGGTGAAACAAGAAAAATCTTAGGAAACTGTATGGCAACGATTGGTGTTGTTGGTAACGAAGATTATGAATTAGTAAATCTTGGAAAAGCCGGAAGAAAAAGACATATGGGAATTCGTCCTACAAACCGTGGTTCTGTTATGAACCCTAATGATCACCCACATGGTGGTGGTGAAGGACGTGCTCCAGTTGGACGTAAGAGTCCAATGACACCTTGGGGTAAACCAGCTCTTGGATATAAAACTAGAAAAAATAAAAAGGCTTCTGACAAACTTATTGTTAGTCGTAGAAAGAAATAGGAGGATAAATAATGGCTAGAAGTTTAAAAAAAGGACCTTTTGCTGATGAACATTTACTTAAAAAGGTCGATAAATTAAATCAAGAAAACAAAAAAGAAGTTATTAAAACATATTCTCGTCGTTCTACTATATTCCCAAGTTTTGTAGGCCATACATTTGCTGTTCATAATGGAAAAGATTTTATTCCTGTTTATGTAACAGAAGAAATGGTTGGACATAAATTAGGTGAGTTCGCGGCTACTCGTAAGTTTGGCGGACATGCAGGTCAGAAGTAGGAGGAGTGTTATGGAAACTTATGCAATTCATAAAAGTGCTATGGTAGCTCCAAGAAAAGCAAGAATGACTATGGATTTAATCCGTGGAAAAGATATTCAAGCTGCTCGCGCTATCTTAGATACAACAAACACTAAATCAAGTCGTTTAATTAAAAAAGTACTTGAAAGTGCTATTGCAAATGCGGTTAACAACTTTGATGCAAAAGAAAGTGACTTATTTATTTCAGAGTGCATGGTAAATCCTGGACCTGTTTATAAAAGAGTAAAATTTGCAAGTCGTGGTAATGTAGATCGCAGAGATAAAAGAACAAGTCATATTATAGTTCGCGTAAGCGACGGGAAAGGAGGCAACAACTAATGGGACAAAAAGTTAATCCTGTGGGATATCGTTTAGGTGTTAATAAGGATTGGGAATCTAGATGGTATGCTAATAAAAAAGATTTTGGTAAAACTTTAAATCAAGATTTAAAAATTCGTGATTATTTAAAGAAAAGACTAAAAGATGCAGCTGTTGCTTCTATCATTATTGAACGTAAAAAGAACCGTCCAGAAATTACAATCAATACTGCAAAGCCAGGAGTGATTATTGGACGTGGTGGAGAAGACATCGAAAAGTTACGTAAAGAATTAGCTCGCGTTGTGGGTGAAGAAGTTTATGTATCTATCGTTGATGTTTCTAAGAGTGCTGATTTATGTGCACAACTTGTTGCAGATAATATTGCAATGCAAATTGAAAATCGTGCACCATTCAGAAGTGCTCAAAAAAGAGCTATTAGAAATACTATGAAAGCTGGAGCTAAAGGTATTAAAACATTAGTTTCTGGTCGTTTAGGTGGTGTAGAAATGGCTCGTAGTGAAGGTTATACAGAAGGAACTGTTCCTCTTCATACAATTCGTGCTGATATCGATTATGCACAAAGTGAAGCAGATACTACTTATGGAAAAATTGGTGTTAAAGTATGGATTTATAAAGGAGAAATTCTTCCTGAAAAGAAAAATGTAAAGGAGTGTGACCAACATGTTGATGCCAAAGAGAACTAAGTATCGTAAACCACATCGTTTGTCTTATGAAGGTCATGCAAAAGGAAATACAGAACTTCATTTTGGTGAATTTGGACTTCAGGCTCGCGAAGGTAACTATGTTACTGCTCGCCAAATTGAAGCTGCTCGTATTGCGATGACTCGTTATATGAAGCGTGGAGGTAAAGTATATATTAATATTTTCCCTCATTTAGCTAGAACGAAAAAACCTTTGGAAACTCGTCAAGGTAAAGGTAAAGGTAACGTAGAAGAATGGGTAGCAGTAGTTAAGGAAGGAAAGATCATGTTTGAGATTTCTGGAGTTAGCGAAGAAATTGCTCGTGAAGCATTAAGACTTGCTTCTCATAAGTTACCAGTAAAATGTAAATTTGTAAAAAAAGAAGGTGAAATCTAATGACTGCTCAGGAAATTCGTAAGTTATCTAATGAAGAAATATTAGAAAAAATTAAAGATGGAAAAAGTGAATTACTTAATATGCGTATGCAAAATGCAAGAGGGTCTTTAGAGAAACCTCATACAATGAGTGCTTTAAAGAAAGATATTGCAAGAATGATGACAATTTTAAAAGAAAGAGAAATGGAACAACCTGAAGGAGGTAACAAATAATGGCAGAAAAAAGAAAAGCTGAATTAGTTGGAAAAGTCGTTAGTGCAAAAAACGATAAAACCATTACAGTTTTAGTTGAAACCCATAAAAAACATCCACTATACGGAAAACGTGTAAAATATTCTAAAAAATATGCTGCACATGATGAAAAGAATGTAGCAAAAGTAGGAGATACAGTAAGAATTAGAGCAACAAGACCATTATCAAAAACAAAGAGATATGAACTTGTTGAAGTACTAATTGAAGCTGTCATTTTATAGGAGGTAACTCATGGTGATGCAAGAATCTAGACTTAAGGTTGCAGATAATACTGGAGCTCGTGAAGTCTTAGTAATTAGATGTTTGGGTGGAAGTAATCGTAAAACTGCAAATATTGGTGATGTTGTAGTTTGTACTGTAAAAAAGGCTATTCCAAATAGTAACTTAAAAAAAGGAAAAGTTGTAAAAGCTGTTATTGTTAGAAGTGTTGAAGGTGTAAGAAGAGCTGACGGAAGTTATATTAAATTTGATGATAATGCATGCGTTATTATTAAAGATGATAAGACACCGCTTGGTACACGTGTATTAGGTCCAGTTGCTAGAGAACTTCGTGAAAAAGATTTTATGAAGATTGTCTCTTTAGCTAGTGAGGTTATTTAGGAGGTACTATGAAAATAAAAGTCAATGATCAAGTAGAAATTATTGCTGGTAAAGATAAAGGAAAAACTGGCAAAGTTATTAAAACTTTAAGAAAAAAAGATAAAGTTGTTGTAGAAGGATTAAACCTTGTAAAAAAACATCAAAAACCTAATAACGCGAATGAAAGTGGAGGAATATTCGATATCGAAGCTCCTATTCATGTATCTAACGTGAAAAAAGTGGAAAATAAGAAAGGTAAAAATTAAGGTGGGAATTTATGAGTACATATAAAGAATTATATAAAAAGGACATTGTTCCTGCGTTAATGAAAGAATTTAACTATTCGTCAGTTATGGAAGTTCCTAAATTAGAAAAAATTGTCATTAATATTGGTGTTGGTGAAGGTCACACTGATGAAAAATATATTGAAGCTGCTTTAAAAGACTTAGAGACTATTACTGGTCAAAAAGCAGTTGTTACGAAGGCACATAAGTCTATCGCTGGATTTAAAATTCGTGAAGGACATCCTATCGGAGTGAAAGTAACACTTCGTGGGGAAAAGATGTATGTTTTCTTAGAAAAATTAATTCGTGTTGCACTTCCTCGTGTAAGAGATTTCCGTGGTGTATCTAAGACTGCTTTTGATGGTCATGGAAACTATACTTTGGGAGTAAAAGAACAATTAATTTTCCCGGAAATTGAATATGATAGTATTTTGAAAATTCGTGGTATGGATATTGTATTTGTTACAACTGCCAAGACGAATGAAGAAGCTAAGGCATTACTTGCAGGATTTAAAATGCCTTTTAGAGGATAAGGAGTGAGTCTCATGGCAAAGACAAGTTTAAAAGTAAAACAATCTCGTACACCAAAATTTAGTTCACGTGCTTACACACGTTGTGAAAGATGTGGAAGACCTCACGGTGTTCTACGTAAATATCATTTATGTCGTATTTGCTTCAGAGAACTTGCCAATGAAGGTAAGATTCCTGGTGTAAAGAAAGCAAGTTGGTAGGAGGTATAAGTTATGGTACAAGATAAGATTGCAGATATGCTTACAAGAATTCGTAATGCAAATCAATTAAAACATGATACAGTAGAAGTTATTGGCACAAAGATGACTTTAGATATTGCTAAAATCTTGAAAAGAGAAGGTTATATCGCTGATTATGTTTATGAGAAAAATGCGAATGGGGATAAAATGACATTAACTTTGAAGTATGGAGATCGTAAGGAAAGAGTTATTACTGGTTTAAAGAGAATTAGTAAGAGTGGTTTAAGAGTTTATGCAAAGGTTGATGAAATTCCTTATGTATTAAATGGTCTTGGAATTGCGATTATTTCTACTTCTAAAGGATTAATGACAGATAAAGAAGCTAGAGCATCACGGTTAGGAGGCGAAGTACTTGCCTATATTTGGTAAGGAAAATTTATGAGTAGAATAGGAAAACGTAAATTACAAATCCCAACTGGTGTTGAAGCTAGTTTAAATGGTTCAGTGTTTACTGCTAAGTCTGGTAAAGGAACTTTAGAGTTAAATATTGATCCATTAGTTACTGTAACCATTACTGACGGAGTTATTGAGACTACTCCAGTAAATGAATCTCCTCGTGCTAACGTAATTGTGGGTACAATGAATTCTTTAATTGAAAATATGTTAATTGGTGTAAGCGATGGATATACAAAAGGACTAGAAATTGTTGGTGTAGGTTATCGTTTCAATGTTTCAGGAAATAAAATTGGTATTCATGCTGGTTTTTCTCATCCTGTTGAAATGGTTTGTCCTGAAGGAATTTCAGTAAAATCTATTAGTAATACCGAAATTGAACTTTCTGGTATTGATAAACAAAAAGTATCTGAATTTGCGGCTAAAATTCGTGAAATAAGAAGTCCAGAACCTTATAAAGGAAAAGGAATTCGATATAAAGGCGAACATGTACGTCGTAAAGAAGGAAAGAAAGCGGCTAAGTAGGTGATAATATGATAAAGAAAGAATCTAGAAATGTAGCAAGACAAAGACGTCATGCTAGAGTTAGAAAAACAATTAGTGGAACTGCGACATCTCCAAGACTTAATGTTTTTCGTTCCAATAAAGAGATTTATGCACAAGTGATTGATGACAATAAGGGCGTTACTTTAGCTAGCTCTTCTTCTAAAATTTTAAAAGTAAACGGTGGTAATATTCTTGGCGCTAAGGCTGTTGGAAAAGATATCGCCGAGAAATGTAAAAAAGCAAAAATAGAGAAAGTCGTATTTGATAGAGGTGGTTACCTATATCATGGACGTGTTGCAGCTTTAGCAGATGCAGCTCGTGAAAACGGCTTGGAGTTTTAGGAGGTTTATATGGCTAGACAAAATGTAGATCCAAGAAAAAAATTATTGGAAGAAAAAGTAATTAATTTAAGTCGTGTAACAAAGGTTACAAAAGGTGGTAGACATTTCCGTTTCTCTGCAACTGTTGTTGTTGGTAACCGTAAAGGCTTAGTTGGTATCGGTACTGGTAAAGCTAATGAAGTTAATGATGCAATTGCTAAAGCAAGTAAGGCTGCAAATAAGAATGTAATTCGTGTAGCTCTTCAAGATAATCGTACTATTCCTCATGAAGCTATGGGAAAAATTGGACGTGCTATTGTTTTAGTAAAACCTGCAAAAGAAGGTACTGGTGTTATCGCTGGTGGTGCTGCTCGTGCAGTTTTAGAACTTGCTGGTGTAAAAGATATTGTTTCTAAGAGTTTAGGAAGCAATACTAAAGTTAATGTTGCTAAAGCTACTTTAGAGGCATTAAAATCTGTTAGAACACCTGCAAAGATTGCGGCATTACGCGGAAAGAAAGTCGAGGAGTTATAAGATGAGATTAGAAAGTTTACCTAAAACAAAAGAATTAAAAAATGTGAAACGTGTAGGTCGTGGACCTGGTAGTGGAATGGGTAAAACTTCTACTCATGGAGAAAAAGGACAAAAAGCTCGTAGTGGAGCAAGTATTAGTGCATGGTTCCAAGGTGGTCAATCTCCATTGTATAGAAGATTACCTAAGAGAGGTTTTAAAAATACACGTTTTGAAACAAAATATGCTGTAATTAATTTAAGTGATTTAGATAAGTACTTTAATGATGGAGATGTTGTAACTCCAGAAGTATTAAAGGAAAGAGGAATTATTAAAAAACAATTAAGTGGTGTTAAGGTTTTAGCAAATGGAGAACTCACTAAGAAGCTAACTGTAAAAGCAAATCGTTTCTCTAGTGTGGCTGTTACTAAAATTGAAAATGCGGGTGGAAAAACTGAGGTGATCTAATATGGCAAAAAGGGAGCTCAAGATACTCAGCAAAGACGCGAAAGATTTGAGACATAGAATCCTTTTTACCTTATTTTGTTTAGGTATCTATTGTTTAGGTACTGGAATTACGATTGTATGGGCCACTCCATGGTTGGGAACTCTTTATGGTCAATTAGACTTTTTAGGAGTTTTCAATCTTATGAGTGGTGGAGGATTTGAAAGATTTTCAATTTTCGGCCTTGGTGTTACCCCTTATATCAATGCATCGATTGTTACTCAAATTTTAACGATGGATATTATTCCTTATTTTAAAGAGTTAAAAGAACAAGGATACGTTGGAATGCAAAAGATTAACCGTATTACAAGATACTTGGGAATTGCTTTGGCATTCGTTCAAGCTTATGTTTTAACTGTATTCTTATTAGGTGTTACTGATGTAGCGATGATATTAAAGATTACTTTAGTTATGACTGCTGGTACCTCTTTCTTGTTATGGCTTGGAGATCGTATTACTATGAAAGGTATTGGTAATGGTCAATCTCTTTTAATCATGGCAAGTATTGTACTTTCTTTACCTGCTGTATTTACTGGTGCTTATGAACTCTTTATTGGTGCTGGTACTTATACAACTTGGGTAGGTGTATTGTTTTTTATCTTTTATCTTTTAATGTATTTACTTGTAATCGTTGGTGTTGTATGGATTACTCTTGCAGAACGTAAGATACCAATTCAATACGCTAATAAAACAGTAAGTGCTTATGGTGCAAAAGAGTCTTATTTACCACTACGTATTAATTATGCGGGTGTTATGCCAGTTATTTTTGCATCTATGCTCTTAACTATTCCATCGATTATCGTAAATATTATTGGTAATCAATCAGCGATTGATTTTGTAAATAATTATATTATGTATACATCGTGGACTGGATTTATTTTATACATTGCTCTTATTATTTTCTTTAGTTATTTCTATACATTCATGGCTATGAACCCAGAAGAAATGAGTAAGAATTTAAATAAGGGTGGTGCTTATATTCCTGGTGTTAGACCGGGAGCTGAGACAACGAAGTATATTAGTACAGTTGTAAGTCGTTTGACTTTGGTAGGATCTTTATTTATTGCAATTCTTGCAGGACTTCCTATCTTAGTATCTAATATTACTGGTCTTGATCAATCCATTGCGATTGGTGGAACTGGTATTTTAATCGTTGTCGGTGTTGCAATTGAAACTTATAAGCAAATTCAAAGTGGTTTAGTTTCAAGACGTTTTGCTCACAGGAGTTTCAAGTAAAATGAAATCTGTCATTTTTCTTGCTCCTCCTTTAGGGGGCAAAGGAACATTTAGTGATTATTTAATCCATCACTGCGGGTTTACACAAATTAGTACAGGTGATTTGCTTCGAAGTGAAGCAGAACATAATGAAGAATTAAAAGCGTTTTTGAGTACTGGGGCATTTGTGGATGATGAAACAATTTTGCAGATTGTAGAAAAAGAACTTTCTAAAATTTCTTTATCCACACCAATTATTTTAGATGGTATTCCAAGAACGTTGCAACAAGCAAAAAAACTTGATATAATATTATCTGGTTTAAAAAGAGATGTTGTAGTCATTTATATTGATGTAGATAAAAAGATTCTGTTAGACCGTTTATTAGGTAGAAGAATCTGCATGAAGTGTCATCGTAGTTACAATATCTATATAGATGAGTTTAAACCAAAAGTTTCAATGTTGTGTGATGATTGTCATGAGACGCTTGTACAGAGAGATGATGACAACTTAGAGTCTTATGAGGTACGTTACGCAAAGTTTTTAGAGAGTACGATGCCTGTAGTAGCTTATTATCAAGAAAAAGGGTGTTTGACGGTGCTTCAAAATAATGATGTGGATCAAACAAGTGCTCTTAAATCTTTATTGGAGGTCATAGATGACAATAAAAAGTGAACGTGAAATTAAGTTAATGAAAGAAGCAGGACACATTAATTATTTAGCACATAAGGAAATGGAAAAGTTTATTAAGCCGGGAGTTACGACTTTCGAGTTAGATAAAAAAATTTATGATTTTATTATAAGTCATGATGCATATCCTTCTTGTTTAGGATATGAGGGGTTTCCTTCAAGTGCCTGCATTTGTATTAATGATGAAGTCGTTCATGGAATTCCAAGTAAGACGCGTAAGCTTAAGAATGGAGATATTGTCAAACTTGATTTTACTGTTCGTAAGGCTGGTTATGAATCTGATATGACAAGAACTTATCTTGTTGGAGAGGTTGATGCTAGAGTTAAAGAGATGGTAGTAGACACCGAGAAAGCTCTTTACGAAGGAATAAAACAAGTGAGACCTGGAGCGCGAATTGGAGACGTTAGTTATGCAATTATGTCTTATGCACATAGTCATGGACTTAGTGTCGTAGAAGAGTTAGTCGGACATGGCATTGGAACAAATATGCATGAAGAACCTGATGTTCCAAATTATGGTGAGAAGAACACTGGCCTCGTTTTAAAAGAAGGAATGGTTTTAGCAATAGAACCAATGCTGAATTTAGGAAAACGAAATGTTGTTATGTTGGATAATGACTGGACAGTGGTGACGGAAGATGGAAGTCCATCTGCTCACTTTGAACATACTGTCGCGGTTACGCGTGACGGATATGAAATTTTAACGGGAGAATGATTATGGCGAAAAAAAATGATCGAAAAAGCAATTTACAAAGTAAGGATGTTATTAAAAGAAGACAACCTAGCAGTACAAAATCAGATAAGATTGAAGTAGAAGGAAAAGTAGTAGACGTTACTAAGGGTGGCGACTATATTGTAGAACTTCAAAATGGATATACTGTAGAGGCCTACGTTTCTGGTAAAATGCGAGTGAATATGATTCGTATTCTACCAGGTGATACAGTGACCATTGAGCTTTCTCCTTATGATTTAACACGTGGGCGAATTACATGGAATAAGAGATAATGGAGGTTAATTATGAAAGTTAGAGCTTCAGTAAAGCCTATTTGCAGAAAATGCAAGGTAATTAGAAGAAAAGGTAAAGTTATGGTAATCTGTGAAAATCCAAAACACAGACAAGTTCAAGGTTAGAAGGAGTGTTTATATGGCAAGAATTAAGAATATTGAATTACCAAATGAAAAACATATTTGCATTGGGTTAACTGCTATTTATGGTATTGGTAGACCTTTGGCTCGTACAATCTGTAAGAATGCAGGTGTTAATCCAGAATGCAAGGTAAAAGACTTAACAGATGAAGAAATCCAAGCATTACGTAAAGAAGTGGATAAGTATACTGTTGAAGGTGATCTTCGTCGTGAAGTACAATTAAGTATTAAAGAAAAAATGGAAATTAACTCATATCAAGGAGTTCGTCATAAAAAAGGACTTCCTGTTAGAGGACAAAGAACAAACCGCAATGCTCATACTAGAAAAGGTAGAGGTAAAGTAGTTGCTAATAAGAAAAAAGCAGGTAAATAGGAGGTAAGTGTTTATGGCATATAATAGAAGAAAAAGAAAAGTTAAAAAGAATATTCCTGAAGCAGTTGCACACATTCATTCTACATATAACAATACAATCGTGACTATTACTGATAAAGATGGAAATGTCATTAGTTGGGCAAGTGCTGGAACAATTGGTTACAAGGGAAGTAAAAAGAAAACTCCTTTTGCAGCTGGAACAAGTGCTGAGGCTGCTGGACGTGCTGCTATGGAATGTGGCGTGAAAAAGGTTGAAGTACATGTAAAAGGTTTAGGTGCTGGTAGAGAAAATGCGATTAGACAATTACAAGCTGTAGGATTAGAAGTTACAAGTATCGTAGACGAAACACCAATTCCACACAACGGATGCCGTCCACCAAAAAGACCTAGAAATTAGTGATGGAAAGGAATGTTAATATATGATTAAATTTGAGAAACCAGAATATAAAATTACAGAATATCAAGATAGCAATCATTTTGCTAAGTTTGAATTAGAACCATTAGAGAGAGGATTTGGTACAACAGTTGGTACTGCGCTTAGAAGAGTTATGTTATCTAGCATGCCTGGATGTGCAATTACTACTGTGAAAATTGATGGAGTGTTACATGAATTCCAAAAAATAGATGGAGTTTATGAAGACGTTACTGCAATTGTATTAAATTTGAAGAGTGTTGTTTTAAAAAATCATAGTGAAGAAGCAAAAACTATGCATTTAAGTGCAAATACTCCAGGACCTGTTACTGCAGGTATGATTGAACATGATCCTGATATTGAAGTTGTTAATCCTGATTTTGTGATTTGTAACTTAGTAGAAGGTGGAAAAATCGATATGACTTTAACATGTAATAATGGTAAAGGTTATGTAGATTCTAAAGAAAATCAAAAATTATTTGCAGAAGATAAACCAGGAGTGATTGCAATCGATTCTTTATACAGTCCAGTAGAAAGAGTTTCTGTTGATGTAGAAAGTGCTCGTGTTGGACATAATGAGAACTTTGATAAGTTAATTATGGAAATTGAAACAAATGGAAGTATTACTCCAGAAGAATGTATGGCACTTGCTGCTAAGATTTTGATTGAACACTTTAATATTGTTGCAGATTTAAATGCAATTAGTGATGTATCTGGTTTAATGAGCGAAAAGAAAGTAGATACTATTACTAAGACACTTGAAACTCCAATTGAAGAGATTGAATTCTCTGTACGTGCTTATAACTGCTTAAAGAGAGCAGGAATTCATACGGTTCAAGATTTAATCAATAAACGTGAAGTGGAAGTTACTAAGATACGTAATTTAGGTAAGAAATCATTAAAAGAAGTATTAGATAAAGTAGAAGAAATGGGACTTAAGTTCCGCGATTAAAGGAGGTAAGAGGTATGGCTTATAGAAAATTAGGAAGAGAAACACGTCAAAGAAGAAGTATTTTAGCAGGACTTACAAAAACTGTTATCTTAAACGGTTATGTAGTTACTACAGAAGCTAGAGCAAAAGAAGTACGTAAATTTGTTGATAAATTAATTACCTACGGAAAAAGAGGAACTTTGGTTTCAAGAAGAAAAGCTTTAGCATTTGTTCACAATGATAATGAGGTAGTAAGTAAAGTATTTAATGAACTTGCTCCAAAATATCAAGACAGAAATGGTGGATACACTAGAATTATTAAAATTAAAGAACGTGTTGGGGACGATGCTTTACAAGTTCGTTTAGAATTAGTATAGGGTAAGATGTAATAGTCTTACCTTTTTTGTTGTATTTCAAATTTTGTATTTTGTATAATATAAAATTTCACTATTTTATGATTTTGTATTTCGGGTAATACAAAACCCAAATATTTGTAACTTTTGTGTTTTATGTAATACAAAATTGACAAATATTTTTTACTATTATATAATTATTTTAGAAAGGGCGTATAATATGATTATTCGTGAAAAGTATTTATCTAAAATAAGACCGTTTTATGATGTAGATCTAATTAAAGTGATTACAGGTATTAGAAGGTGTGGCAAATCCGTTGTTTTAAGACAGATTATTGATGAAATTAAGGAAACGGGAGTCAAAAAAGATCATATTATTTATATGAATATCGAGTCGAAAGAATATACTGATATACGAAATGATGATGATTTATATAAGTATATAAAATCCAAAATGATCGATCAAGATAAGTACTATATTTTTTTAGACGAAATTCACAGGGTTACAAGATGGGAACTTGCTGTTAATTCTTTTAAAGCTGACTATGGAGATAAAGTATCCTTATTTGTGACCGGTTCTAATAGTGATTTATTGTCAGGTGAGTATGCGACACATTTAGCTGGTCGTTATGTAAGTTTTAAAATTTACCCTTTTACTTTTAAAGAAGTCTGTGAATATAAAAATATTTTAGATAAAAATAAGTATGAATTAAAACCTTATTTTGATGAATATATGTTGTTGGGTGGAATGCCTCAAAGATTTGTTTTAACTGATGAAGAACAAGTTAAAACGTATTTATCTGATGTTTATGATTCTATTGTAGTAAAGGATATTGTTGAAAGGTTTAAGATTACTAATTTAGATTTATTTAATAGAATAATCGAATATATTGT
>CALVOL010000027.1 GCA_944350285.1 uncultured Bacilli bacterium | reverse complement strand
TTTATCATATAGTTTTGGTTGTTGTCTTTTTTTATTATTTAAATTGTAACTTTTATTTTTGGAATATCCCTATATTTCAGCATCAATTATCGCTTCAATATTAACTTTGATCTGGGCTCCTTTAGGAATGGTTGTAACAGTGATGGGTGGAGTATACTCATTATTAATGATTTATGAAACAATGAATGATGAAATAGCGTTAGAAGGAAATGCAAAATATTATTTCAATCTTGTATGTTTATCTATTTTACTAACTTCAGCATATTACATTTATATGAAGTTTATCCTTTCACCAATTACAGATGAACTCGAAGGAATTCTTGATTATTTCGGATAGTGATAAACTATCCTTTTTTAAATGTTAATAAAAAAACATTCAACTTAGAAATAAAAAAATATCAAACAACTAGTAATAAAAAGTGTAATATGATAAAATGCTGTACATTTTAAAATATTTGCAAACAGAAGATTTAGCTCATAACAAACCAAATTTGCTAACTTGCTTTGAACCATTTAACTTATTAACCATCTGCATTTATGGAACAGCGAATTCAGTAAAAAGTCGGTATGAAAAATTAAGACAAAATGGTGAACTTTATGACATATACTTTACCACACCTAGTGTTTGGATACGCAATATCTCAAAACAAAAAAGTGCAAAAGAAAATCAAGAAACCGATGCGAAAACCAAAGGCAAAACCATGTTACTAGCGAAAGCAGCTTATCAAATTAGCCATGAAGAAATGAAAGAAAACGAACAGTTTTTACAAGAATTGGGCTTTGATGTTTCCCTTGCTCATGCTAAAAATATTTCTACCATCAAAACACCACATAAAAAATTATTAGAAAATTTACAAATATTAACACAATACCAATATATGATGAGAGCAATAAAGATAATTTCCCAGTATCTACTTTAACTTTTTCTGATTTAATTACCAAGTGTGATAGTGCAACCGAAGTAGAACTATTAAATCCTATGAATAAAGAGCATGGCAACTATTTAAAAAATATCCAAGTAAAATCCAGATGATCAAGAAAGAGTATATTGCGTCTCTTTACAAATTAAAGGGTGAGTCTTCTTCTGGTACTTACAATGAAAACGTATATGCCAAAAAAGAACCAGAAAAATTAAATTATGAATTTGTCAGTGATGGCTTTATGAAACTAGCACATGGAAAGTCATTAGATGAATTTGTAAAAAATAATTTTATAAATTTTTCAACATCAAAGTACTTACCAAATTACAAAAAGTATAAAGCAATCATTGCTAAGAATTTAGACATATCATTTGAGGAAGACATTTTAAATGACCCCCTTATTCAAAATCTAGAAACATATCACCATGTAATTGGCCATGATTTGCAATATGTCTTTGGTGCCGTTATCATTTCAAGACTAAAAGTACTAAGAATTTACTCCATTTTAAAGAAAAATCATGTGGAAAACTTAGAAGAAGCACTCTTATTTGCAATTACATATAATTCTTTATTAAACGAAGAAAGTCTCGATTTAATTTTCACAACCTTAAAGTTTGGAAGAGAGGAAAAAGAATATGGATTATCTTAAAAAATTTTTTACTGAACAAGAATATCTACAAATAAAACAAGAACTATCAGATGAAACACAAACGTTATTCTTAACAAGTGAAAAAAAAGTATGCGAAAATTTAAATCTTTTAAAACATCTAAATATTAATATTTTGAACGTCATGTTATATAAATCAAATATTCTTTTTGACAATTTAGACTTCTTAAAAGAAAAAATACTGCAAGACCCCCAACTTCTAGTGAAATTACAAGAAGATGTCGCAAATTTTGATGCTATTGGCCTATAATAAAGAAAAAATACCAATTCAAAAAGAAAATAAAGTCGAAAAATAGCCAATACTATTGATTTTTCCACTTTTAAATGCTATATTTTAACTAGGGTGGTGAAGGTATGAAACGATTATTTTGGAAAAAAATAGTAAATTGGTATGACAAAGGAATGCCGACTCCTTTACTAGTAATTGGACCTAGACATATTGGTAAAACTTATTTAATTAATGAATTTTGCAAGACGTATTTTCAAAACATCCTTTATTTAAATTTAGAAACAGAAAAAGAAGTAATCACAACATTCAAAAAAATTCACCTATTTCAAGACAAAGTAAAATATTTAGAAACAAAATTTAATACAAAACTGGATGATCCAAACACAATTTTGTTTATAGACGAAATTCACGAAAGTAAAGAATTTATAAGTATTCTTCCTCTATTTGCAAACAGCCAAAAATCTTATAAAGTAATCTGTGCTAGCTCATTACTAGAAACAACTTTAAAAGAAAAAGAATTTGAGTCTCTAAAAGAAAAAGTAGAAATAAAACAGATGTATCCAATGAGTTTTTCAGAATTTTTAGCCGCGACTGGCAACACAAAGTTCATTGAAATGATTCAGCAATGTTTTATAAATAACAAACCGATGCTAAAACAATTTCATGAAATTTTATTAAACTTATTCCATCAATTCTTATATTTAGGTGGAATGCCTGAGAATATAAAATCATTTATCCAAAATGAAAAAGACTTTGTTTTAATGGACCAAAATATTATGACAAAGATAACAGAGGATTATCTTTCTGACATGCAAAAGATGAACAAAAGAAATGAAACGGACCGTATAGTAAAAATATACAAATCTATTCCAGGACAACTAATGAAAGCCAATCAAAAGTTTATGTTTACAAAAATTGGTGCAGTAGATAATCGAAAAAGAGATTACTTACCTGCCTTAAAAAAACTGTTGCAAAGCAAACTTATTAATATTAGCTATGAAGCTCCTGAACCAAAAAATCCGTTAATAGAAAATAGCAACTCTGAAAAATTCAAACTATATACAAACGATACCGGAGTTCTATGTAACATTACAAATACCAAAAACTATGAAATTATGTATGAAACTACTTATCCACATCAAGATATTTTATTAGAAACCTATGTTGCGAATGAACTCACAAAATTAAAACTTCCTTTATATTACTGGACTAGAAAAGGTGAGAAAAAAGGAAACAGCGAGTTAGATTTTCTGATTCAAATCAATTCTAAAATTATTCCGGTACAAGTAATATCAAATAAAAAATCCAATTCAAAGAGTTTAAGCGTTTATAATCAGGATTATCATCCAATCTATTCTCTCTGCATCTCAGAAAAAAATTTCAGTTATAAACAAAATATTAAAACAATTCCTTTTTATGCTGTGTTTTGTTTGCCATTATTAAAGGAAACAGAAACAAAAACGAAAGTTAATAGTTGAATTTATATAAAAACTATAGTACTCTTAAAATAAGAAAAGGTAGGAGAGAGTTATGAAAAAGTGTTTTGAAAAAATTTTAGGGGGGGTTCTTTAAACAAAAAAGGAACCTGTTTCTCTTTATAACTCTTATTTTACTAATAGGCTTGATCAGTATAGGAGCTAGTTATGCATATTGGCGATTCACTTATGCTCAGAACGATTTTAATACGTTAGGAGTCAGTTGTTTTGAGGTAACATTAATGAATGAAGAAAATAATATACAACTTGAAAGTGCTATGCCTATTACCGATGAAGAAGGATTATTACTTACACCTTATACATTTACCATAACAAATACTTGTAATACTTATGCATATTATGGAGTGAATTTAGAAGATATCAATAGTCCAAGTATAGAAAAAAGATTAAGTTATGAATATATTAAAGCATCGCTAGATGGAAGTACACCTCATAATTTAAAGTTCTATGGGGAAGCAGAACCAACGATAGAAAATGCCGATAAAGCATTTCAGTTAACGAGCGGAACACTTGCACCAGCAGGAAGTGAGGGAGATAGTAGAACGTATGCCTTAAGAATATGGATGGATTATAATACTCCAGCACTTTCTGAGACGATGAATGCTAGCTTTTTAAGTAAGGTTAGTATTGTAGCAAGTTATGTAGAAAAAGAAAGACTAGAAAACAATATCATATTATCTTATGAAAGCAAAACAGAGGGATATACTACCGAAAGTGAAACAATAGAGATTACAGCAACCAGCGAGAATTATAATCTAATAGAAATCAGTGATGATGGAAATACTTTTACATCCATTAGTCCAACGAAAGAAATTAAGGTAACGAGAGAATATACGGAAGAAGGAATTAAAAAGTTTTATGTAAGAGATGAAGTAGGAAATATCAAAGAGATTGTAATCGAACTTAACCATTTAGATCAAAGTGGACCAGAGATTGTAGCTACTCCACAAGAAGAATGGGGAGCAAGTAATACCATTTCTATTGAGTTAGAAGATTTAAAGTCAGGGTTATCAGGATATCAAATTACAACAACGGAAGAAGAACCTACGGAATGGAAAGAGGCAAGTGGAAGTTCATTAACAATTGAAGAAGTTGTAACAGAAAATGGAGACTACTATATTTGGAGTAAAGATGCTTTAGGAAATATCAATCATCAAAAAGTTACGATTTCTAAAATAGATAATGTTGCTCCAACATCAAGGTTTACTACAAGCATTACTGGAGGAAGTGTAAGCATTGATGCTGGAGAAAGTACAGATGAAGAAACAGGAATAGTAAAATATGAATATAAATTAGATAATGGAAGTTATTATCCATCAGAGACCAGCAAATATACATTCACAGGAGTAAGTCATGGAACACATATAATCACAGTAAGAGTAACAGATGCAGCAGGAAATCAACATGAAACAACCCAAAATGTGAATGTGGTGATATTATTTACAATTAGTTATAATGCGAATGGAGGATCGGGAGCTCCAGCATCTCAAACAAAAATCTATGGAGTGAATTTAACTTTATCAAGTACCAAGCCCACAAGAACCGGTTACACATTCTTAGGATGGAGTACTTCTTCTACAGCTACGAGTGCAACCTATAGTGCAGGCGGGACATTCACTAGCAACGCAAATACAACGTTATATGCCGTATGGCGAGTGAACACTTATACGATTACCTACAATGCCAATGGAGGATCGGGAGCACCTGCTGCTCAAAGTTATACTTATGCAACAAGTGGTACAGTTAATTTATCTGCAACTAGGCCAACAAGAACAGGTTATACATTTTTGGGATGGAGTCAATCATCTACAGCAACATCTGCAAGTTATTCTGCGGGACAAGCATGGAATAGAAGCAATGCTTCAAATTATACATTATATGCCGTATGGAAAATAAATACATATACTGTAAGTTATAATGCAAATGGCGGATCGGGAGCGCCAGCAGCTCAAACGAAAACCTATGGAAGAAACTTAACGTTGTCAAGTACTAAACCAACAAGAAGTGGCTATACGTTCTTAGGTTGGAGTACATCTTCTAGTGCAACGAGTGCAACGTATAGTGCAGGAGGAACATTTACAAGTAATGCAAATACAACGTTATATGCTGTATGGCTAGTTAATACATTGTATTTATATGATAACGGTAATGAATATACTGCAAATACAAATGGCTGGTCTACTCGTGTTTTTCAGAGTTATGGTGGTTCAGATTATGTATCATATACTTTAAGAAAAGATAGTACATCCTTGTATATGTATACAATTTATAATCACTCTATTGTGGAGGGAAGTGCATGGCGAGTTGGCTATATTACTAATAAAGCAGTAGATGTAACCCATTATAATAGAATGTATGTATATTTATGGTTTAATACACCATTTAATGCAGCTGCATATTTGACTGTTAGAAATTCTTCGAATCAAGTATTAGCCTCGACTCTTATTGGTAATGGTACTTCAAATAATGGGTACGGTACTTATTCAGTTAATTTATCTGGGGTTACAGGGAACGTATATGCTACGGTAGAAGCATATTCAAGTTATACTACAGGAACAGTTGGTGAAACAAGGGTATATAGAGTATGGTATTCAGTTTAATCATTTAATACAATGTAGAGATCGGGCAATGGGTATGCTACTATTACTTGGTTAGGATAATATATAAGAACGTTTTTTTTCTCGTATGAGCGATGATAAAAAAACTCAATTGGCCGCAAGCGAAACAACCTCATTTGCAAGATCATAAAAATAAATTAAAAAAAGAGAAAGAAACGATTTAATAGAAAATTGCTAAGAAATTGTTTTGTCTTTCTCTTTTTGTTTTATTTTTAATTCTCTTTAAGATAATGCTGTTTTTTAGTTTATTTTTCTGTATAAGCCAATAGCTTTTCCTAAAATAGTGACATTCTTAAATATGAAAGGTGCCATGGTATCATTTTCTGGTTGTAAACGGATATGGTCATCTTCTTTATAAAATGTTTTTAAAGTAACTTCATTTTCATCGGTCATAGCTACTACTATTTCACCATTTCTGGCTGTATTTTGTTTTTGAACAATGACATAGTCTCCATCATAAATTCCTTTATTAATCATAGATTCACCACTTACTTCTAATGTGAAAATTGTTTCTTTTGGAGGAATTAAAGAAGCTGGAATATCAAAAAATTCATTGGGTCTTTCAATCGCTTCAATGGGGTTTCCTGCTGTGATTTTTCCAAGTAGTGGGACTTTTATAACATCTTCTTCCTCATTCATATATTCGTTGTCTACTAAAATTTCAATTGTTCGAAATTTGTTGCTAGAATTCTTAATCACACCGGCAGCTTTTAAACGATTTAAATGAGCTTGAACTGTTGCTGGACTAGATAATCCTAGAGCACTTCCGATTTCTCTAACAGATGGGGGATATCCATGTTCTGCTTTATATTTTTTTAAAAAATCCAATACTTCGGTTTGTTTTTTTGTTAATGACTTTATCTCTGTTTCTTTCATAATATCACTCTCCATATTCATATTAACATATTAAATGTAAAATGTCAAACAATTGTTTTATTTTTGCGTTGACACGAACATTTGTTTTTGGTAAACTAGTTTCAGAAAGAAGGAGTGATAATTTTATGGAAAAGTTTTTTAAAAAATATGGAGTTATTTTATTGTTATATTTGGTAATTATTTGTGGCATTTTACTATTAAATGAAAGATGTCGTTTATTAAACGAACAAAGTGTAGAAGTTGGAATTGTACAAAAGTAGATTTACTAAACTTTAAAAATTTGCTATACTTATAAAAGAATAGAGAGGGCGAATTATGAATCAAAATGATATTAAAGCGGTAAACGAATTAAAAATGTTAGCAATTGATATGATTAATCAAGCGAGAGGAGGAAATCCAGGTATCGTAATGGATATGGCAGGAGTGATGTATACCTTATTTGCAAGAGAACTTAATATCTATCCAAAAGATCCTCGTTTTTTTAATCGTGATCGAGTGATACTTTCTGCTGCTCATCTTAGTCCTCTTTATTATGCGGCTTTATATATGGCTGGGTTTGCAATCACGAAAGAGGATTTGCAACATTTTAGAAGATTAGATTCTATTACGCCGGGACTTCCAGAATTAAATAATCCATTAGGAGTAGAAGCTACTACTGGATATGCTGGTGATGGTGTAGGAAATGCTGTGGGTATTGCTTTAGCTAGACGTTATATAGAAAGTTTAATAAAAGCAGAAGATGGTAAACTAAATTTCCTTAATTTTTATACGTATTGTTTTGTAAGTGATGCAGATATGATGAGCGGTGCAAGTGAAGAATCATTTTCTTTTGCATCAGCTCAAAAACTAAATCATTTAATCTTTTTATATGATGCGAATAACATGACTGGAGAAGGCACATTAGACCATGTGTTTACAGAAAATCTTGAAAAAAAATTTCAGGCAATGGGTTTTTATGTTGATAGCATGAAAGAAACTTCCAATATAAAAGAAATAGCGCGAGCAATTGAAGCTGCTCAAAAATATGATGGACCAGCCTTAATTATTTTTAAAAATATTATTGGTAAAGATTCGTTTAATGAAGGAAAAAATATTATGCATTCTGGACCGCTTTCTATGGATGATACAGCTGCTTTACGAAGAAAATATAACTTGTTTCTAGCACCATTCGAAATATCAAAAGATAGTATTATTCATTTAGGTAATCAAATTAAAACAAGAACGGATAAATTACAGAAGAAATGGCAAGAAGCTTACTTAAGAGCAAAAGATATTAATAGTGCAAATTTAAATAATATTTTAGCTTTATTAGAAAGTGGTAAAACAACAATTTCTTTTGATTCAGCTAATTATAATATTAATGATGGATATCGAGAATCCTTGATGGAATCCAATTATAAAATTTTGAATTTAATTGCTCCAAAAAGTAATTTGTTTTTAGGGGGAAGTGCTGAGGGAAGTCTTTCTAGTCAAACCCTTATTGGTGGAGAAGTTTATCATAATAGTACTAATGTTACTGCTCGTAATATTCGTTTTGGTGCCCGTGATAGAGCAATGGGACATATTTTAAATGGCATGAGTTTAATGGGACTAAGAGTATATGGAAGTACGAAGTTGTGTTTTGCTGATGAGATGAAATCTAGTTTACGAATGAGCGCTCTTATGAATTTACCTGTGACTTATATTTTTACTCATGATAGCTTATATTTTAGTGAAGAAGGAGTATCTAGAATTCCTGTAGAACAACTTACGATGCTTCGTAGTATTCCGAATTTTTATACTTTCCGACCTGCTGATATTATTGAGCTTATGGGGTGTTGGGAAGTTATATTAAATAGTAATCATCCTAGTGCTCTAGTAGTTACTCGAAATAGTATTCCAAAACTTCCAGGATCAAATGCTAAAGAAGTTATGAAAGGCGCATATATTATAAAAAAAGAAGTATCAAGACTCGATGGAATTATTATTGCCACAGGAAGTGAAGTGGTGAGCGCTATGCAGATTGCTTTTGATTTACAGAAAAATGGCATAGATTTACGGGTAGTATCCATGCCTTCGATGGAATTATTTTTAGGTATGGGTAAAGATTATGAAAACCTAATTTTACCAAAAGGGGTAAAAACGGCTGTTATCGAAGCTGGCCGAAGTTCTTTATGGCATCGCTTTGCGACTAATGAAAACTATATTTTAAGTATTGATGATTTTGCATATTGTGGCATAGCCATCGAAGTATTACAAAAAATGTCTTTTGACTATGATAGCTTAAAACTAAATATAGAATCTTTAATGAAATGACATATTTCGACAAAAAGCATGTGTTTTATTTGTTACTTTAAAAGGGGTGATAAATGAATGCGTGTTTTTTATATTTTTCAAATTAATGCCGATATTGAAAAAGTGACAAAAGAAAATCCATATGAACTGTTTCATACATTAGAAACAATTTATTATCGTATGCGAGATGATGTAAATCTGGGATTCACTTTTATGACTCAGTTAGTCAAGCCAATTAAAGTGAAAGAATTAGATATTGCTTTATTTAAACGATATAAAGAAAATTATTTTTATATGAAATATCGTAATACTCATAGTATGCATGATGTATATCGCAAAGAAAATACTAAACTAACCATATATAAAACCTATATAAAATTGGAAACAGATGTCATTAAGCCAAGATTTTTAGAAGAATTACAAAAAAATCACAGTTTATTTGTCTGTGATTTTGAAAGTATGGATTATTTTTGGTTAGATTCTCTATCATTATTACAGGTATAAATAGGTTTGTTTCGTTTATCAAAAGTTGAAGATTTTGTATGAGTAAGCATATCATAAAGATAAGCAGATAGCATTTCGTAATGGTATAGTTTGCTTTGATAGTCTATCGTGGTTGGGAGTAAAAATTCTTTTTTGTGAGTTCGTAAATAGTTTTTTCCTGAATCATTAAATCCTAAAATGTGAATATAAGTAATTGGAATGGGTTCTTTTTGCATATTGAGTAAAATGTGAATTAACATGCGTTGCAAACGATTATAAGTGTATCGCTTACTTTTTAAAACCATAATTAATTCTTTGATAGAACAACAATCTAAAATGCATTTTTTGAGTTTATAATCGAGTCCTTCAGTAACATCAATAATATTATCTAAATTATTTTGTGTTAATATGTGATAAGACAACAATGAAAACTCTAAAGATTCATCGATAGAGACCAGACTACGGTAAGACAATGGAGGAAGATAAGGTGTAATATCGATATGTTGTTTTCTTTTTTCTTGAATATTCGTAGCACTGATAATCGAATCACTTGACGTTGTATCATGGAATGAGTTTGTTCTTTTTATTGCTACTGGAATTATTTTTGCTTTTTGTTTTTGAATTGCTTTGATGTAACTAATACCAAGAAGATCGTTTGGTGGGATAATCTCTGTTTCTTCTAAGGCATTTGCAAGTAGAGTAGGATAACTTGCTTTTTTTTCTTTATCTATTTTAAAATTTTCATGAAGTTGTTTCGTAGCATAAGTAGTTAATTTCTTAATATCCGTAGTTTCACTTCCAAAAACGAGATGAGTGACACCTAGAGCATTTAATATTTTAATAGAAGCTTCCGCAAAAAAGTCAGCAGACTGGGTACCATAAAAGACTGGAAGCTCTACGACAAGATCGACACCGTATTGTAAGGCAATTTTCACTTTTGCTTCTTTTCCTAAAATGCTAATTCCACCTCTTTGAGTAAAATAGCCATTGATACATAAAATAATAATAGAATCTGGGTATAATTTTTTGCACTCTTGAATATGGTAGATATGTCCATTATGAAATGGGTTATACTCACAAATAATTCCGACAATTTCCATAAGATCACCATCAACAGTGTAGCATAATTTTTGTATCACAGCAAATAAGACTAGTTTATTTTTAAAGGTTTGATATAATGGTGTTAAGGAGTAAGAGAAATGGAAACAAGTCTTTTTAGAGAAGAAAGTATCAAAGATTTTATGTTACAATACTACAATATTCATGTGACGGAATTTCAACTTCTGAATAGAGGAAGAGCAAACATTTTTATCTTGAATCCGTGCAAATATATTTTAAAAGAATATCCGAGTAATTATGAAGAGGAAAAAATACAAAGAGAAACGGATGTGATTCATCATTTAATAAAGAAAAAGTTACCTGTTCCCAACATAATTAGAAATATTCACAATCGATTCTATACAAAATATTATAATCGTATCATTCTAGTAGAAGAATTTATTGAGGGAGATACAAAAGAAAATAATACCGGAGATTTTCATCAGTTAATAGATGCTGCTAGTATGCTTGGTAAAATTGTAGTTGCTATGGAGGATTTAAAAATAGAATTGCCAGAAATTCATGTGGAAGAATGGTTTTCAAAAGAAAAAATCGAAAAAAGTATTGAAAAGTATCAAACATTACTGAAAAAAGTTCCTGATAATCTTTATGGTGTACAAATCCAAAAAGATTTCAAAGATAAAATAAAAATGCTTCAGAATCTTTCTAATAAAATTGTGTTAAACAAATTACAGAATTTAACCGTGAAAAAGACCCATGGGGATTATAATGTGTTACAATTTATTTATCATAACAATCAAATAAAAGCTGTTATTGATTTTGAGGCCGTAACAAGTATGCCTATTGTGTGGGAAATTATTCGCTCTTATAGTTATATTGATATAAAAGCCAGTTCTGGCACGTTTGATTTAAAACATTTCAAAGCGTATGTGGAAGAATTTGAAAAATATGTTCCGTTAACTCCTCAAGATATTCAATTTATGCCTTATATTTATTTAGCTCAACTGCTTCATAGTAGTTATGGATATAAAGAATATATCGAAGATAATACAAATATTTCTTTCTTAGAATTTGGTTTTTTTCGAACAAAATTATGTAAGTATCTTTTTGGGAATGCTTCCAGAATTTGCGATTTTTTAGAAGAAAATAGACCGTTGAAAAATAAATGATTTTTTTATATAATGAAAGTGGTGATACTATGAATTTATCTGAAGTCTTTATCCGGGATACAGAATATGATGGAATGGTGAATATCCCAAAAGAATGGTATTTGAAGACAGGCATTTTAGATATCCCAGAATTACATTTAAAATTTTCTATTTATAAAAATGCCAACCAAGATGATATGTTATCTTTGGAGTGTGAAGGAGATTTAATATTAGAAGACGCTCGTACTTTAGATAGGGTATCTTATCCAATTTCTGTCTCTACGGAAGAAAAAATTGATGGAGAAAGTGAAATTTGTGGAAAATTTTTAGAAAAATCGAAAAATACTCTTGATATTATGGCTATTTTATGGGAAAATATTGTTCTGGAAATCCCAATTAGTTATACCGTTAGTGATTCTTTAGAAATGGAAGGAAATGACGGTTGGGCATTAGTTGGTGAGAATAGTGAAAAAGAAATGGATCCAAGATTAGCTCCTTTAAGGGAGTTGCTTGATAGAGAAAAGGAGTGAAATTATGAAATTGAATCTTCAATTATTTGCTGTCCCTTTTAGAAGAACTAGTAAGACAAAAAAAAGAATGCGTCGTACTCATTTGAAAAAAGAAGTTGGTGCACTTGCTGTTTGTCCAAAGTGTGGAGCAAATTTGAGACCTCATCGTGCATGTGCTAAATGTGGATATTACAAAAACGAAGACGTTTTACATGTAAAAAAAGAAGAGGAATAATTTTTTAGATTGAAATTATAATAAGAATGTATTATAATTTCTTTGTAACGTCCTGGTAGCTCAGCTGGATAGAGCAATCGCCTTCTAAGCGATCGGTCGTGAGTTCGAATCTCGCCCAGGACACCATATCGAATATAATCCCTTTATTTAAGGGATTTTTTTATACTTTCTTTTGTTTAAAACACACTTCAAACACACTTTTTCTATAAATTGTTTAATATATTAGTTAAATTTTGTAGTTCACTTTTGAACATATGTGTATAAGTATTTAAAGTTATTGATACATTTCCGTGTCCTAAATATTTAGATACCAGAGCAACGCTTGCTCCTTGGCTAATTAATAATGAGGCACATGAGTGCCTAAAATCATGTATTCTGATTTGTTTTACTCCAGATTCCTTACAACATTCGTTTTTCTTCTTTTGTATTGTCGTTTCTGGTAAGGGTCTTACGCCTCCAAATACAAACCAGCTTTCGTCAAACTTATTATATTTCATATACTCATTTTTAAGCAATTTTAAGTCTTCTGAAAGCTTTTTTGTTAAAGGTAATACTCTGTTACTATTTTTAGTTTTTGGACTTGTTATAGTCCATTTTTCGCCTTTGATTTTAGTTGTCAAAGTTTTATTTATTCTAACTTCGTTTTTATTGAAATTAATATCTTTCCATGATAAAGCGGTTGTTTCACCTTGCCTGGTTCCCATAAAGTATAAAAATTCAAAAAATGTATGCCACAAATGGTCATTAATAACGCTATCAAATTGCTTATATTCTTCAAAAGTAAAGAATTGCATTTCTTTTTCAATTTCGTCTGTAGTTTCTAATTTGCCACACGTTTCTGGTACATCTGATGAAACTCTATAGAATTTTTTTGAGTATGCTATTAATCTATTGATGATTCCTAGTATAGTATTGATATAATCTGCTGATAGATTCTTCTTTTGAAGTTCAATTTTTATATTATCATATATTTCTACGGTTAATTCTTCAACTTTTAAGTTTCCGATTATTGGCTTAACATGATTATAGTAGGTAATGTGCTTGTTTTGAGTTTGCTTTTTTAATTTCGATTTAATTTTGTTTTCATATTCCAAAAACAACTCATTAAATGTTTTTGTACTAGCACCTTTAACCATATGTAATGATATTCTATATTGTGCTTCAGCATCTTCCGCTTCACGTTTTAATTTATACTTCGGAGAAGTGTAGTCCTTCTTTTTTCCATATACGTCGGTATATTTAATTCTAAAAAACCAACTTCTTCCATCTTTTGTCTTATTTTTTGATTGATAAATAGCCATAATTTTTCCTCCAATTCTTTACATAAAAATTAATTTTTGCTATAATTGGAGCATGAAAAAAATCCAATTCGTGTTGTGTTTTTTTCATAGGGGCTTTCATGCTCCGTACCCTTACCATTGCAGTGGTAGGGGATTTTTTTATTACCAACTTGTTATCTCTTTAAAATCGCAATGATCAACATTCTCATTAGTAAACATTCCCATAGCTTTAAATTTCCATGTTTCGTTTCCTAATAAGCTATTCGTATTATCTACAGCAGTTCCTAAATTATTTCCCTCTGCATCATAGCAGACAAATTCAATTTGTACATACGAATATTCTTTGTCAGTTTCATTTTTGACTGTACCTTCGATGTAGTAAGCAAAACCTGCTTCATCAAGATAAGAGTTAGTAACTGTATGCGTGAATTTTTCTTCTTGACTAGTTTCATTGTTACCACCACCTAAAGCAGCCCCAATGATTGCAATTGCTATAATACCCAAAATAACAAATAATACGATTGGCTTTTTAAGTTTTTTACCGCAATTCGGGCATCTTTTTGCACTTTTACTTACTTCTTTTCCACAATCAGGACATTTTTTCATAACTCTACCTCACACCTCCAATCTATTTTTAACATTTTTACAACCAATTAGTTATAAAATAACTTTGTCTGTCATAAAAAATGTTATTATTTATTTATCAATTTCCAGTTGATATAGGATATCCTTAATCGGTTATCTCTTTTTTTATCTTTTCAATATAACTATCTGCTTCATCTTCGTAACTATCTATAAAGAAAGCAAACAGATCTTTATTAGATTGACACAATTGATTTAGCTCGATATGTGCTAATTCATGTAGTAATGTCTTTTTTCTTTTATAATAGGATAAATATTTACTTAAAATGATAAAGTAAACACCATCATGATTAAATACAAACCCGCGTATGCCACAAGGTAATTCTTCATAAATTACACTAGCATTGTAATAATTAAGCAATTCTTGTTGATTTATAACCCCCATAATTAATTCTTTTATATTCATACTTAATACTCCCTTTTTCTTCTTTATTAAGTACGATACTGCTGTACTTATTGATTGTTTTTATTCTTTTCGTAATTATCTATTGTTTTTTTCATTATAAATTCGATTGTCGCTCGATCATCGTCAGATAGAATATCTTTTGTTTTATCAAATAATATCTCGGTAGAGGAAAGATTGCTTTGTGATTTTGACATATCTTTACCAGTTAAATCTGCAATAGAAACATCAAAAAAGTTAGCTACATCATAAGCATTGTCAACCGTTACTCCCATGTCTTCGTTTTCCCAACGTGAAATAGTTGATTGATTTACTTTTAATTGATTTGCTAGTTCACTAGGTTTTAAATTTCTCTGTTCCCTCAAATACCGAAGATTTTTGGAAAAGTAACTCATAAAAATCCTCCTTTCAATAACATAATACAACTTTTTTTGCGAAAACGCAAT
Source organism: uncultured Bacilli bacterium (assembly GCA_944350285.1). GTDB lineage: Bacteria > Bacillota_I > Bacilli_A > RF39 > UBA660 > Ventrenecus. Next base: position 364 of record CALVOL010000027.1, on the reverse strand, counting down.
ATTTTTGTTGACATTTGCGAAAACGCATAGTAAAATTAAAAGCGTAAGGAGGGAAGAAATGAAAGAGGACTTTTTAAAAAAAGTGTCAGCCGAATTGAAAATTGCGCGCATTGAAAATGGCGATTTGCAAGAAGATTTGGCAACAAAGTCTGGTGTAGCCGCAAGTACTATCAGTAAATATGAAGCTGGAGAAAAAAATATGAATTTGTTAAAAATTGAACAAATTTTAAAACCATACGACATTGATTTATATATTTTTTTTGAAAGAATACTTGCGAAAACGCAAGCAAAAGAAAAAGAATAGGAGAGAGTATGGAAGAAGAAATATTAAAATTAATTGATTCAAGAATACTTGGCATAAAAA
>CALVOL010000026.1 GCA_944350285.1 uncultured Bacilli bacterium | reverse complement strand
AGTCTTTTTTACCTGCATTTTCTTTGAGACTAATGTTTACGCGACTTTTCTCCTGCATTTTCTTTGAGAAGTCACCAAAATTAAAACTTATGCTATCATATATACAGATGAAAGAAATTTCATAAAATAAAAAAGGATACATCTGAAGCGCAATCAGATGATTCCCTTATTTTGGGACAGGCACCCGACTCAAAACGAAGTTGATTAGGTGCCTTTATTATTTATATTATCATTTAAAAATAATAATAATTAGCAATATAAATATTACTAATAATAACTGATATATAATACGATGTAAACATTTTTCGCTTTTACGCATAAATATCACCCTTTCTACTCTATTTAACATTAAAAAGAAAGGGAAAGACACCTGAATTTCAGATATATCCGAATATTATTATGACAAACAAATGATTGGTATTCAATCAAAGTTTAAAAAAACGATGATTTTTTATCACCGTTTCTTGTTATACATGATAGATTTTGTTTTTCTTAGTTATCAAGTATAATACAGCAGCTACACCAATACCACCAATAATTACAGCATATGGTAGGAATGAACCAGTTTGAGGATTTTCTGGATTTTCACATTGAGCAGTGTATTCTTCTTCAGTACATACAGTACCATCAGCACAATAATAAGTGTCTCCATCTATAGTACAAGTTGGATTTTCTGGTTGTTCAGGAGTTGTATTATTTCTAATACTAAGTCTACAAGTATCAGTTGATGTTGCTGAAGTAGCATCTAATGTAATTGTTGCAACTAAATTGTTTCCGTTTGCGTCTCCAGTTGATGCAGTAACACCTGTAGCATTTGTCATGTCAATCGTAATTGTTCCATCGCCATTATCAGTTACAGTTCCTGCCCAACCTGATGCTCTTGAATATTTACTGAATTTGAATCCAGAATTTGATAATGTTAATGTTACATTATAGTTATTAACCGTACCTTCTGTTACTTTTACTCCTAAATAAATCACTGTGTTTGCTCCATTGTTTGCAATTGTCACTGTATTTCCATTTAGTGTCGTCTTAGATTCATCAAATGTTCTAGTAGATTCTACATAACCATCACTTGATGCACCAAATATAGCTCCACTAGCGGCAGAAGCATGTAATGGGCTAACTAGTATACATAACACTAAAAGAATACTCAATACAAAACTTTTCTTTTTCATAATAAACCTCTTTTCCTTTTTTTATTATGGTTTAATTATACCATAAAAATACAATAATTCTACATATTTTTTATTTTTTTACATAGTTTACATTTTTCTTTTTTGACTTTCTTGCTTTTTTCCTGTTAGTTTTTTTCAATAATTCATCAAAAATATGTTATTATAATGATAGAAAGATAAATTGGTGGTATGAACATGAAAAAAATAATCATTCACATTCAGAACAATAATCTCATTTTTTCTTATAAACATAATCAAGTAATTCGTGATGATTTAATTAATACAAATATTATTAGTGACAGTGAACTAGTTTTTAGTGATGATTATATTCTTACAAACAAGAAAATCGTGATACCATTTTTCAAAGAGCTCTGTGATATGAATTCTATTGATACCCTAGTTTTTCAAAATAGCAAGTTGGCTATTTTTATGATAGAACTCTTTAAAAATATTAGAATAAGAAAAGTAAAAATTAAAAAAGAAGAAAATGTTCCTTACTCTTTTTGTGAATTATTAGTTAATCAAAAAAGTATTGTAGAATTGGATTGCTATGCGATTGCTAATTTTATTTTGGAATACTTAGATAAACACCATATTAAAGTAACTACTCACAGTGAAATTTTTTATATGTCACGGTTTATTTTAGAAAACGGATTAAATGACTATTCTAAAATGTTTTATAAACGGCAAATTAAAATTAATCATGAATTTACTGAAGAAGATCGTAATGATCTTATTGCTTTTCTTAAAATCAATCGTTATTTACGAGTTATTTCTTTGATGACATATGAACGTGAAAATTTAGAATTTTGTTTGCAAGCTTTAAAAGATTATCGTTTTAAAAATGTTTTAATTGAGTTATATGCAAATATATCTAGTCCAGAAGACATTAATTATTTAAAACTTTTAAATAAGAAATACAAAAAAAACAAATTTGTTATCGATTTGGTATATTCTGATGAATATTTGTCCAATAATATCATGAAACAAATTTGTCTTAATACTTTACGTTTATGTGGTATTATTTTGGTATGCCTTTTGATCGGAACCGTTGGTTATATTATGGCAAGTAATTATTTTGCTATGCAAGAAGTTACTTCCATTAGTGATATTGTGGCTGAAACCATCGACAATACAAATGAAGAAGAAATTCCTGATACTGATGAAGAAGAATATCCAATCAAAAATAAGTATATTGCTTCTCTTTTAACAATTAACCCAGATATTGTAGGATACCTAAAGGTTAATAACACTAATATTGATTACCCTGTTGTTCAAGGCCAAGATAACCAATATTATTTAAGAAGAAATTTATATCAAGAAAACGATAATAATGGTTGGATTTATATGGACTATCGAAATTCTGACAAAATTTTAAACGATAATACTATTATTTATGGCCATAACATGTATTATAGCGGGGTTATGTTTGGTACTCTTCATCGGGCATTAAATTCTTCTTGGTATACGAATCCTGAAAATTTAGTGATCCAATTTGATACGATGTATGAAACTATGGCATGGCAGATTTATTCGATTTATACAATTCCTAAAACAAGTGATTATTTAAGAGTCTCTTTTAAAACTGCAGAAGATAAAACAAATTACATTGCTATGACAAAGAATCGAAGTATTACTAATTTTGATATAGAAGTTACAAGCGATGATTACCTACTTACGCTTTCGACTTGTACAGGCGATAATGAGCGATTGGTAATTCATGCTAAACTTCTACAGAATACGGGATCATAAGTTCTAAGTTTTTTTGATATCTTTCTTCATGAGGATTGAAAGCGATCGCTTCTTTTACTAATTCTATGGCCTCTTTATAATGGCCTGTATAAAAACTTGCTAACGAATATATATCATAGAAGGCATCATTCCAAGCAAATTCTTCATTAATGTAGGATTTGCTTTTTTCGGTTATCAAACTTGCTTTTTGCATATTTTCATATGCTTCCTGGTAACGATTTTCTTTTAAATATAGATTTGCTAATTCAATATACCCTTCTCTTAAGTATGGAGCTTCTTTTGTAGCTCGTTCATACCAGTTTTCTGCTTCTTCTAAATACCCTTTTGCTTCATAAGCTCTTCCTAAAAATCTCATAGAGGCACAGCGTTCATCTTTCCAAGTGGCATTTTTACAGGACAAATGACGGTGGAGCATATCAATACATTTATCCCACTTTTGATAATACATATATTCTCTTCCTAAATAATGCAAATTACGATCATTCTCTGGTTCTTCTTCCACGCTGATTTCTAGTAGTGGTAAATAAGATCCTCTAGATTTAGTTGCGTCTGGATAATGATTTAAAGTTATTGGCACTTCTATTTCTTTTTCCGGTTCTTTTGAAACGAGTATTTCATGAACTGGATGTTTCCAATGATAATCTGTCCGATTATGAATTTTGTTAATCCAAAAGTTTACTCTTGGCTGATTTTCTTCATCTAATTTCCAATTATAATTATAACGAGCACGTGTCGGACGTTCTGTTAGCCATGCTTGTTCTAGGATATCTCTCCATCCTGGTTCAAACACTTCATCTAAATCTGTACATACACAAATGTCGGCATCTTGTGGAACATAAGATAAGGATTTGTTTCTAGCTGTATCAAAACGCCATGGATAAAATACTTGTTCATAGACTTTTACCCCTAAAGATTTTAATTTTTTGACTGTATCATCTGTTGAACCTGTATCTAACACTACGATTTCATCCGCTTCTTTCATAGAATTGACCCATCTTTCCACAAACTGACTTTCATTTTTACTAATTGCATATACTACAATTTTTAACTTTTCCATATTTCACCTCACCATAGTGTATGCAAATAGAGAAAGAATCGATTCAAATTATCCATAAAAAAAACTTACTATGTAAGCTCTTGTTCAAGAAACTTTTCGTAAGTTTTTAATTTGTTCCTATGTCACAACCATTTGGGAATAATGCTTCGATTTCCATTTGTGTTGTTGGGAATACACTTAAATTAAATGCTGTAGCTAAAGCTGTTGAATCAGTATCAGACATAATTGAAATTTGAAGATTGTAAGAATCAAAGGAAGCGATTCCAGTTGTTCCATTTAATGATCCAGTATTTTTATATTCGTTAATTGCATTACTATAAGAAGCTTCATCTTCATAAGTAAATACAGTTATATTTTTTGAATTATATAAATTTCCAGCAGCATCGATTCCAAAACGATAAGAATTTTCTGTTGTACTATTGGCAGTATTTGTAGTATCTGCAGGTGTGCAATATAAGAATGTTTGAGGAGCATTTTCGTCTACCACTAAAGTAGCTGTAATCTCTGTCTCATTTTCATATGCATCACTGGCTAATATTGCTACTTCATAAGTTCCTGGTGTGGATGTATCCACAGGATTTACAAATTCAAAAGTGCAGTTTGAAATATCTTCATCTGTTCCATAAACAAAATCATCTGCAAAAACTTCTTCATTTGGTGTCACAATTACTTCTTTTACTGTTACAAATGGAGCATTATTATCAGTAACAGTGACAGTTTGAGAAGCTGTTGCTGTTCCACACGTTACTGTGTACTGATAAGTTCCAACTGTTTGAATATCTAAATCCGTATCAACCGTACAAGTATTAATATCATAGTTTGAAACAGTTGCAAAGTTAGATGCTACAATTTCGAATGCTACACCACGTTCTAATTCTGTCAATGTCGGAGTAACCGTTACAGTAGTGTTCGTAGTATTTTTGCTCATTACTAATACATAATATAGTCCAAATCCTACACCAGCGATTAACACTACTATTAGAACGATTAATAATATTTTATTATTTCCTTTTTTTCTTTTCTTGCCATCATCTGATGGTAATGGCGGTGGGGTTGGTACTCCCATCATATCAATTGAGTTATTCATTGGATTCATACCAACTTGATTTATTCCCATTGGATCTTGGTTCATATTTGGTATCGTACCCATGCTTTGGAATCCAGGTTGATTCATTGTCATTCCTCCTGAATTCGGAACACCTGTATTTACATTTGGATTTAAATTGGTATTTTCATTTAAAGATGTTGACATTAATGGTTCTGGAGCTGCTGGTGTTTGTGGGGCTGCTTCAGGCATCGGAGTCACAACACCTTCTGGTTGTAAATTAATGTTTCCCGTTGTATTCATACTAGGTTGTGGAGCCGGATTTGCAGCGGGCGGGGTTGGCATAGCAATATTCTCCATTGGAGTTTGGCCAACTGTTGCCTGCTCTGGTACTGATGGTGTCGGATTCATCGGCTCTGGTGTCACTGGAAGAACCGGATTCACTGGTTCTTGAGCAGGAGGCGTCACTGGTGGTTGTGGTGGAATTGGATTTGAATTTATTCCTCCCATATTCATATTTGTTCCATTTGTATTATTTTGATTAAGATTATTATCCATACATATCCCTCTTATTCTATAAGATAATTATACTAATTTTTTTTATAAGTTGCAAGAAAAATATAAAAAATATAAAGTGGACGGAGTCTAAATTTATCGAATGGTACAAGAAAAAAAGTGCAAACGATATGTTTACACTTTTCACTTTTATGCATTTCTAATTGAATTCATATAATAGTTTATTTTGCTTGCCCAAGTGGAGCTTGCTGCATACTTTGTACCGATTGTTTCTGGAGTTGTCAAGCCTTGATTAATATAATTTCTTGATAAATTTGAAATCATGGCTTCTATTCCTTCTTCTAAGGAACTAAAGCTTGCGTAACTTCCACAACCACTACCTTTCATACCACCGACATTATTACAAGACTGAACCAAATTACTGCAATTCCAAGTACATCCTGTTTCATGTAATGTAATGGCAACAGCAAGGTATGGATCAACACCATATTCTATTGAATACTTGGCAAAAATATGTCCATAACCACTTAGGGTACTGTTTAAACTACGATCTAGTTTGCTTGCTAACTCTTCCATCGTCATACCATCATAAACAATCACTGGAGAGGAAGCTTTTAAGCTTACAATTTCAATTTCTTGTTTCACAACTTTATCTACGTTGTTGATTTCTGGTGTTTTATTTAAACTTTCACGTTGATTTTTCAACATAATTGCTTCAATAAAACTATTTCCCGTTGTAGTAAGGGTACTATCTAGAGATAGTATTGTTAATTTTTCTAGTCTTCCTGAAACAAGTTGTATTATACATATTACGATTATGGCCCCTAAAACAGCCTTAATCGAGGGTAACTTTTTCATTTTAAACCATCCTTCTCTTTCCGGAAAGCAAGTTCATTATACTACAGTATATTTCGATTTGTCAAATTTTTTGCATTTTTTTACCCGTACTATTGTTTGCTAAAATTCTGTTTTTTTACGATATTATCTAGCTTTTTCAAACGTAAAAAATTTTTGATTTTTTTATCCAAAAAAGAGAAAAGTGATTAAAAAGGCAGCAATAATTCCGACGGAATCAGCAAATAATCCTGCAGGTAGAGCATGACGTGTTTTAGTTACTTTGATAGAACCAAAGTATAGAGCTAATACATAAATTGTTGTATCTGTACATCCTTGAAGGTTTGAGGCAAGGCGTCCGACAAAGGAATCTGGTCCATACATTTCAAAAATATTATTCATAATTGCAAGAGATGCCGTCCCAGAAATTGGTCTTACCATTGCCATAGGAAGAACACTGATCGGTATATCAAACGCTTGTAACAAAGGGGTAAAAAAGGAAAAAATATATTCTAAAAAGTGGGAACTCAAAAATAAATTAATGGCAAACACCATGCCGATGACTGCGGGAGCAATTCGAAATGTAGTTACTAGCCCTTCTTTTGCGCCAACTAAAAAGGAATCATAAATATTCACTTTCTTTTTTACGCCATATATAATGATAAATAACACAAAGGCAGGAACAATAAAATTAGAAATGTTGGTCATTTTTTCCTCCTTTTTATATAATCAAAAATTAAACCTGAGACATTTGAACATAGTGTGGCTAGTAAGCTTGTAATAATAATTTCAGTAGGATTTGCGCTTCCATACATCATACGCATTGCAATGACTGTGGTAGGAATAATAGTAACTCCACCGGTATTTAATATTAGAAACGTCACCATAGCTTCCGTAGCTGTATCTTTTTTTGGATTGTCCTCTTGTAAACATTCCATTGCTTTTAAGCCAAATGGTGTAGCTGCACTACCAAGGCCTAGCGCATTGGCTGCAATATTACTAGCTATATATCCTAGAGCCGGATGATTCTTAGGTAGACTTGGAAATAGTTTTGAAAGAAGAGGTCTCACTAATTTGGAAAATTTTTCTAGCAAATTAGAATCTTCTGCAATCTGCATAATCCCTGTCCATAATACAAGTAATGGCAGCATCTCAGTGAGTAATTTAATTCCTCCTGTTCCACCTTTTAAAATTTCGTTGTTTAATAGTTCTATATTACCGGTAGCTATCATAAAGCCAGCCCCTATAATAATAAAGAAGGCCCAAATATAACTTACCATCCAAATAACCACCTAAAGAATCTTGTAAAGAAGTTTTCTTTTTTTGCAGGTTCTGATTCTTTTTGATAAATTTTGGCTGAGGTTAGTAACTTCTCATTTAAGTAGACTTCTACTACTCCAGCCTCTTCTGTTTCGGTATTATTCATTTTGTATTCGATTTTAATATTTTCTTTTTCTTCTTCTGTGAGCAAGGCATACAAATCATTTTCTATATAGTATTTTTCTGGATTTTCGATATCGATACCGAGACTTTCTTTATCGACTAGTAAAACACGTTCATAGTTCTCAAAAACACTCTCACAAAGGGACTTGTGATCTTCAAAATCATTACCGTCATTTAATGTTACTACGATGCATGTTTTTTCGTCTTTTTGAGAGGCTGTTACCAGTGTCCTTCTAGCTTTTTCTGTAAATCCTGTTTTTCCTCCTATATTGTATTCATAAGTAGATAATAATTTGTTTTTGTTTTTCCAAACATAGGTTTTTCCTGTCGTTTTTGCCGTATAGCTTTGGGTAGCAATGATTTCTCTAAAGGTTTCATTTTTTAGGGCATAACGCATTAATACGGCCATATCTTTGGCTGTTGAGGTATTGCCACTGCCATCATTTTCTTCTAGACCGTGATTATTTAGAAATTTTGTATTCGTCATACCGAGTTCATAAGCCTTTTGGTTCATCAAGGTTACAAATTCTTCCATATTTCCAGAGATATGGTAGGCAATTTCTATCGCTGCATCATTTCCACTTCGAAGCATTAAGCCATATAATAAATCTTTTAGAGTAATTTCTTCCTCTAAGCTTAAATAAATGGCACTTCCATAGGCCTTTAATACTTCTTCTCCTACTTTTCTTATACTTGTTAAATCTCCATTTTCTAGAGCAATGATGCAAGTCATGATTTTGGTAGTCGAGGCAATCAGTTTTTCTTTTTCAGAATTTTTACTTGATAGAATTCTGCCTGTATCATAATCCATTACCACATAGGATTCTGCACTTACAGCATTGGTTAGTTTTGGTACTAAAAAGAGAAATAGTAAACAGAGAAGTATTTTTTTCACTAGTATCACCTATAGAAATTTATGAAAAAAGGGACTTTTTTAGTCCTCTTTGTTCTCAGCTATTAGGATTTTTCAATTTTCTTTTGGCGAATTATAAGGTTAACTTGAACGGATTATCTTTACTACCTATTCCCGAAGTTATTTTTATATCTGATTTTAAATAAAGTGCTGGTAATATTAGAAACGCATTATCTGCATTATTATAAGTTATACCTCCTACATTAGCTGTACTAAAAGCTTGAAATGCACTGTCACCTCTAGCGTTTGCTGTCATTGTCCATTGATTTTTATCCTTTCTATCCAACCAATTATTATTGTAACAATCGTAAAAAGATGGCCAGTTATGACAATAAGTATTTAAACATGTCGTTCGATCTGTTGTAGTCCCTCCACTCGTGGCATATCCATAATCCGAAGGATACATTAGTCCTATCTTTCCAATCCAAGTAACAGTTCTTTCAATTGTATCATTACAAGCTGAAGCAGGACTGCATATCTTGGAAGAATTATTGCTTCTTTCAAATGTATAAAATAAAAATGGGGAAATCTCACGATAATTAGGCTCTAATGGGTTGCTTCCTAAATTCCATAATGCTTGATCTAGCATGGTTTTTGCTTCAGTGGTCAAACCAATACTACTAAAATCGCAAGGAATTGTTTGATTATTTTCACCTTGATAACATATTTGATCTTTTTTTTGATTGAAATAATAATCATTTAACAGGAGTTGAATATCGGATTTACTCCATTCATTGACACCATTACCACCGTTGGTATTTGTATCAGAAGAGTCCCGTGTATACTCTCCTATCGGCTCATCTCTTATAATTTTTAATCTTGTTTCCTTGTTGCCATTTCCATCATCTATATTATTCATCACTCCGATAATTCGCCATAACTCATTATTAAACCAAACATAGTTATTTGGATCTGCTCCTATAAATCGTAAATTGTTATCAGCAGTTTCATCATCCACTACTTCTTCGGTTAGATGATAATTTTCTTTGATACACGTTCCGGCATCTTTGGATAAGGCTCCACAGTCTACAACCGCCTCTGCAAAGGTTCTTTGCCTAAAATACAAACGACATTTTACTCTCGTATTATCAGTACTTTCATAATTGCTATAATTTGTTTTGATTGTCCATGCGTTATAATCAAAATCTAACTCCACTCCATTATTACAACTACTTTTTTTTAAATCTAGTGTATATTTTGTATCTTTTTCTGGAATATAATTGATTGGTTCATCTTCTATTTATTGTATCCTACGATTATGAAGTCGATCGCACTTTCAAAAAAAGAAATTACAAAATTGCCATGAGCTTTCATTCATAGCTTTTTAATACTCGTAAATCCCATGTATTTTTTGCAATACTGTATAATCCGGCTTTTCTAAATGCCATTCATCGTTTTCATAGTAAGTAGAGAAAGCAATTGTGTATTTTATTCTACTGGTTTCTTCTTGCATATATTTTAGTTGTAAGTTTTTATATTTTATTTCATTGAAAGTATTATCCTCATTCAAAAATTCTTCTGGGTGCTCATTTTTATAAACATTTGCATCTTGTTTGCTCTTATTATAATCGTATACCGTTATTTCTGCTAATACTGTTGCTTTATTTCCGTTATAAATCTCTTCTATTATTTTATACTCTAAATCATAATATTGTTTTTTCATCACTAAACGATAGGCATTACTTGCTTGTTCTGTTAAGTCTTCATGATTAATTAATTCTTCTAATGATTTCATAACTTCGCTATCAAGATTTTTAAATTTGTAAATATAATCTTTCACTGCATCCTTTGCAGCATTATTTGTACAGCCACACAAGAAAAGACAAACGATTAATAAAATAATTTTTTTCATAACCGTTCCTTATAAGACAATTTAATTAATTCAGCTATTTGGTGCATTTTTATACTGTAATCCTTTGTAAGTTCGGCTTGACACTGCTTTATCATTTTATTAAAATCATTTTCCAATATTCCAAACCACTCATAATAAAGGAATTGACACTTTTCTAAATTTTTTTCTTCTTCTAATGTTTTTAACTCCGTTTTTAATATTTTTTTATCTTCTATTGCTTTACGAAATTCCTTTTTTACTACTAATTTACCCAATTTTTCATAAGATAATGCTATTTCTTTCATTGAATAGGCATATTCATTACAATTATTTTCATCTTCTATTAAAAGTTTACTACGATACACAGCTTCTCCATTTTCTTGGAATTCTAATAAAACACTGGTTTTTGTTGATGAAAATAAAATAATTAATGGTTTTTCTTTGCTATTTTTTAATGTCGTTTTCTCTTTATATTTTTCAAGCCATGTGCCTTTTACTTTTATTTTGTATGTTAATAAGTTTAGCATATCCTTGTTACTAATTCTCACAAGAGGAACTTTTTTTATGAAAGTAATTGGGTCATTTTTTTCCCATTCATAAAATTCTAAATAATTTTCGTCAAAATTACCTAATACATCATAGTAATAATGCATATCAATCATCCTTTCTTTTTTAGACCAACTACAATTAGAATGAATCCTATATAAAAAAGAAGACATTCTATTTTTCTATTTATAAAATGAACATAATCTAAAAAACTATACCCGAAAGTAAAAACATTTAAATAAAGTATCATAAAAAAGATGCTTATCGCTAAAAAAAGAATTCCTATTCCTAATATTATTATTTTTTTCATAGTTTCTCCTATAATATTCTATTTCTTATTTTGTAATTTTAGTATATAATGTTGTAAGGTGGTGTTATATGGATATTATAAAATATATTATTTTAGGAATTATTCAGGGGTTAACAGAGCCTTTGCCTATCTCTAGTAGTGGACATTTGGTTTTGTTCAAAAATTTGTTTAATACGAATATGTTAAATGATGTTAATTTTGAAATTGTAGTAAATTTTGGATCTTTTTTAGCTATCTTATTTATTTTTCGAAAAGATGTTTTAAGATTAATCCAAGGATTCTTTGGCTATATCTTTGACAAAAAGAATCGCAAGAAGTTTGCTCAAGATTTTAAGTACTGTTTGCTTATTATTATTGGTAGTATTCCAGTAGGTATTGCCGGGCTTTTATTTAAAGATAAGATTGATAGTTGGTCTGGAAATATGACTTTACTAGGATGTGCATTTTTAATTACATCTCTTATGCTTTTCTTAGTTCGGAAAGCAAATGGTAAAAAGAAAGATTATGATATTACCGTAAAAGATGCGATTATTATTGGTCTTTTACAAATGATTGCTTTAACGCCTGGTATTAGTAGAAGTGGGACTGTGTTAGTAGGATGTTTATTATGCGGAATCTCAAGAGAATCTTCTTTAAAATATACATTTATGTTATACTTCCCTGTCAGTGTTGCTTCCATGGGACTTGGGGTTGTCGATTTATTCCAAGACGGCAATTTAAGTAATTTACTTCTTCCTTATACATTGGGAATGATTGCAGCTTGTGTTGTTACTTATTTTTCTTATCGTTGGCTATCTCGTTTAGTAAAAAGAGGAAAACTTTGGAAGTTCTCTATCTACTGCTTTTTCTTAGCAATATTCGTATTAATTTATTTCCGTTAATTTGTAAAGTGAGGCACAAGAAATTGTGTCTTTCTTAATTTTATGATAAGATTATCTAGAAAGAATTGGTGATAGAATGAATAAAATATTGAAACTTATTAATTTAAAAGAACTTCTTAAAGGATTTGTGTTTTTACTACTTTATATGCTGGTTATTCCAGAAGTAGTGGTGCTTTTATTTGATGTATTCCAATGGGATATTTCTACTCCTATTTATTATATGCTAGCATACAGTTTTATCTATGTTATTACTTTGGCGATGATTTTTATAGGATATCGAAAGACGATTTTTAAAGAAGCAAAATTATATGTGAAAAACTTTAAAAAGAACTTTTCTCTTGGTCTTAAATATTGGTTTGCTGCGTTAGCATTTATGATTATTACTAATACTCTTATTATTTCATTAGCAGGAGGTCTCGCTACTAATGAGGAAGCAAATCGTTCTATAATAAGTATTATGCCAGTGTTTTCTGTTATTTCTATGGCATTGATTGGCCCTTTTATTGAAGAAGTATTATTCCGCAAGGGATTCCGTAATGCGTTCAAAAGTAATAAAGCTTTCCTTATTTTTACGGCTTTACTATTTGGTGGAGCACATTTAGTATCTGCTTTTTCTTTAGGTAGTATTTGGGAGAACTGGGCTCAACTATTATATATTATTCCTTATGGTGGCATCGGTTATTTCTTTGGAAAAGCATATGTAGAAACAGATACTATTTTTACTAGTGTTGTTTGTCATATTCTTCATAATTCGTTATCAGTACTTCTTATTTTACTTGTAGGAGTATGATATGGAAGAAGTAAAATTAAAGGAAGAAAAAAAAGGACATAAAATTTTATTCAAGATTTTTCTTTTTTTGGTATTTTTCATTGTTATATTATTTTGTTATATGCATTTTTGGGAGCCTAAAACAATTATTACGCATGAGTATGCTGTGGTAAATGAGGCTTTGCCTGAGTCGTTTAACGGATTTAAAATCGCACATTTTTCTGACATTCATTTTGGTCGAACTACCAATGAAGATGAAGTCGAAAAAGTAGTTTCTCTTGTTAATGAGATGAAACCCGATATCATTGTGTTTACAGGAGACTTGTTTGATAACTATATTACTTTATCTAATGATAATAAAGAGTTTTTAAAATCAACTCTCGCAAATATGTCGGCAACGATTGGGAAATATGCTGTCAAAGGAGATAGCGATTATATCGATGAAAGTGCTTTTCAAGAAATTATGGAAGGAGCTGGATTTACTATTCTTGAAAATACTAATATTCCGATCTTTTATGAAGGAAAGACTCCTATTTATTTAAGCGGTATTTCTTCTATTACGAAGAATTCTCCAGATTACACAAATGCATTCCAAAAAGAGCTGGAAGGAAGTTTCTACCAAATTCTTTTGTGTCATGAGCCAATTATTTTTAATAATGTTGCTAGCAACACGAATTTAGTATTGTCCGGTCATTCTTTAGGTGGACTCCTTCGGATTCCATTTCTTGGAGGACTTATAAAAAAAGATAACGTCGGAGAGTATGAATTAGGTGAATATACTACTGATTCTTCTAATCTATTTGTTTCTAATGGAATTGGGACGGAAAATGTTAGTTTTCGCTTTCTGAATTATCCATCTATTAATTTATATCGACTTTATAACTATGAATAGAAAAAACACTGGAAATTTTTCAGTGTTTTTTTTAACGTATTAAATTTTTAGCAAAGGTTATGTCGTTTAAATCGTAAAATCCATCAAACGTTCTGACTGCGACAACTATTCCTCCTTGATTTAATAATGATTCTAATGTTTTTTCATCGTGAGCTACTTGAAAGGTTTTATCCGGCTTCAACACTGAATATCCTAAGGCATACCTTTCCGCATCAAATGGGTATTTCGCAGGAATTGGAGCATTTTCTAATGCACCTTTTATTCCCCATAACCGAGCATTTTCATGCAAGTATATTTTAGTATAAAATGGATATCTGGAAAGATCTACTTCTTCAGTATAAGAATCTTCTTGAGGTAAATCTACAGCTATTTGCGTTTCTTGTTGGGGCTCTGGGACATGGTCTTTTTTCTTAGGAATTGGTAGCATTCCTTTTATTCTGTCCATAGAATTATAGTCGAAAGGCCAACCATTTTTTAAATATTCTAATACTGTTTCGCGCGGCATATCTAAATTAGGAATATTTAAATTGATATTTGGATCGTTAATAGCATCTTCTAGTTTGGTGATTCTTTGAATTTCTGCAGTTACAATTTCTTGAAGATCTAATCTGGTATTATATTGATTTTGTAAATAATCTGTTATTTTTGAATTCGATTCTGAAGCTAATTGAATTTCTTTTCTCGCTTGTTCGAATTGATCCATTTCATTATACAGTAACTTCCGATATGCATTGTAATTTTCTCGTCTTTTTTCGATTGTTTTTGTAATTACATCTGTTGGTTTTTGTTCCACTGGTTCTTGAGAAATTTTACCACTTACAGATTTCATAAATTCTTCTCTTTGTTCTGCATCAGTTTTTTCTAGAATGACTGGCATTACAGGGGCAATAGGAGTAATAGGATCTACTGTAAATTCTGGTGTTTCTTCTTTTTTTTGAGTTGGCTCTGATTGTTCTTGTACAGGTTCTTCTGTTGGAATTCCTTTTACATCTACTTGATCTAGAATCGCATCAATGGTTACTTCTTCTGGTTTTTTATAAAAATCATTTAAATATTTTTGATATTCCTCTTTCGTTTCGTTTGTGTTCATTACTCTTGGCAATTCTTCTATCAGTAGAAGATCTGTTGAATTTGGAAAAACATTTTTGTATTTCTGATTGATTTTATTTTGTAATTTGTGGAGCTGAGACACTTGTTGTTCCGGTTCTTTTTGTGGATCTGATAGAAGTTGATGTTTTAAGGCATTGTATGTTGTAATTGCTTTAATTAATATAATGATATCTTGAGTGTCTATCACAAAAATATATTCTTTCTCCATTCTCTTTAATTCTTGATAAACCATCACACAAGCACTTAAGTATTCTTTGTTTGCTTCTTCCCATTTTTTCAGTTTCTGTTGCCATTCTAACAGTTTTACGTAGTCTTGTTCGTTTTCTAATTGCTTCACTTTTTTAGAAACTAAATTTTCTGTAGTTAAAAGATCTTCGAGCCCTTTACTAAAAGAATCTAGACTTTCTATTTTTAGACAACTCTCCATAAAATTTAAGGTTTGCTCATTTAATTGTTTTATTTCTATATTTTCTGTTTCCATATTCTCACCTATTCTTACCTAATTATAACATAGTAATTTCTAAATTCAATCTTTTTCATAAATTTATAGGCAAAAAAAATGGGCATTTCAGCCCATCAAATTTATTTTACTTCGATGTATTTTTTTGTATCTTTTTCTTCAAGTTTTGGAACAACAATATTTAAAATACCATT
>CALVOL010000025.1 GCA_944350285.1 uncultured Bacilli bacterium | reverse complement strand
ATAGCTGGAGTAAGACACATTGATCCAGCAAGATGTGTTAAAGCGGGAGCCAGTATCATTAGTACAGTATCTAAAAATATATTGTCCAGTAGCTCAGTTGGTTAGAGCAGTCGGCTTATATCCGATGTGTCGTGGGTTCAAATCCTACCTGGACGACCAATTGTAGTTTATGCTATAAAAAAGAATCGTCTTTTGTATGGATGCTGTTAAAGGCTTATCACCTTAAAAGGATATAAAACAAACGGTGTCCTAGTTTTCTTATTAAAACTCACAAGGGTTCTTTTTTTATTTGGGAACACAAAGCTAATTAAATAATTAATATGTTTCATATAAACCCTAAGCCTTTCTAAAAAGTGCAACTGTCATGTTACAAGACTATATTTCTTAGTCACCTCGCTTCTAGATTAGCGCGTTGTGTTCAAAAATAAGAAAAGAATGATGTTATGAAAAAGAATAAAAAGAAAGAAGAAAAGAAACCAAAGCAAAAGAATGACTTTGATTTTTTTAAATGTTGCATGAAGTATGCAAATTGCAAGTTGTGTCCATGGAATGGGAAAGGAAGATGTAAAGATGAATTACAGAACAAGAATGTTAGATGAATTAGTTTATATTACAAGGAAAATTGTATTACTAGAAAAATATATAGAAAATAAAAAAATTATTGCGACAGGGGATGAAGTATTAAAAAAGCAACTTGATGCTATGAAAACGTACCAAGAATGTTTGTTGAGCAGGCTTACTATCGAGCTAGATCCTCCAGAGATAACAATTCAGTGTGATGAAATGAAGGTATCTTCTCTTTACGGGAGCACTTATGATTAATTACAGAATATACGGAAATAATCGAAAATACGGTTGGGAACTGCTAAACACTGTATATCTAGAAGAAAAAGTACATGAATTTATTAGTTATATAAATGCAAGTGATTATGAGTCAGTAATGGTTATCAAGCATATCGAAGAATTAAATGAAGATATACCATTCTTACTTGAGTTCTTAGACATGCCGATGAGGAGAGTGAGAAAATGACATTTATATTAGGAGTTTTGACTGGCATATTTTTGATTAGTTTATGCAAAGCAGGAAAGGATGATAGGAAATGACTGAAGACTTATTAAATAATTTATATAGTACTGCATTTGAAGATTCTAGTATGCAAAGCGAGGCTATACGAAAATATGTAGATGATTTAAGAAAGGAAAACGACGATCTCAAAAAGATTATTCGAATTTTAATAGACAATAGATTAGAAAAAGATAAAAACGCCATAGAAGTCAAAGTACCACATATGTGCAAGTGGTTACTTTTATTAAATGAATACCAAGAATGGATAGAAAATGAAAAAGATGTTGTTTATAGAGATGGTGGAATTAAACAGAGTGCTATGATAGATTGCTTCCTTAAATTAAATCAATTAAGAGAAAAATATGAAAGAACTGATAATAATGAGTGATGCAGTATTAATTACATTATTAATTTGCGCTACTATTATTATTTTAGCTGTTTTAGGAACAATCAATAACAGAGATAAGTAGGAGGTGCTTTATGTGAGTAATTTAAAGAAATTAACCTCGGAAGAAGCCCGAATAAATGGCTCAAAAGGTGGTAAGAAGTCAGTTGAAGTAAGAAGGCAAAAGAAACTACTGAAAGAGTTACTAGAAGAAGCATTGGAAAAAGAAACAAAAACAGGAAATGTTGCGGTCGACATAACTACTGCTTTAATTAAACGCGCGAAAGACGGAAACATAAAAGCATATGAAGTTATAAGAGATACACTAGGTCAAAAGCCAGTTGAAAGTGTAAAAATAGAAAATCCTCAAGCAACTAAAGTTCTAGAATCTATTAATAAACAACTAAAAAAGAAATAATGAATACAGAAATATTTCCTTTAAGTGAAAAATATATATATTTTCTAGAATATGTTGCAAGTACTGAATTTTTAGAAGGGACTACTTTTGCAGGTAAGACTACAGTAGCCATTCCTAAATTCATGTTTAGAATAATGCAAGATAAAAGTACAAAACCGAGCATCATCGCAGGACTAGACTTAGGAACGATTGAAAAAAACATAATTAACTCTGATATGGGTTTAATTGAAGTATTTGGCGATTACGAAACTGGTGGCTGTATTGAGTACAATTCATCCGGTAGTGGAAAGATTAAAATGCCTCATATTGTTTTTCATACTCCTGATGCTAATAAAATAATCTATGTGTTAGGATACGATAACAAGAAAAGATGGAAGAAAGCATTAGGAGGGCAATGCTATGGCTTGTTCATAGATGAATTTAATATTGCAGACATGGATTTTGTAAGAGAAGCTTTCATGAGAGCAGATTACAGATTGTGTACGTTGAATCCGGATGATCCTAATAAGGAATGCTATACACAATATGTCAATCACGCAAGACCGATAGAAAAGTACAAAAATGATGCACCTAGTGAATTATTGAAAATGTTAGAACTGCCACAAATAGCCGATTGGACCTGGTGGTACTTTACGTTTGATAATAATGCTAGTTTATCAGAAGAAAAAAAGCAGCAAATAATTGAATCTGTACCAACAGGAACTAAGCTGTATAAGAATAAAATATTAGGACTTCGTGGTAAGGCTACTGGACTAGTGTTTAATCTAGAGCCGAAAGATATCATAAGTGAAAAGCAAGCAATGTTCATCGATTGGCAAGAAAAAGAATCTAAGAAAAAAAGAAAATTTGTTAGGTTTGCAATTGGATGTGATACGTCATACTCGAGAAAATCACATGATAAATTGACTTTTGAATTTGTCGGAATTACCGATGACAGGAAGTGTGTCTTGTTAGAAGAAGAAACGCACAACAATAAAGATAGAGAAGTCCCTTTTGCACCGAGTGATGTAATACCAAGATTAGTAGCATTTGCTGAAAAATGCAAAACAAAATGGGGATTTGCAAGGTACATATTTATAGATAGTGCCGATGCTGGAACAATAGCAGAAGCCAACAAGTATAAACGTAAAACTGGATGTATTTATATATTCGCTGGTGCATGGAAAAAAACAAAAAATTTAACAAGAGTACAATTGGAGCAATCGTGGCTAAAAACCAACGATTTTTTAATTGTAGAAACGTGTAAAGATTATATTGGTGAGTGCAATACTTACAGCTATGATGAAGATGGGCAACTTGAAGATGGGCATGATCATTCAATTCAAGGTTGCCAGTATGCTTGGCTGCCATTCAAGAAAATGATTGGCAATTGGGATTTAATAAAAATGATGATTAAAGATGCTGAGGAGGAAGAATAGCATGGGAGTGATAAAAAATATGTTAAGAAATTGGTTAGAAATTAAGAATCCAGATTCATTACAAATTGATATTGAGCAACTTACTAATTTTGAGGGTCAAGCTTTTATAAACAATATTTGGTATCGCGGCGACGCAAGTGAACTAAATCAGTTATATGAACAATTAGATGATAGGTTGGGAAATACACATTTTTGGGGAAGTAGACCAACAGCCGGAATGAATATCAGAAAAATTCATACTGGACTTCCGGCTATGATTGTAGATACTCTTGCAGACATATCAACAGATGATTTAAATGATGTTGAAGTTCCAAAAAGACAAGAAGAGTGGAACAATATAGCTAAAGAGAACAGTTTTAAAAATCTGATTCATGATAGTGTAACAGGAGGACTTGCAATTGGTGATGGCGCTTTTAAGTGGTCTATTGATACAGATATAAGCCAATATCCAATCATCGAGTTTTATGATGGCTCTCGTGTTGAGTATGAATACGAAAGAGGAAGACTGATTGCAATTATTTTTAAAACTAAAAAATTTATAAATAAACAGAAATATACGCTTTTGGAAAGATATGACAAAAATGGAATTACTTATAAATTAGTAAATAAAGAAGGAACAGAACTTAATATAGAAGATTATTCAAAGTTAGCTGAAAAGTATAAACCTATTAAGAATCCAAACGGCTTTATCATGGCATTGCCCGTCATGTTTAGAAAATCTAAAAAATATTCTGGACGCGGAAAATCTTTGTTTGACGGTAAATTAGATAACTTTGATGCATTCGACGAAGTATGGTCTCAATGGATGTTGGCGCTACGCAAAGGCCAAATAAAAACATACATTCCGGAGGCATTATTACCACGTGATCCTAGAACGGGTGTTTTACTTCGCAGTAGTGATTTTGATAATGATTATATCTCTGTTGAAGAAATTATTTCAGAAGATGGGAAGAATAAAATAGAAACTACCCAGGGGCAGATTCAACACGAAGCTTTATTAAGTACATATATTACTGCATTGGATCAATGCTTAACTGGTTTAATTAGCCCTAGTACCTTAGGCATTGATACAAAGAAAATAGATAATGCCGAGGCTACTAGAGAAAAAGAAAAGACTACATTATATAAAAGAAATCAAATTATAGAGGTTCTTACCAAAACGATTCAAGATATTGTAGATATTACATTTAAAGTATATGACACAATGAATGAAAAAGCTGTTACAGATACTGAAGCTACAGTTACGTTCGGAGGTTATGCTAATCCGAGTTTTGAAGCTCAGATTGAAACGGTTGGCAAAGCCAAAACAAATGGAATTATGTCATTAGAAACATCAATCGATGAATTATATGGGGATAGCAAAGACGATGAGTGGAAAGCCGAAGAGGTTAAAAGGATTAAAAATGAAACTGGTGTTGTTGAAATGGAAGAGCCAGCCGTAGCTCAAGATATTGACTTAGTAGAAAATGAAGTTGAATTGGACGATCCAGAAGTGTAGGATAAGTTATGAATGACTATAAAATCAAAGAACTTTATGAAGAAATGGAAAAAGAGCTCATTGCTTCAATGAAACGGAACTATCAAAGACATCTTAATGAAGAAACTAAAACAGGGTTCAAATATACTCAATGGCAAGCAGAAAAGTTAAAAGAACTTAAAAGGTATCAAAGAGAGAATCAAAACATCATAGGTAGTTATACTAATAATCTGTCAAAAGAAATAGCAGAGCATATGCAAGAAGAACTCAAGCAAGGGTCCATTAATGCAATAAAACAATACAATAAAGTTTTAAAGCAAGATTTAAAACCAAGTAAGATTATGAATAAAAGCTTTTTTAGAACCAATGATAGAAAAGTGAATGCCTTAATAAAATCGGTAAATAATGATTTGAAAACAGCGAATACAGCAATCTTAAGAATGACAAATGACCAATACCGTCAGGTGATTCATAAGAGTGCTTTTTTTGTTGGTAACGGCGTATTTACGGAGCAACAAGCTGCGAGAATGGCAACTAATGAGCTAACTGAGTTAGAATTGACAAAACTTGCGATAGATGAATCTAATAAGGATTTTCTTAACCGTGGGCTTGCTTGTATAGAGTATGCTGATGGTAGACGTGTGAATGTGGCTAGTTATTCTCAAATGGCAGTCCGAACCGCTAATTTAAGAGCTCAATTAATGGGTGAGGGAGATTTTAGAAAATCAATAGGTAGACATCTTGTACAAGCCACTTCTCATGGTGGAGCTTGTCCTATATGTCAAAAATGGGAAAAGCATATTTTTATCGATGATGTTTATAGTGGTGGTTCTAAAAAAGATGGCAATTACACACTGCTAAGTGTCGCCATGAAACAAGGATTTTTACATCCGAACTGTCGTCATGGCCTTACTACCTATTATCCAGAATTAGAAGGAATAGAGAATGAAACGGAAGAAGAATATCAAGCTGATATGGATTACATAAATCAAAGAATTAATTATATCGAAAGAAACATAAAACGATATGAACGGTTAGAAAGTGGTAGTCTATCTCCTATAAATATTCAAATGTTTGCAAGCAAAAAAGATGAATGGCTAAGGGAAAAAGAGTTATTAGAAAATAACAAATTTGTAGATATTACAAATCAGTGGCTAGGAACAAATGAAAAAAGAATAACTGTAGTTAAACATGAAATTGGCGATACGTTTAGCTATAAAGGGAAAAAATATACTATTGATGGTTACAATATTGTAATAGACTATAAGACTGGTGAGGAAGATTTTGCAAACTGGCTATCTGATAAAACAAGCAAAAAAATTGAAATGTTTCCGCGTTTTAATAAACCAGATGGGGTTAAATCAAGCGATTATAAAATTGGTAGAGAATATTTTGATTATAAACATACAACAGGTTCGAGTTCCCAACTTATATATCATAATATAGAAAAGGCAAAGGGACAGTCGTATAATTTTATAATCAATGTTACAAATAAAAGTCTATCTGAAAAAGAATTACTTAGACAAGTAGAATACACATTTAGAAGAGTTTCTTGGGTAAAAAAAATAGGAATTAAATCCCAATATGGATTTAGAATGTATATAAGAAAATAAAAAAATCAGTAGCCGTGGTGAAAAGGTCACCGCGACCACTGATTGATATACACATTATAGCAAAAAAACTATAAAGTGTCAAATCGGGGTATAGCATAATTTGGTAGTGCACTAGTTTTGGGAACTAGATTGTGCGGGTTCAAATCCTGCTACTCCGACCATTGTTATTATATGTAAAAGGAAGCAAAAATACAATTTGTAGGTGGCATAGAGTAGACCATGCATCATGGTCTACTCTATGGTGCTTATAAAGCATATTTGAGTCGATGGAAATATCGGCTTTTTTGATGTGCTGAAAGTACTTGCGACCACGCAATTCGTGGAGTGTGGATGACCTTATCCAACATAGAAAAAGGAGAGATTTTAATGGGACAAAAAGTTCATATGTCACTTAATTTACAATTATTTGCAGAAAGTGGGGAAGAAGAAACTGTAAATAATCAAAATCAGGAAGTAGAAAATACTTCTAAAGATACTAAAGCTAATGAAAAAAAAGAAACTAAAATATCAGATGAGAAAAAATATTCTGATAAAGAATTAAATGATATTAGTTTTAAAAATGAACAGAAAGCTTTAGCAAAACAACTAAAGGATTTAGGAATTGATGATGTAGAAAAAGCTAAGTCTATTCTTGCAAAAGCAAGAGAAGAGGAAGAAAAATCTAAAAGTGTAGACGAGAAAACGCAAGAGGCAATAAAAAAAGCTGAAAAAGCTACATTAGAAGCAATCAATGCAAAAATCGAAAACGCTTTATTAAGAAAAGGAATCGATGAGAAGAAAGTTACTAGAGCAGTACGTCTCGTTGAAAAAAAGAATGTTCTTGATAAAGATGGAGAGTTGGATCAATCAAAGTTAGAAACTGAGATTGAAGATTTGTTAAAAGATTTTCCAGAGTTAATCACAAAAACTGAGGAAGAAAAAAAAGGTTTTAAAATTGGTGATGACGGAAAAGAAGAACAAAAGGATGAATTATCCGAAATGCGAAAAATAATGGGATTGAAATAATCTCATTTTTATTTGCCGAAAAAAGAAAGGAAGATGATGAAAAATGGCAAATGCTATTACAAAATTCAAAAAATATGTACCTCTACTTGATGAAGTGTACAAACAGGCTGCATTAACTTCTGTGTTAGATAGCGATGAATCACTTGCTAGTGCTGGAGCAAATGCAAACGAAATTGTAATTCCTAAAATTTCTATGGATGGTTTAGGAGATTATGACAGAAATAGTGGTTACACAAACGGAGATGTAACATTAACGAATGAAACTGTTCAATTTAACTATGAACGTGGAAGAATGTTTACCGTTGATGCAATGGATAATGAAGAAACTGCAGGAATTGCATATGGTAAACTTGCAAGTGAGTTTATTAGAACTAAAGTAGCTCCAGAGGGAGACGCATTTAGATTTGCAACTTATGCAAGTATTAGTGGTATTTCTAAGGTTGCGAGTGGGGCTACATTATCAACTGGTGCTGATGTCATTGCAGCATTAAGAGCAGCAACCAGTAAAATGGATGAGGATGAAGTGCCATACGAAAATCGTTATCTATTTATTACCCCAACACTAAAGGGATTAATTGATGATATGGATACTACTAAATCTAGAGAAGTATTAGCTAGATTTGCTCAAGTTATCCAAGTGCCACAAACAAGATTCTATACAGCTATCGACCTTTACGATGGTAAAACGGATGCTAGTGGCTCAAGTGGAGCGAATGAAACTGTTGGTGGATACGTTAAAAATGCATCTGCTAAAGATATTAACTTTATGGTGATTCATAAGGATGCTGTAATGCAATATAACAAACATGTTGCACCAAAGGTTATTACACCAGAACAGAATCAAGACGCTGACGCTTGGAAATTCGGATACAGAAAATATGGTTTAGCTGATGTTTACGAAAATAAAGTCGCTGGTATTTATCTACATCATAAAGCATAGAAGGAGGATTTTAAATGAGAACTATTGGTTTAGTTTTTAAAAAGGAGAAAAAAACAGAGCCTAAAACAGGTGATGAAAAGAAAGGTTCTAAAAAAACAGAGCCTAAAACAGGTGATGAAGATGCCAAAGTTCAAGAATAAGAGAACAGGTAAAGTAATTGAAGAAAATTTACTTTATTATGTGAATAAGTATCGAAATCATCCTGATTATGAAGAAGTAAAAGAAGTAGAAAAGTCTGCTTCAAAAGAAGAAAAGAAAAAAGAAGTGGAACAAAAAGCCACTTCTTAGGAGGTGGCTATGACACTTTATATAACGAAAGAGTTCTATTTAAATAATCATCGTGGGATTTTATCAGATCACGATATTGAGAAATATTTAGAACTTGCTCAAGAAAAAATTGATAGTATAACTTATAATAGAATAGTGGCAATTGGATTTGACAATTTAACTGAATTTCAGAAAGAGAAAATAAGCAAAGCAATTTGTTATCAAGCAGATTATATCTATGAAAACGGATTCAATAATGAAGATAACAGGGATGTTTCTTCTTATAGCGTGTTAGATATATCTGTTAGTGTTGATAATTCGAGTGAGAACAAAACTAAAGCTCAAAAGCTAAATATGAGTGAAATTGCTTATGATTATATTCATAAGACTGGCTTAGATGGAAGGGTTTTATAATGGCTAATAAAGTCAAAAAACTTTCTTTTCCGGACTGGCTATTAAATACAGATTATTCACTTGCTTTAAATGAAGAAGGTGTAACAGAAGATGGAGCACCGAAAGAAGCAATAAAAGTAAGTGGAAAGTGTATTTTTAGTGAGAAAGCTCAAAGAATTATCGATTCGGAAGGAAAGCAGATTACATTGCTAGGAAAAGTTATTATCAAGGGAGATATAGCACCATCCTTAAAAACAGTTAGTGATGGTGCTATCACTATAAACGGATGTAACTATGAGATACACGCAGGATATAGACCTAGAAATCCTGACGGAACAGTTCATCATACGGAGTTTGAAATAAAATGAAAGTTAGTGCTAAATTAAATCATAAAAATATAGCTTATGTTAAAAAATTAGCAAATCAAGCGTTAGTAGAAACGGCTGATGAAGTAAAAAGTAATCTACAGCAAAGTCAAACGATGCCTTTTGATACTGGAGAATTACAAAATAGAAGTACATTTGTAGATGATTCTAAGAAGAATAGTGGAAAAGTCTCTATTGTATCTGATACACCATACGCAAGACGTCTTTATTTCCATCCAGAATACAATTTTAAGCAAGACAAAAATGCTAAAGCTGGAGCTATGTGGTTTGAACCATATGCTAATGGGAATAAAAAAACTTATGTTAAAAGGACATTTGCTAAGATTATGAGAGGAAAATTATGACTTTAAAACAGTATAAAGATTATTTCAAAGAAAACTTTAAATGGACTGATTCAATTAGCACTGGGAAGATTGATAATAACGAAGAAAAGGCAATATGCTTTTATCATTCCCAAAGAAATTCAAGTTATGTCGGAGTATTCGGAGGAATTAAAAATAAATCGACAAATATAAAACCGGTTACTATTTTATTAAGATATACTAAAAATCAAAACAGTGCCGAAATGATGGCACAACAAATATATGACTTCTTTAATGAGAGGTCTTTTTTCATTAATCAAAAAAGGATATTTACACAAATGATTTATTCAGAACCTATTAATTTAGGAACTGATGAAAATAATGTGTATGAATATTCGATTGAATTAGATTTTTACGAAGAAAGGTAAGTGATAATATGGCTACAATTACAGTTGGACAATATTCAGTTAGTAATTGCAAAGTAAAAATTAAAACTGCTACAGAACCTAGTGAAACTTATTCAGAGATTGCTGATTTAGAAGAAATGAGCTTATCTATTGAAAATAATGTTGAAACTTGGTATTCAATCAATGATGAAGGATGGCAAAATGCATTATTAACAGCTAAAGCTTTAAGCGGTTCTTTTAGTGGAAAAAGAACACTTGGTGATGCAGGAAATGACTATGTTGATGGCTTAAGATACAAAATTGGTAAGGATGCAGAAGCAGATTGGGAAATTGAGTTCCCAGATGGTTCTAAATTAGACTTTACTGCCGTTACAGCACTAACTGATATCTTAGGTGCTGCCACAGATGTAGCACCATTAAGCGGTGATTTAACAGGTAAGGGGAAACCTACATTTACCCCTGCAGAATAGTAGGGTAGAGATTAAGTCTTTACCCTCTTTTTTTTATACAAGGAGGAATAAAAAATGAGAATTATAGATACAGGAATTACAAAAGAAATTTTGAGTGGAGATAACCATCCACAACTAAAAATTGTAGATAAACTTTATACCGTTGATAATAGACAATCGACATGGGATAAAATTCAGGAAGTAACGAATGATCAAGAATTAGATAATAATGAAAAAAACAATAGAGTATTTGAATTAGCTTTAGGAGTGGAAGCGGCAAAAGAAATCAAAGATATGGATTTACCAGTCGAAAACTACACTTATTTAACTTTTTGCGTGATGGGAGCTATTTCTGGAGAAGACCCAAAAGAACTGCAGAAGATGGCAAAAGAACAATCCAGAAAAAACTAATAGTCCCAGAAACTTATTACGATTTAAAGTTTGATTGGGACTTAATTGTGTCTAGCTTTGCTCAACAGTATGGAATACGTCTTTATTATGAGTATGAAAATATTAGTTGTGAAGAATTTAGACAATTACTTACTGGCTTAAATGGAGATACTCCGCTAGGCTATGTAGTACAAATTAGAGCGGAAAAGAATGCTAAAAAAATAAGAGAAATGACTGCTCAAGAGAAGAAAATAAGAAGTGAATGGTTTGCATTTAAATCTAAAACAAAACAATCACAAAAAATTGAATTGAAAACGGAAGACATATCTAAGGTGTTTTCAAAAATGTTTGGTTAGGAGGTGAAAAAATATGGCAACGACAAGTGTAGGTGCTGTATCTATGGACCTCACATTAGATTCTAAAAATTATAATAAACAGTTAAATGCAGTTACTAAAAGCACCGAGAGTGCTTTTTCTTCTACAATGAAAAAAGTGGGAGGATTAATTGCTGGAGCATTTGCAGTAAAACAAGTAGTAGATTTTACGAAAACGGCTGTGAATAGTGCGAGTCAAGTGCAAAGTGCTTTTACTGGGCTAAACAGTATTGTTCAAGGTACTGGTAATTCATTTACAAAAGCTCAAAAATTTATTAATGAATATACATCAGATGGACTTGTTTCAATAAATGAAGCAGCAACAGCATATAAAAATTTATTGTCTAGAGGATATGATACCTCTCAAATCGAAGATGTAATGACACGATTAAAAGATAGTGCGGCATTTGGTAGACAGGCTTCTTATGATTTAGGGGAGGCAGTAGTAACAGCCACAGAAGGTCTTAAGAATGAAAATTCAATTCTTGTAGATAATGCGGGTGTTACTAAGAATGTAGCTAAAATGTGGGACGAATATGCAAAAAGCATAGGAACTTCTGCCAATAATCTTACACAATCTCAAAAAATACAGGCAGAATATAACGGTATCATGAAAGAAACTCAGTTTCAAGTCGGAGATGCTTCAGCATATACAAGAACATTTTCAGGGCAAGTTCAACAGTTAAAATTTAATTTAAATCAGATGATGGTTGCGGTTGGTAAAGTGGTAGCTCCAATAGCACAATTATTTATACCTGTTTTAAATGCAGCAATGCAAGCAGTAACTAATTTATTTCAATCAATACAAAGTGTGTTAAAAGTTTTTGGCTTAGATATGCCGGATGTTGTGTCTAAAACTAGTAGTGCAGTAAATGGTGTAAGTGCTGATATTGAAAGTACTGGAGATAGTGCAGTAAGTGCTGCAAAAAAAATAAACAAAGCATTTGCGGGTGTAGATGAAATAAATGTGTTAAAAACATCTGATTCGACTAATTCAGGGAATGACTCTACAAGCAATACTGCAGGAGCAGCAATATCTGTTAATCCAGCAAGTGATGATACAGTAAGTACAGCAATATCCACAACAGTTGAAAAAATACGTAAATATATAGAGCCTTTACAAAATATAAACTTTGATCCTTTAATTGATGCTTTTTCGAATTTATGGGATCAAGTTTCGCCAATTATACAAAAAATTGGAGATCTTTTAAATTGGTTATGGTTTGAAGTAATAACTCCTTATATAGGCTATTTAATAGAATCTTGGTATCCTGCAGTTGTTAATTTCTTTGCAGGTGCATTAAGTATATTAAATCCAATACTAGAGTCATTTTCAAACATTTTTCAACCTGTTTGGGAAAATTTATTGAAGCCATTTCTATCATGGACAGGAAATGCAATAGTAGGAGTATTAGAATCCGTAGCTGGTGCTTTAACAAATATCGGTAATTGGATGAGTGATAATCAAGGCGTTGTAGATGCTATTGTAATTTCTTTAACTACATTTTTTGGATTGTGGAAAGTTACTGAATTAATGTCATTCATCGGACAAGCTGGTGGTGTTACAAAAGCTTTGAAAGATATGACTAAAGGATTTAAAGATGTAATTGCGAAGAAGTTACAAGATAAAAAAGATACAATTGTTTTAACAGCAATGTATGCTAAAGATTTCTTGGTGAGTTTAGCAAGTACAACTAAGCAATTAATTACTCAAGCCGCACAATGGATAAAAACAACTGCATTAAAAGTAGCAGATACAACTGCTACAACAGCTGCGACTGCTGCTACATGGTTGTTTAATACGGCTTTAACAGTTTTAACCAGTCCAATCACTTTAGTTGTTGCAGCAATAGCTGCACTAATTGCAATTATTGTACTCTTGGTTAATAATTGGGAAGTCGTTTCAAAAGCAGCGTCAGATTGTTGGAATTGGATTGTTAATGCATGGAATAATGCAAGCGAATGGTTTAATACAACAATTATTCAACCAGTAACAAATTTTTTTACAGATATGTGGAACAATTTAAAAAATGGTGCTGCAAATGCATATGAAGGAGTAAAACAAATTTTTTCTGGTGTAGCAGATTTTTTTGGAAATATCTTCGGAAATGCGTGGCAAAAAGTAAAAGATGTGTTCAGTATTGGAGGAAAAATTTTTGATGGAATAAAAGAAGGAATTTTATCAGCATTCAAAGAGGTTGTTAACACTATTATTCGCGGTATTAATACAGTTGTTATGATGCCATTTAATGGACTAAATGGTGTTTTAAATACCATTCAAGGCGTTAATATTCTAGGCTTGAAACCGTTTGATTGGTTAACATGGCGTGCGCCAGTTCCTCAAATCCCTTATTTGGCTCAAGGTGGATGGTTTGAACGAGGTAATCCTCAATTAGCTATTGTAGGTGATAACACACGTGAAGGCGAGATTGTTACACCAGAATCAAAAATTTATGATCAAGTAAGAAATGCAATTCGTGATAGTGGTGGTACTGGTAAACAAGAAATCGAAATTACCATCTATCATAAGTACGAAGATGGTAGAACAATCATTCAAAAAATTAATCAGGCTCAAATAGATGCAGGGCAAGTTTTGATTTTATCTTAACTTGTCTTTTTTTGAGCTAGAAAGTGAGGCTATATGAATAGAAGTCAATTTAAAGCGGATAATGTTACTTTTACAGCTGATGCTATCAGTTATGAATATTCACAATTAGATGGTGAAAATGCTGGCCGTAGCGATGACGGTACAATGTACAGAGATGTAATTGGACTCACAAATAAAGTTTCATACGATTTTAATAGTTTTCGAGATGAAGATGAACTTTCTTCAATTCTTAAATTGTTAGAAAAGACAAGTTGTTCTTTATACTATTATGATTTAAAGGAAAAAGACTGGATTACTAAAAATATGTATGTTGTAGGTGATGCAGTTCAAGCAAAAATGGTAGGAGATACATTAACGAGTGAATCTTTTCAAATCAGGTTTATTCAGATGAATGTGGATGATGTATAATGTATGCAATTAGTAATAATTATAAAAATTTATTAGAAACAAGCTTGTCTTTTAGCCCAAAATCAAAAATTGTAGTAGATGGGACGACGTACGATGGTTCAGTAATAAAAACTTATCCGAAAATATCACATAAAAATGGCACAATGATAGGTGGGTTTCCAACAAAAACATGCACATTTGATATTTATGATGTAAATGGTAATTTAGATTTTGAAGGAAAAGAAATAACCGTTTATCGCGGATTAGATATTAATGGGACTACTGAATGGATACCACAAGGAATATTTATTCCTACAGCCGATAAAATTACAACCGATATTTCTACTAAAACAATTAGTTTTAGTGCAATACAAGATAAAAGTCAATTGTTTGATACGACTTATACAACTAACCTTACTTGGCTAGATGGTTCAACTCATACAGGATTGGAAATAGTTCAAGATATATGTAGTACACTAGGAATCACATTAGAAACAACTACTTTTAACTGGTATAATTACAGGTTTAAACAGCCTAATTTTCCGTCTAATATTACTTACCGTGAAATAATAAGTAGATTAGCCGAAATTGGTGGAAGTATTGCTTATATTAGCAGAACCGGTGGATTAGTAATAAAGAGTCAAACTTCAACTGGACATTCTATTGCTAGAAAAAGATATTCTAAATTAACACGAGAAAAACAATTTGGACAAATAACTGTTGTTGTACTAGGAAAAGATGGTGTTGATGATGATATTGTATATCCGAGTACATTGCCTAGTGAGGTTGTAGAATGGAAAATTTTAGATAATCCGTTCGTTGACTTATATCGTGAAGAAATGATTGAGACAGTAGCTAGCTATATTATTGGCCAGTCAATCATTCCATTTACGTTAACGGATTTTGTAGACGGATTTTATTTAGATTTAAATGACACAATACAAGTAACTGATAGAAATAATAATACCTTTACTGCTACAATTTTAAATTATGAATCAACGTCAAGAATTAAGGCATCAGTAGGTGCAGATACGCAAACAGAGACACAAACTAATTATAATATTGCGGGTAGTACAAAAGAAAGTATGCGAAAAGTTATATCGCAGGTAAATCATATTACTGGTGAGATAACCAATATAGTAAGTGAAATTGGAGACCGTAGTGAAAAATCTACGTCTATCACACAAGATATCGATTCTATATCTCAACAAGTATCGTCATCAATAACGTTAACGAAAGATGTATCAAATATTACTTCTTTAACTGTAGAAGATGCTTTTGAGGCTGACGCGTTAAAGCTATCTATAATTGGTGAAATGAGTCTGTTATATCCAAGCGATGATCTTTATCCTAGTGATGATCTTTATCCGCTGGATAGTTATCTTATTATTGAGGATGAGGACGAGAATACAAACAAGGTTCTTTTACCAATTACTTATCTTCATTATTTAAATACCACAACTTATGATGAATTTGTTGTTGAGAATGGTCAAGCAAAAATTATAAGACGAGTCGGAGAGAACAGTGATGGT
>CALVOL010000024.1 GCA_944350285.1 uncultured Bacilli bacterium | reverse complement strand
GCTAGTAAAAATGAAGATTTTCCTTTATAATGGTTTGTAGGAAGTGATTTCTATGAACCTTTTTTTGTGTTATTCTAAATGTAGTACTTGTAAGAAAGCAAGAAAATTTTTAAAAGAACATGGTATTCCTTTTCAAGAAAGGGATATTAAGGAAAATCGTCCAAGTAAGAATGAGTTAGAGACGTGGATAAACCTTAGTGGGGAAATCCCAAAGAAATTTTTTAATACAAGTGGTCTTGTTTATAAATCTATGAATTTAAAAGATAAGTTAGACTCTATGACAAGAGAAGAACAAATTCTACTTCTTAGTAGTGATGGAATGCTTGTAAAAAGACCTTTGCTTATTACAGATGATAAGGTTTATATTGGGTTTAAGCATTACGAGGAGTTATTATGAAGACTGTGCTTGTGACAGGAGCTAATGGGGGATTAGGTTTTTCTCTTACAAAGGCTTTATTGGAACAAGGTTATTTTGTGGTTGCTCATTATCATATGCATAAAGATTTGTTAGAAAGTTTAAATGAAAAGTATTCTGAGTCTCTTTATTTTTTGCAAGGAGATGTTTCTTTAGAAAGTGATGTTCTTCAGATGAGAGCAGAGTGTGAAGCAGCGGGGATAAAAGTTGATGCTTTGGTGAATAATGCAGCGATTGATAGTCTTAGTGAGTTAGAAGACAAAAATAAGGAAAGTTTTCTTCGGGTATTTGAAGTTAATACAGTTGGTCCATTTTTGATGATGAAAGCGTTTGGTAGTGAAATTAATGAGAGATGGGGAAGTATTGTAAATATTTCTTCTGATAATACGATTGATTATTATGATATGGTAACTCTAGAGTATGATGTTTCAAAAGCGGGACTTAATTTGATGACTAAGACGTTTGCTAATTATTTTAGACAGGCTCATGTGAATGCAATTTTGTTTGATTGGCTTGATACCCCGATGAATGATTTTACAGAAGAAGAAAAGAAATACATTTCTTTTGTGCCGATGGAACAGGCGGTTGCTAAAATACTAGAAATGATAGAGACTACGGAAACAGGAAGATTGGAGTTGATGAAAGAATGAAAGATTTCTTAGATTTAGAACCTGAAACTTGGGAGTTATATGATGAAGCGAAGAACGCACTTGCTCCTATATTTTCAGAAGTTGACGAAACTGTGGAGTATAATACAGCCAAAGTAATGCATGCGTTTTGGGAAAATCATGTGAGTGAGTCTTGTTTTTCTTCGACGACAGGATACGGGTATAATGATTTAGGACGAGATGTGATTGAACGCGTTTATGCAAGTGTTTTTAAAACGGAAGATGCGTTGGTGCGTTCACAGTTTATTTCTGGTTCTCATGCTTTAGCTAAAACACTTTTTGGAATTTTAAGACCAGGCGATTTGTTACTTTCTATTTCAGGAACTCCTTATGATACATTACACGAAGTGATTGGAATTGTTTATAACCCAAGTTCTTTAAAAAGTTTTGGCATTTTGTATGACGAAATTTCTTTGAAAGACAATGATTTTGATTATGAGGCGATTGAAACTTATTTGAAAGAGAATTCTGTTAAGCTAATTGAAATTCAAAGAAGTCGAGGGTATTCTTTAAGAGAAACGATTAATCTAGAAAAGTGTAAGAAAGTCATTGACCTTATTAAAAAAGTAAGTCCAAGTACGATTGTTATGATTGATAATTGTTATTGTGAACTAGTTTCCACTCATGAACCAAGTGAGGTTGGAGCTGATATTGTGGTAGGTTCTTTGATTAAAAATTTAGGTGGAGGACTTGCTCCTAATGGGGGTTATGTCGTTGGAAAGAGTGAGTATATAAGGCTAGTCAGTGAGGCTTTAAATTTACCAGGAGAAGGGAAAGATGTTGGGCCTACTCTTGGTATGAATAAAGCAATTTTGCAAGGTCTTTATTTTGCTCCATCGGTTGTGGGAAGTGCTTTAAAAACTTCTATTTTAGCTAGTTTTCTATTACAGAAACTGGGATACACGGTAAATCCTTTACCAGATGAGGAACGAAGTGATATTGTAGAAACGATTACGTTTCATAATGCAAACGATTTGTGTAGTTATTGCGAAGGAATTCAAGGTGGTAGCCCAGTGGACTCTTTTGTAACACCAGTTCCTGTTGATATGCCAGGATATCAAGATCAAGTGATTATGGCGGCTGGAGCATTTACGCAAGGAAGTAGCATTGAGATTAGTTGTGATGGGCCAATTCGTGAGCCGTATGTTGCTTATCAGCAAGGAGGTCTTACTTATGACTCTGGAAAACTTGCCGTATTAAAAGCAGTGAATGAAATTATAAAGAAAAGAAAGGAAGAGGTTTAGATGCCAGAAAAATTTATATTAGATACTGATGAAGGTTCTTTTGAGTGTCGTATTTTAACAAGTTTATATCATGAAGGAAGGAAAAAGCATTATTTAGTGTATGAATATGTAGATAATAGTAACGATGATATTTATGTATCTGAGTATGATCCTGATAACGAGGAAGATGACTATATTTTGAATGATGTGAGTGATCCAGAGGAACTAGAAGAAGTCTCAAAGTTATTTGAAGAATTTATGGAGCAGTAATATGGGAGTTCGTAGAATTTCAGTTGATTTCTTAAAACAACATCCGGATTTTTTTCTGGTTATGAAAGTTTTAAGAGAACAAGGTTTTTCTTTTCCTGATGATACTTTGGTTGATTTAGAACATTCTAGTTTTATTATTCATGGGGAACGTTATTCTTATAAGTTGTATGAACGAGATGGCAAGATACAAATTTTGCTATGTACCCAAAAAGGAAAGTACAGTTATCTTGTGCCTTTTCCTAAAAAACATGTTTCTCATGTTAAAACGAATCATGGACGAATTAAAAAAACTCCTGTGGTGCAACTGGGTATTATGGCAGCAGCATTTTTTCTTGTATCTTCTAGTCTTAATCGAGAGGTAATAGAATTACCACATTATTCTGAGACTACTATAGAGTCTACAACGGAAGTAGATGAAGAAGAAGTTTTGGATAATGATGAGGCTTTGCAAACTGAAAATAAAACAGTTTCTGTGTCTTCTTCTTTGGAAGAGCTTTCTATGGAAGAGACACCCGATATTTCTTCTGTGACAACTATTATATCTGCAGAACCTGTGATTACAAATACTAATAGGGAAGCGAAGCGGGCTGAGACTGATGAATTGTATGGTGATTATATTTTAGAATATAGTACTCGTTATGGACAACCTTATGCTTTAGTAGCATCCCTCCTTACTCAAGAACGAAGTGATAATCCTAATGACGATTTAAGAGTTCGGCAAAATATAGGACAGTTAACTACTACAGCTATTTGTGGTGAAAAAATCGTTGCGCCAGTCTTTTCAAATGGCGAATTACAAGGATATGACAAGATTTATGTTTTGCCATCTTGTTATGATGATTATCCAATAGAAGATTTAGATACTATGGGGCATTTTCCAGGATTTAGCGAAGAGGAACAGCAAAAGATTCAAGAAGCGATTCGATTAAAAGAGGAAGGATATCAAATTTATCGGAGATGTGATGCTTTTTATAATACGGAAAATAATATTCATATTTCTGTGGCTTATCTTGCTTATGTTGGGAATATGAAGCAAGACTTGGTAAAAGAAATAATGAGTTATCATGCTGGTTATGTAAAAGTGGCAAATAATTTATCTAATGATGTTATTTTAAATGGTCAGTTGGATGCCGAAGACCCTAATTATGTTGGGCATGTTTTACAGTATTTGACACTGGAAGAGTTAAAGCAACCATTGGAAATTTATCTTACTGATGGAACGAATACTTGGGTAGAGAGCTATGAATTTCAACCTAGTGAGGTTTTAAATGAAGAAACTGGATATCATTTATGAAGATAAAAATTTGTTGGTTCTTAATAAACCAGCAAAATTACTTACGATTGGTACAGATAAGGTAAAAGAACATACAATGTATCATATGGCAAGTGAATATGTAAAAAAGCAATACCCTAAAAATAAAGTATTTATTGTAAATCGCTTAGATAAGGATACTTCAGGGTTAGTTGTTTTTGCCAAGAATGAAACGTTTAAAAAGAATTTACAAAATCATTGGAATGAATGGGTAGAAAGATGGTATGTTGCTATATTGGAAGGTCGTGTTTTAAGTAGTAAAGGGACTATTAAAAATTATTTGTGGGAAGATAAGACTTTGATGGTTCATGAAACAGATAATCCTAAAAGAGGTGATCTTGCAATTACCCATTATCAAGTAGTAGAGAGAAAAAAAGGATATACTGTCGTTCATATTAAGATTGATACAGGACGAAAAAATCAAATTCGGGTGCATATGTGTGGAATTGGGCATCCGATTACTGGTGATAAAAAGTATGGAGCAAAGAAAAATCCAATTGGACGATTAGGACTTCATGCAAATCGATTAAAAATTTGTATTCCACATTATAAAGATTTGACTTTGGAATGTAAATTGTCAAAAGAGTTTCAATATTTTATTAAGGAAATTTAGATATATATAGGAGGAAATTACATGGAACGTTTACAAAAAGTAATTGCAAATTCTGGGTATTGTTCTAGACGAAAGGCAGAAGAATATATTCAAAATCGTAAAGTTTACGTTAACGGCGAGTTGGTTACTGAGATGGGAATGAAGGTACATTATGACGATGAAATCGTTGTGAATGGAACTCTTTTGAATTCTAAAGAAGATAAGGAATATTATTTACTTTACAAACCAGAAGGTGTCATTACAAGTGTCAAGGATGAGAAGGGACGTCAAACAGTTGTCAATTTAGTTGACACGACTGCGCGGATTTATCCGGTTGGTAGACTGGATTATAACACAACAGGATTATTACTTCTTACGAATGATGGCGAACTCGCAAATATTTTGATGCATCCATCTCATCAAGTAGAAAAGCTTTATTTGGCTAAAATAAATGGAATTTTAACACCTCAAGAGTTTATGCGTTTGAAAAAGGGAATTGTTATTGATGGGAGAAAAGTTGTTCCTAGTTATTTAAAAGTAAAAAAGGAAAATCGAGAGTCTAATACTTCTAGTATATTAATTGGAATTACGGAAGGTCGTAATCATATTGTCAAAAGGATTTTTGAACATTTTTCTTATAAAGTAATCCATTTAAAAAGAGAAACGTATGCATTCTTGAATTTACAAGGGTTGAAACCAGGAGAATATCGACGTCTTAGTATTAAAGAAATAAAAAAACTTTACGCATTGAAGTAAAGTTTTTTCTTTTAAGCAGCTTTTTCTTCGTCGTCAGTTTCTTCTAGAGAGATTACTTGTACTGGGCAAGCTGCAATTGCATCTTGAATAGCTGAACTATCTAGGTTCTCTTCACTAATAACATGAGAAAGTCCATCTTCATTGAAGTCAAAGTGTTCTGGATCGATACCAACACATGCTCCGCATCCAATGCAACCTTCTGTGTTTACAATTAATTTTTTCATTTTTCCTCTCCTTTTCAAGAATATTATACCTGAAAAGTGAAAATAAATTCAATCATTTTGTTATTTTGTGTTAGAATATATTTACGTTTTTTGGGAGATGAGTCTATGAGTCATTTAGATACTTATGAATTCGCGTGCAAAATCTATTCTTTTTTGCAGGTTGAAATTTTTAAAATTTATCAAGATTATGATTATTTTAAAATGCCTTATGATCAATTTCAAAAATTTATGATGCAAGATATTCAATCTTTTTTGCAAATTCATGATACGTATTGTGAACAAGACATTGTTTGTTTTCTTAGAAAGCGAGTTAATATTCGTCTAAGAAATCGATTAAATGACGAGAAGGATTTTTTTCGTATTTTGGCTTCATTTATTTGTGAAAAACTTTCTTTTTCTAACTCTATTCCTAGTCTTTTGCAAGCATTCCAAAAACTTCAACAATTTTTAGAGTTTTATGAAGTTTCTCTTACCAGTGCAAAAGTGAAAGGATTGTATCGAAAAAGTCCAGAGTTTCATAAGTTAGTAAATCATCTTTTTGAAAGCGGATATCCTTTTGATGATGATTTTTTGAGTTTTTCTTTTATTTCTTTTTGCTATGATGCTTATTTAGAAGAGGAACTTTGTTTTGAAGAGAGTGAGGAAACTAAAGCTTCTCTAGATATTTTAAAATTGTATTATAAAGAGATTCATTTGCCACTTTTAACACAGAAAGAAGAGATTGAATTAGGAAAAAGAATTTTAAATGGTGATTCTTTAGCTAGGAAAACTTTATGTGAAAGAAATTTAAAATTGGTGGTACGAATTGCTAAAAAATATGCTCATTCGCAAGCAGAATTGCTTGATTTTATTCAGGAAGGAAATATCGGCCTTATGAAGGCTGTAGATGAGTATGATTACCGTAAAGGATATCGCTTTTCTTCTTATGCATCTTGGTGGATACGTCAAGCTATTACAAGATTTATTTCTAATAATTCACGAATGATTCGCTTACCGGTTCATCGAGGATCTTTACTTTCGAAATTGAAAAGAGTTTCTAAAAAGTTGACGGTTTTGCTAGGTCGTGAACCTACATTAGAAGAGCTTGCCCTGGAGTGCGGAGTGTCCTATGATAAGTTAAAAGATTTATATGAGTATTCTTATCGAGAAATTAGTCTTAATGTTCCTGTTAAGGCCGATGAAAATAGTGATCCAAATAGTACTTTAGAAGACTATATTCCTTCTTTGTTACATTTAGAAGAGGATGTTATAGAGCAAGATTTTGTAGAAAGAATGCAAGAAGCTATAAAAGAGAGTAAATTAAATGAGAAAGAGCTTTATGTTATTACACATTTTTTTGGGTTAAATGGAAATGAGGAACAAACCTTAAAAGAAATTGGTATACATTTTGGAGTTACAATGCAAAGAGCTGGACAGTTGAAGGAAAGTGCTTTAAAGAAACTAGGTAACTCTAGAAAAATTCGTGAGCAAATTGATTTTTTGGATCATCCTAAACTAATTAGAGAACGACTTTATCATAAATAAATTGTTATATCTTATGTTTATATTTCAACAAAATTTGACAAAGTTTGTTGCAAAATGTGTAAAATATGGTATCATTTAGTATGAAAGGATATCAGAATATGAGAACAAGGTTGGATAAATATTTGAGTGATACTGATGATGCGCCAAAAAGAACGAGAAAAAACAATGAATTATATGAAGAAATTAAGCATACTGAAATTTCTGATTTTACTATTGGAAGTAATGCTAAGGTCATTGGAGAAAATAAAAGTCAAATTGATATTGATAAATTAAAAGATATCTTAGAAAAAAATTATCAAGAACAACCAAAGCGGAGATCAGTGAAGTTTGAACTTCCTGAAGAAGAGGAAGTAGAATTAGAAAAGACTCGAGAATATGATATTAATGCAATCTTGGAAAAAGCTCGGGCTGAAAAAGAAGTGGATTATGAACAAGAGCGTTTAAAAAAGATTCGTGATACACAATACGATATATTAAAAAATTTAGAAGTAGATGCTGAGAAGGAATCAAAGGCTGCGAATGAAAGAACGAAAGAAGAATTATTAGATCTTATTAATACCATTACTTTAAATGAAAAACAAAAGAAAACAATCCATGAGGAAATTTCAGAAGAAAATGATGATACGGAAGAAAGTGATGAAACTTCTGAATTAGATCCTCTAGATATTTTGAGTGATTTAAGAGGAGATGAAAATACTGTTGTAGCTGGGGCGAAAGAATTTACGGAAAAACTAGAAAATGAAGAGGAAAAAAAGAAGAAACAAGAACAAGCTAAAAAAGAAATTCGTGAAGCTTTAGATGAAGATGTCGATGATTCTTTTTATACAAACAGTATGTCTTTTAGTAAAAAAGATTTTGATTCTTTCGACGATGAAGAATCTCGGGTAGGATCGATCATTGTAAAGATTTTGATTGTGATCGTTTTTATTGCGATTGTTGTAGGAATTGTTATTTTTTTAAATGAATTTTTGAATTTAGGATGGTTTTAAACAATTTTTAGTAAAATAGAAATTGTTTTTTTCATATATTGTACTATGAAAATGCGTTTTTCTTGTCATAAGGTAAAGTTATCTACTCAAATTTTTGTGATAGTGATTGTTTTATTTTTTCTTGTCGGCAGTCTTTTGCTTTGGTTTTCTAGTGTAGCGACTCCTAAAATCATTCATGTTGCCGAGTTAAATATCTCGGAATATGTTGATAGTGTTGCTAGTAATTTTAAAATGTATACTTTAGGTAAAAATGCTTCTGACGATTTTTTGCTTGTTACAGAAAATGAAAAAGGAGAAATTACTTCGGTAGATTATGATATAGAGCATATTTATGAACTAGCAGGAGATTTTACCTCACTCATTCAATCTTCGATGCAAGAAAGTATTTTTGTTTTACCATATCAAAGTTTTGATAGTGGTCAAACTGTGCAAGATGGTATTATTTTGGCAATGCCACTTGGTGTGGTTAGTAATTCTGTTTTTTTTGCTAATTTAGGGCCTAAGATTCCTGTTTATATCCATTTTATTGATAGTGTACTTACCCAGGTAAAAACTAAGGTTACGGATTATGGAATTAATAATGCTTTATTAGAAGTTTATTTAAATGTTACGATTTCTTATGAAATTGTCAGTCCTGTTACTGAAACTAAAAAAACATTAGATTATCAGCTTTTGATGGATTCAAAAGTAATACAAGGTAGAGTTCCGAATTTGTATCCAGGATTATTTGAGAGTCAAACTACATTCTTTGAAGTTTCTTTTCCATAAATTTTGTGTTATACTTATCATAGGAGAGGATTATATGATAGGTAATGTATTTATTAATGATGTTGTTTCACAAGCAATAGGAATGTATTTAAAATATAAAGATAAGCCAAATGAGCCAGAGTATCATCATTTTTTAGTCGTGGCGATTCGTACTCTTGTTTTTATTTATGGAGAACTCGATATTATTAATCCTTATATTACTCAAAATGAACATAATATGGGAGGATTCGATAGTAATCTCATGAAATTTGGGTTTCCAAAACATTCTTTAGAAGATTTTAAACAACAATTTCTTGTGTTTTTTGAAGAATCTAAAAATAATAAAGTGCCAAATTCTGGATTTATTCAAATGGAAAAATATTTTATTGATATGTTTTTTTACAAAAAGCATTCGATGAATTTATCAGAAGAAAATGTCGTGAAATTTCAAGAATATTTATATTTGCCTACTAATCCGGATACTTATATGCAAACTGACATGAATCGTTTTTTGGATGATAAAAATGTTATACAATTGTATTTTCAAAGCAAAAAATTTGAAAGTGAGCATGCTTTTTCATTGGAAGAAATTCAGAGAGATATTCTAAGTTCGGATGCTTATCAAATTTTAGGATATTCTATGGATCAAGTTTATAATTTTACAGATCAAGATTTGCAAGCTGTGAATTCAAGAATTTATCAATTCTTTCATGTAAATCCTTTAGAATCCAATAAGGCAGAGTTATTAGAGAAGGCTGTCAATTACTATAGACGTTATGGTAATCGTGTGACGACAGGGAATGGTTATGTAGATTTTTTGCTTTTTGCGAGTATTTTCGCTACAGCAGTGTTTAT
The DNA here is from genome assembly GCA_944350285.1 of uncultured Bacilli bacterium. GTDB lineage: Bacteria > Bacillota_I > Bacilli_A > RF39 > UBA660 > Ventrenecus. The sequence continues at coordinate 6,412 of CALVOL010000024.1, read as the reverse complement.
TACATCTTTATTTGTACTTGGTTATTTATAGGAGGAAGTTTATGCCTAGGTATATTACAGTAAATGAGCAAAAATATATAGTAATGTGGGAAGAAAGAGATGCGATTGATTTAGAGGAATTAGAAAAAGATCTCACTGATTATTTTTTAAGTTTTGATTATGTCGTTGGGGATTGGGCATATGGAAAATTGCGTTTGAAAGGGTTTAATAGTAAAACGAATCCGCATTTTAAAGAAATTAATGATATTGATAAAGTAGACGATTATTTAAAGCATTATTGTGCTTATGGCTGTCGTTATTTTATTCTTGGGAAAGAAAATGAACAGTAATTATTGGACTTTGCTTTTATATTTTGATAAAATATTTAGTGAATTGGTGGTGGTCTCATGGAAAATGATGAAAATAGTGCATTAGATCAGTCAAAAAATGAGTCCATTCCAGAAGAGTTAGAGCAAGAATTAGATAGTCAAGCTGAAAATGCTGAGAATATGCCAGCAAATACACCTGCTGATGTGGTGTATGATACCGAAGGAAAAACTGCTATTTTAACCGGCAGTAAAAAAATTATTAATATTCTACTTAAAAATCCTCAAATAGCAATTCCTTTGGTTGCCGGTGGCTTTATCATTTTTATCGCGATATTTCTAGCCGCGACGGATTCTTCAGGTGTGAATGATTATGTGTATCAAGCTCCAACTTGTGAAACTGTAACAGTTCATTATGATCCTTATGGCCCTGGTGAAGAGGAAACTTTTTCTATGGATTTAGAAGATTATGTTAGGTCAGCAGTATATGCTTATACTAGAGATTTAACAGCGTCGACAGCTAGTACATATCATTTATATTTTTCTTTATCGGTTGCGCTTCGTAATGAGGCAATGACACACGATTGTGAGGTTACTTATCGTGATAAAGTTATTCCGAGAACATTAGAAGAAGTAGATTATTATTTTGATTTAGCCATGGAAAATTCTTATGGTATTGCAATGGTGGATGAAAATGAAGAATTTGTCGAAACGACTGTTTCTAGTTTTTGTTGGAGTAATCAAGGAACGATTACAGATCATTTTGGTGCTGAAGCACCAGGCTATACTTTGTATCAACCAGGAGGTATGGGAGTTCCTACAGATTTTGTGACACCATATTTTGATAATCAAATTTATCAAAATTGTGAATGTAATTTAGATAGTGAAGTAGAAACCATTACGCGTGAGCAGTACAACAATCAAGATCAATGTTACATGTATTGGTATACAGAAGAAGAATTGGAAGATGGGACGATTCGTTATCATTATTATCGTGAATATCAACATCAAGATAATGATGATCCTGTAGGCTATAGTTTATATGCTGCGAATTATTTGTATCGGACGGGTAGCAATTATAATCTTATTTTAAATTACTTTTACGGCGATGATATTGTGCTTCGGACTACTCAGGAAGAGAATAGTCGAGTGGATGAGTATGAGCCTTCTGCTAATTGCTCAACGTTTAGTTTAACAACAACGACATTATCTCGTGATGAATTTATTGAAAAGGTACTAAATTATTCTAATAGACATACTGATTGGTCTATTTTTCAACAAAATGCTGGAACTGTTTATGATATTGCAACTAGTAATGGTGTCAATCCTGAAATTATCGTAGTTCGAGCGATTTTAGAAGGATTTTCTCCAGGCGGTTCCTCTCATAATTATTGGGGCATTGGTTGTACTAACCCAGGAGGTGGTCGTGACTGCCGAAGCTATAGTTCATTTGATGAAGGTGTTTTGGCAATGGCCAATTTAGTAAAAAGTTATGATTCTTATGAAGATTTGGCAGGGCGGTATGCAAATCTTGGTGATTATTGGGAAAGCGGTGGACCTGGTGCAGGAGGTTGTTATTATTTTGAATCTATACGTGATTTTTTAAGTCCTGAAAGAGCTAATGAGGTGGCAAATGCATGTGCTACTTCTTGTAATGGAACAAGTTGTTTGGCTATTAATGATGAAGATCGAGCTGCATATGCAGCTTATCAAAATGCTAATATGATTAATCAAAGGCTTGTTGTCTTTGGAATTGAAGAAGATGAGTGTACTAATGAAGTTCTTACAATGGGAAACTGTGTCATTTATGCTCAAGGAGATCCTCGTTGGGGAAGTCATTATCTTGGTAATAGTACTTCGACAACCTTACATAAAAGTGGTTGTGCAGTCACTTCTGTTGCCATTGCTCTTACTTGTACGGGACAGATTTCTGATGTGGATAATTTTTCACCGTTAGTACTCAATAATACTCTAGTTCGAACTGGTGGATTTCTTGGTGCGTCAATTGTTTGGAATAATAATGGAATTCGCGAGTTTGTTCCAACGTTTAGAGTAGTAGCAGACTATCGTTTGGGATCTGCTGACGTTAGTACAAAGTTTTCTCGTCTTGCCGAGGCACGAGAAAATCAAAATTGGATTGGAATCACATATATCGAAAATGCTGATCATGCAGAGCACTTTATGGTTCTTTCTAGTTTTGATGAAACGAATAATACCTTTACTACTTTGGATCCTGCAGGAGGAGTTATCAGTGTTTATTCTATTCACGATTTAAAAAGAATTATTTATTATACTTATTAGGAGGATTCATGGAAAATACCAAGAGTTTTAAAATTATTATTGTACTTGTAGTATGTTTTGTGATATACATGTTAGTTGTTTTTCTTCTTAGTCCTAAAAATGATGGGACAAATGGATATCTTATTAATTCTGGAATAACTAGTTTTTACTGTCAGAATGCCGTATGTGAGTATATAAGTGATTCGACAGTATCAACTAGTTCTAGAGAATTTTCTGTTTATCAATACAATGAATATGTGGGTAATTATCAAATGAGATATGAAACAGATACTTGGAATTTTTTTCAAGATGGTTCTTGGAAAGCTATCTATGGCGATTACTTAGCTATTGATACTTCTTTAAATTATGAATATCTTTCTTATGAAATGGTTCGCTTAACAGGTTCAGAAGAAAATATGATACAAAGTCGAACAGGTATTTCTTATGAAGCATTGAATCGTCATATTGTGTATACGTTGGATTTTGATGGAAATGGAGTAATGGATCGTCTTTATGCTTTGTCCAATCAAACGGAAGAAGAACCTAATAATGATTATTTTTCTATATTCTTTGTTGAAATTAATGGGGATTTAGAACCTATTTATTTAGAAACTGTACAAGATGCAGAAGGATATGTTTTGCCATATTATAGTGTAGCGGGAATTCTTAAAATAGATGATGTATTAAAATTAGTTGTAAATAAGGGATATTTTAGTTCTTATGGAGTTCCTGAAACTATTCTACTTACTTTTGATGGTGAAAGATTTGTAGAAGAGGCTAAAAAGGAATAAAATAGTTTTTAAAAGAAAAAAAATATAGTATAATAGTTAGGAATTGGGAGGAATTTGTTATGAAATTTCGTGTTTCGTCAAAAGATTTTATTATTTTTGTAATCTTTTGTGTTTTCTTACTTTATTTATGTGCGATTGCTGTTTTAAATTTTTCGTCATTTGCTAATGATGGGACATTTTATGGGTTAAATCCCTTTCCTGCTTTTACAGGTGATTATATTCTTCTTACATTATTTATGTTTGCAATTGCATTGGTGATTATTTTTTCAAGTGTATCCTCTTATATTTTTGATAAAGATAAAAGTTCGAAGAAATTTTTGACAATTGGAGAAAAAGAAGAAAAAGGATATTCGAGATGGGCAAAAGATAAAGAAATTAAAGAAGCAAAAGATGTTGTTCATGTGAAAGCAATTGATCAACATGTAGAAGGTGCTGGTGTTCCTTTAATTAATAACGGAACAGACATTTGGGTTGATAATTCTGAGTATCATACAATGATTATTGGTTCCACTGGTTCTGGTAAAACAGAGTGTATTGTTAAACCAATGGTAAATCTTTTAGCTAAAAAAGGTGAGAGTATGATTATTAATGACCCTAAAGGGGAATTATATAAATATTGTGGCGATTATTTAAAAGGGCAAGGATATAATATTGTAGTATTAAACTTCCGTGATCCGGATGAAGGAAATTCTTGGAACCCGCTTACGATGCCTTATTATTATTTTAAAAATGGAAATTTGGATAAATCTACGGAACTTTTGGAGGATATCGCTAATAATATTTTAGTAGATCCTAAGAATAAAGACTCGGCATTCTGGGAAAAATCTGGTGCTGACTATTTTTCAGGGTTAGCATTAGGCTTATTCCGTGATGGAAAAGAAGAAGAAATTAATTTGAATTCGATTAACTTGATGAGTACTGTTGGAGAAGAAAGATTAGGTGCTAAAACATTTATTCAAGAGTATTTTAATATTAAAGGGGCTAGTTCTCCAGAGTATATCTTTGCGTCTACGACATTTAATGCTCCTAATGAAACAAAGGGTGGTATTTTATCTACTTTTCGGCAAAAGATTCGTATTTTTGCTTCACGTGAAAAGCTTTCTGAAATGCTTTCTTATAGTGATTTTGATATGCGTAGCATTGGGGAGAAAAAAACAGCAGTTTTCTTAATTATTCATGATGAAAAAACTACTTATCATAGTTTATTAACTGTATTTTTGAAACAATGCTATGAAACACTTGTTGAAGTAGCTCAATCAAATGGTGGTAAGCTTACTTATCGAACGAATTTTATTTTGGATGAGTTTGCTAACATGCCTCCTTTATCCGATGTGGATGCCATGGTGTCTGCTGCTCGTAGTAGAAATATAAGATTTTCCTTTATTATTCAAAACTTTGCTCAGTTAAACGATGTTTATGGAAAAGAAGTTGCGGCTACCCTTCGTGGTAACTGTAATAATACTATTTATTTGATTAGTACTGAAATGGCAGCGTTAGAAGAGATCAGTAAGATGTGTGGAGAAGTGAAAAGTAAGGAAAAAGATAAGACGGCTTCAACACCACTTGTTACAGTTACTGATTTACAGAAAATGAAATTATTCCAAGCAATTATTATGCGTATTCGTATGAGTCCATTTAAAACTCAATATGAACCAGATTTTAAAATTAATTGGGGAATTGATAGAAAGGAACTAGCTTTTCCACATCGTGAACATCGGCCAATTGCTATGTTTGATTTGAAAACTTATGTTTCTGAGGCGAAGAGAAAACAAATGATGGAGAATGCGTCGAATGGTTCAGGAAATGGAATGGACAATTCTTTCAATCCTTTTATGCCTAGTTCTATGGGAGGAATGAGCAATCCTTTTCTTGGAGGAATGGGTGGCATGAATTCCATGGGAAATATGCGTAATCCAATGTCTACAACTCCATTAGGAATTGAAAATTCTCAGAAGCCATTATCTAGTTTAACAAATGATGAAATTGATAAAATGATTGCTGATATAGATAAAAAATTGAAAGAATTGGATGAAGAAGAAGCAAGAGAAAAAGCAAAATTAGCTGAGAAAAAATCTTTAGAAATGCCAAAACTTGATACTACAGAAGTTTTATCTGCTCCTTCTAAAGAGCCTGTGCAAAAAATTCAGAGTAATGAAATATTACGAGTAGAGCAGGATGAAAAACCAAAAATTAATGTAGATGCTGATTCTATTGTTATGAATGATAATATGATTACGGATGATGAATTTTTTGATGATTTCTTTGGCGATGATGAATAATAAACCTAGCAAACTCGACAGTTACTAGGTTTTCTTTTTTTTGGGACATATATTATATGCAAAATTTTAAAATGTGCATACTTTACCATAGGTGGTAGGTATGAAAAAGATAAAGTTGGAGAATTATCATAAAAGTATGGGTACTTTGATTGATTTATCTAGTATGAATGACTTTATGTTCGAACATCATCCAGATGCTATTAATATTCCATATCATAGATTTATGTTATACTATGATCAATATTTAAAAAAAGATAAGCCTTATTATATAACTTGCTCTAAAGGAATACATAGTAATCGTGTCGTTAGTATGTTAGAGTATTTTGGATATGATGTTACTCAAGCCGTAAAATAGATGAAAATCTATTTTTTTCTGTTTCAAAAAAGGAAATTTGATTTTTTTTCGTAATAATTATAGTAGAGGATATGTGATCTTTTTAGAAAAAATGTAATATATGAAAAATGAAATTTTAATATTTGAGAATCAAGAAGTAAAACTTGAAGTAAATATGAAAGATGAAACAGTATGGCTTAATCGTGAACAATTGGCTACCTTATTTAATAGAGATGTCAAAACAATCGGAAAACATATCAATAATATTTTAAAAGAAGAATTAGATGATTCAGTTATCGCAAAATTTGCGACAACTGCTTCTGATGGAAAAACCTATCAAATGGATTATTATAATAAATTCAAACATACAGTGTATGTTTGAATTCTAGGGCATTTCCCCGCTGCTTGCAGCGTAAGGCCGAA
>CALVOL010000023.1 GCA_944350285.1 uncultured Bacilli bacterium | reverse complement strand
AAATATTACATTTTTTTAATATACCTGTAACATTATATACGAATCAGCATACTATTGCAAGGACTAAGATAAGGTCTCTTCCATATAGTTTGTATTATATTTCAAACGACTTCCGCAACTTCTTTTGAATTTTCTGAATATATTCTTTTCAACGTTGTGTGTTTTTACTTTACTGCATATAATCCGGTAATAAAATCCATAGCCTTTAAGCTCCGGACTGCACAGCCGCTCTCCTGCCTGTAACTGTGGGACCGCCTCGTCGATATTCCCACCTTTCAGCTCGATAAAATACGCTTTTTTCAAAGAATCATTGATGAGCAGGAAATCGCAGCACTTCTGATTTTTTACCACTTCACCGTCCAGTTGATATTGCCTGACATTGTATCCCTGTTTATTGAATGCCTTATGCATTCTGGTTGCTTTCTTATCTCTTGATACTATTTCCTTCTGCTTCTTCTGGCACTTTGATTTTGCTTTATCTAACAGCATCTTTGATCCAACTCTCCTATTCATACTTCTCTTCGACGCGCAACATACAGTCAAAAGCATTATTGATGTCTTCTGACGCACCATCAATTACTTCATTTTCTATTGACTGGAATTCGTCATCTGTACATAAGTTCACTTCACCATTCTGAATAAAATATGCTGCTAGTGCCTGAAATGAAAGCCATCTACTCTGCGGTATTATTGCATCGAGATCCTCCGCAGGTACATCATTCGATATTTTTTCCGCATACAGCAGGTTATTGACCGCTCCTAATATATACGGGCTGTGAGTCGTAATAAAAATCTGATTTCCCCCGTAATTTCCTACCATTGCAATATACTCGGCAATCAGCTTCTGTGCATTGGGGAAGAGATGTGATTCTGGCTCTTCTATAATAAAATATGTCTTTTTATTATTCAGAACATAGTAAAATAACACATTCAGTATCCACACCACTTCCTGCTGTCCGGAAGAAGCAAAATTGATCTTTACATACTTATCGTCAGAAACCTGCAGCCGTTCTTCCCCGTCCCGATTGAGATACTCACCCTGAAGTATCTGCCGCTTAAGTGCAGCCATTTCCAGCAAAAGTTTTTTATTAATCTTCTCATTGGTCAGAGACAGAGTCTCATAGATCATCTGCTCCGGCGTCTGTGTAAAACTTGCTTTGAGCCGCAGAATCCGCTCAAGATAATTCTGGGTACAATAGTCAAGACTGCGCTTCTGAACATCATCCATTGAACTGTAAAGATAATTAAGCTGAGTGCTCAGCAGAGTAATCATACTTCTTCCGGCCGGAATATAAATGACTACACAGTCATCAGAAAAAAGGCGTTCAATGTCACGCATCACCATGTCTTGAATAGGGCCAAAATGCTCATGGTGCTCGTTCTGCAGTTTCTCAAGATATCTGAACATCTCATAGATATCCTCACTGCAGTCTATCCAAATATAATTAGGTACTTCCTGCGTGATTTTCTTCCACTTCTTCAAAGACAGCTTAATATACGTCTCTTCTCCATACCAGTAGGTCAGATTCATATTAGGATCCATATGCCATGTTGTTCCAAAAATCTGCATAAAATTCGATCGGATTTCTTTAAAAAACCTTGTTCCAAATGAAACATATTCTAAAGTATCTTCCTTTTTCTCCCTTAGCAGATACCCTCTATTAAACTGTGCAAAAAGAAGGGTTTTAAGATTTTTAAAGAAGAAAACACTTTTGGCTAAAGTACTTTTTCCTGACGCCTGTGCTCCCGTGCACACAATAAAATCATCTATATTCATTTCGCAATGTTTAATCGGTCCTAGATTATTTATTTCTATTCTCTGCATCAAACAAACCTCCTGTTACTTTTTGAATATATAAGTTTTCCTCAATTATATATAAAACAAATAGAAAAAGAAAGACCTGCCGGAGATTTCCGGCAGGTAATTAATCTTTATTTTTCCCAAAGCATTATAGTTTTTCCACCCGGCTTTTTAATATCTGTATCAAAAGCCGTATTCATATCTTTCATCGTTTTAACCGGAACAATATCACTAATCAGTCTTTCAAGATATTCCTGAACATCTCTATTCTCACGGTACAGCTCAATAGTCCCTTTGAAATCTTCATAACCGCTCCGGCTGCTTCCAAATATACGCAGCCCTTTTTCCAACACCATACGTGTATTTATAGGTACAGGATTTTCCGATACACCAAGAATAGAAATTGTCCCTTCCGGTCGGATATAATCAATGATCTGATTGATCGCATTCCCCGAAGCTGCCTGTCCTACACACTCAAAAGCATGATCCAGCTCAATATTCCCGGGTATCTCACTAATATCGCAGGTTCCATCTGCAAACACAAAATCTCTCATTTTATATTCGTTAATTCCAAAAATATACACTTCAGTCTCAGGAAGTTTTTTCTTAAGGAGCAGTGCAGTAATAAATGCAAGATTTCCATCTCCCCAAATACCAATCTTCCGCCTTCGGTCGTGTGAAAATTTTATAAATCTTTCAATAGCATGATAGCTGACCGACACAATCTCAGTAAATGCAGCTACATTCAAATTTATCTCGTCTGGAAGCAGTACAAGGCGATCTCGTCTCATTGCTACATAATCCTGCATAAATCCATCGTATCCACTTCCTCTGAATTTACTGCTCCGCAAATAATTTTCCCCAATATAGGGGTCTGTTTCAAAGGGCGTATTCGGAACCATAACCACATATTTTCCGACTTCAAACTCCCCTTTCGGATCATATTCAACTTTACCAATGCCTTCATGAATCAATGACATAGGCAGTTTTTTCTCAAGCACCTCTTTCGCCCGAGTTCCCTGATAATATCTCTGGTCCGCATGACAGATTGACAAATGTGTCGGACGTATTAACACATTGTCGTCTAATATATTAATATCAGTAAACTGAGCCTCAAACCGTCTCGGTTCCACTAATCTATAAACTGTATTTAACAATCTTTTTCTCCTCCTAACAGCGTTTCAGCCAGCTGCAGATCGTAGGGATAAGTAATTTTAATATTAAATGTTTCTCCCTGCACTAAAGTCACTTGTTTTCCTTTTATTACAAACACTTTCGCAGCATCTGTTAAAATTCTTTTTTCCTCATCAGTCAGGCTGTTAAATAAATCCTGAAATTCCTTCGCGCGGAAACTCTGCGGGGTCTGTCCCTGATAATACTTTGATCTGTCCGGGATCTGGGAAATCACGTGATTATCCATACTTTCCACAATTGTATCTGTTGCCGGAATAACCGTATCACATGCAGTTCCAGCTAATACCGCATCTATATTTTCATTTATAATTCGATGAGTAACAAACGGGCGGACAGAATCATGTGTAACTACTACCGTATCTTCATCAAGACCCTCAGTGTTCTCTATAAATGTAATCGCATTCATAATAGTATCATTTCTTGTCTTTCCACCTTCAATAATATCCAGTTTGTCTGATACAACAGCGTATTTTCTAAACAAATCTTTCGTATAAGAGATCCACTGCTGCGGGCAAAGTACAATTACCTTATCGATTCTACTGTTCACCATGAACTTCTCCACAGTGTGAACAATAATCGGCTTGTTCCCTACCTGCAAAAACTGCTTAGGTTTATCCACATTTCCCATTCTACTACCGATACCGCCGGCTAAAACAACTCCATAAATCATATAAGCACCTCAAATTTTCATATTCAAATTATTTATGTATCGCTGATATTATAATTGATATTTATATTTATTTCAACACGAAAGAAAACTGCCTATTACTTTTCTTTAAAAGCCCAAAATCTTTGGCCTATATAATTAAGCCCTATAAACACACACATGCCCACGAGCATTGCGAGGTTGTCTTCCAATTTTCTTCCATAATCGATAAAAATCCAATGCACTGCTGATTTTGCCCCACCATAAGCCACTACATAACAAACTAAAATATTTACGATGAATTTCCATATTACCTTTTTATCTTTACTTTTATTTTTAAATGTAAAATGTTTGTTTAAAAAATAACTAAGTATACTGCCAAAAATATAATTAGAAGCAGAGGAAATCCAATAATTAAAATGCAGCAGATTATAAAAAATAAACATAATCAATGTGCCAAACAAAGTATTCGCAATTCCGACTAATATAAATTTCCAAAATGTTATGTCAAAAAGTTTTTTTATTTTATCTATCATTTCATTTTCCCCGTTTTCCCGTAATCGAAGCCAGTAAAGCCAAAACTGGCAAAAATACAAATAAATATCTGGAATTGCATTCCCATATCAGGAAAAATACAAACACTCCTATAAAACTAAGCTCAACCATAAAATAACCGCGCATCTCGCTTTGTCTAGCCAAATAAAAGGCTGTTTTAAGTATTCCAATTACAACAAAAACATAAAATAACTGTGCGCATATACGATAAAAATAGTTATACTTCCCATTTAATGCAAATATCTCACGAAAAATATTATCAGAAAGCGGCTGTCTGCTCACATAGTCCGATGCACTACAGTCACCCGCCCCCCACATTCGTCCAACTTTTTTAACAAATATGTGCTCAACAGTTCCACTAAGCCCCATCTCTTTTAACCGTTCCCCAATCTTATTAATATTAGCCGAAACTTTTTCCTGCTTCTCAGTATAGCTTTTTGTATAATCGACATCTTCCTGATTAAATCCCCCTTCATACTGCGGATTCAAACTCATCATAATCCAATGCGTAACAGGGAACTCTTCTTGTTGTACCATTTTCTCACTAACCCCGTTATGATACAAAAAATTTTTTGAAACACCGGAAAGTGCAATTACACATATACAGAAAATTCCTATATACATAATTAACATTGACAGCTTTTCTCTTTTCACTACTACAGCAAAAATTATATCGATAATTATTGCAACAAAAAAAATGACTAATGTTGCCTTTATCTTATATCCGGCAGCTAATATTATAGCCGTCAGACATAGCCAAATTATTTTCTTATGTATCCCTTGTACTGTTTTTACCTTAGCATAGCAAAAGAGGATCAGTGATACCGGAAATATTGCAAATACATCTGTATACGCAATTGTTGAATACAAATATAAAGGAGTCATCCCCAACATAATCAAGCCGCATTTAAAAGCCGCCTTTTCTGTCAAAAGTTCTCGTGCGGCAAAATAGCAAAACAATATTGATAAAATAACAAGAACGCAATTAACTGGAATAGTTGCATTAATATAATTATAAATATCATCCCCTGCAACCGGACTTATTATTTTAAAGTATACGGATAAAATCAATATATAAAAACTATTATTGGGATATCTCGCATAGTATTCAGCATTACTGAATTTCCCATCCACAACATTTTCATATGCTGTTCTGATTAATTGTCCATAATCCCATGTATTATACACATCTACTCTTAAAGAGAACGCAATAACTAACATCAATGTGAAGGCTACACCTAATAATACATAGAAAATCTTCTTATCACCAATTCTATAACTATTTTTAAATAGCAATTTTTTCTTTAAATATACACATCCTACACATATAACCGCTGCTGCCACAAAAAATAATGTATACTTTTCTACACTTATACATAAAACTATCATCAAAATCCATAATGTTACGATCAAGAACAGCATGTGTACAATTTTAACGCATTTATTAATCAGCATTTCACGACCACCAAGTTTTTTTTAATAAAAATATAGTCAACTTGTCCATTATTATAGTTAGTACTATTACCCCCGCTAGACATATTGTTAAATATAAATATGAATTTATATCACTAATGCCATAATGTTCGAACAGTATCATTGGAATCCTTTGCAAAATATATAACCAAAACAAATTTTTTCCACACCAGCTGAGAATTCTGCTTTTAAACGATATTTTCATTGATAAAAATACAAGAACAAGACAAAACAAAATTGCAACCACATTATGCACAAATAGCCTTGTATATCTATAGAAAGAGATATAAATATAGCCTGCCGTTATTAACACAACAGCAATCCCCCATCCCCATGTTCCAGCTTTTCTCAACCACCTATCTATCTTATCCTTAAAATATGAATACCACATTCCCGCCATATAGCACAAATACGTATCACTCCACCAAGTATCCTTAACGCCGGACATAATATATATATACAGCAGCGATAATATACTGACCGAAATTATAGATAATTCAATACTATGCGAAAAGACAAGAAAAGAAATAAAAGTAATAAGGTACAATGTAAATATAGCAAACATGTACCAATTACTATTTCCCACACTCGTCCATCCAGTAAATGCCAATACAATCGTTTGGCCAGAATATCTCTGTCCAATCACTATATCAAGTCCCAAAAACAATAAAATGGCAAGTGAAAAATCAAAAAAAGTTTTTCCAATTCTATTTTTAGGCATATTCTGGATATATTTTTCTCCTTTTAGCTTAACAGATTCCAGAATACCATATCCCGATGCAAACAGAAAAAATGCCACCATCAACTGTCCCAAATAAGTCAATATTATTTTTACAATCAAGTCGCCGCGAGAATCAAATTCCGCATATCCTTTTATATGACTTAAAAAGACAATAATGATAAATATTCCCTTGAGCACTTGTGTATTCTCTTTAGATAAGTACAGTTTATTTATTCCTTTAAACTGTATTTGTATAGTTAGCAATAGGATAACACATAAAAAAATGATTATAACTAACATCACACACTCCTCGTATCTAAATACCTCAATACATCGCTAAGCGTTTTTTTATTCCTCGCTTCTTCTCCCGTTTGAGATTGTTTTTGCAATTTTATAACTGATAATACATCTTCAACAAATGTATCATTCGGCTTTATACATTCTGCTTTTCGCCGTACAGAAACCTGTTTTTCGTATTGATTTCCATTATAAAGCAATGGTACTTGGGCAGATCTCCCATGTTCTGTTATCGCCATATTAGAAATAATCCAATCTGATGCACATATAACATTTTTCAGATCATTTTGGCCAAATGCAATGTATTTGTCTGTATACTTATACGGAAGTCGAGATGCTGATAATTGAATCTGGCGACAATTTGTCATAAATATAACATTCTCTGGCAATTGCTGTAAAATACTTTTTATATCTACAGTTTTATATTTTTCAAGATAATGATGTAAACAAGTCCCTCGTGTAATAAAAGAAAATATCTTTTTCCCTTCTATCTGAGGATATTTTTTATATAACTCATCCTGTGCTTTTTTAACATTACCCTCATCACATATTTCGTTATCAAATGCAGATTCTGTCATTGGAATTAGTGTAATATTTCTCTTTGCACATTCATCTTCAAAATATTTAACAAGCTCCTTCTCTGAAGCAAGAAAATAATCATATCCTTTCAAATAATTATGCTTATCTTTAGGCATACCCTCTTCTGATAAATAAAGCAACGCCTTTTTGGCAGTAATATTGCTCAACATCTCGTTTGGGATAAATCCATCTAAACTAAGAAGAATATTCTCTTTATTTGTCATATATTTACTTTCTATAATTGAGGAAGTTCGTTTTGTTGTATTTTCACTATCATGCTGTGATATAAAATAACTCAAATGTGCATCAGGAAATTCTTTCTGCAAATAATTTTTCAATATGTTCAAATATATTCTTGAAGTCCTCTGACTCGATATTAGAAGTATAATATTCATAATTTTATTTTTCCTTTTCTCTCATATAATCTGCTATTAATCTGACAATCCTTTCTGTAGATTTTCCATCACACGCTCCCATATATGTTTCAACAAATTTATCATAATTAGGCGCCAAATTAAAACGTCTGGCACTAGATAAATATTGTTCTAATTCTTCCTGATTTCTAACCAGCTCTCCCGGAAGGTTCTCATCATATGAAAGATAAAAACCACGATCATACATTTCCAAATCATAACAAAAAAACACAATTGGTTTTTTCAATAAACAATATTCAAATATTACAGAGGAATAATCTGTAATCAGTTGCGATGAAACAAACATTAAATCCATCGTATGTATATCGCGCTCTTCAAAAATATTACTGTATTTTTTATCTAATATAGGAGTTTTCATTACTGGATGTGGCGCTATAACAAAAATCTGGTTATCTTTCAACTTTAATGATAATCGTTCAAAATCCAATTCAGGTTTAAACACTGATCTGTCACCTGTTTTGTCTCGAAAAGTAGGTGCATATACTATTATCTCTTTGTTTTTCCATTCGGGATGTCTGGCAAATATCTTTTCTGATCTCTTTTCAATTTCATCTTGATCAAAAAAGACATCCGTTCTAGGTACCCCCATAGCCACCACATGAGTTTTATCAATGTCAAATGCATTTGCGTATATCTGTCGAATTCCTTCTGCACTGACACTGACAAAATTATATTGAATATGTGTTGCACGCTCTAATCCTAATGATAATGTCGTCCCCTGTATACCAAATTTTTTAAATGCCCCACATGCATGCCACAATTGTATAACCCGCTGTTCTTTTTTCAACGGGAAAAGGCGCAAATATCGAATGTAATCGTCCGTAACAATGACTTTACTCGTTGCTATATAATAATACATCTTAAGCTTGTAAATATTATCATGTGGCAGCATCTTAGAAGCAACTATTTTCTTCCCATTCCAGTGAGCCTCAACGCATTTCAAGTTATCATCCAATTCTCCATCTCTTCTGATACTAAAAAATAAAACTCTATCGCGTACAGGGAGTCTGCTTACTTTATATATAAAATCTCTCTTCCATTTTGCTTTTTTTACCTGTGTAGTTCTGATTTTTTTATATAATTCAATCTGGTCAACTAAAAATCGCGAATCACTTAATTGAATATCTTCTAATTTATCTTTTTCCCAATTATTATACGCTCTTTGAGAAAGATATAACGTCAGGTCTTGTTCATCACCTTTTCCGTAAATCAAATAACATTTTTCCGTAACAGCAAAATATCCTTGTTTATATATTAATTTTACCAGCTGCCTCTCTGTAGATTCGTCGCTTAAAATTCCCCGAATAAAATCCGCTCTAATTAACTTATTTCCTAAAATGCCATCTATACTAGAAATTCTGTCTCCATCACGCCAATTTTTAACTTTTAATAAAGCTCTTCCCTGTGATGAACTCGGAAAAGACCGCTCCTCATTTTTCAAGTATACTGTACTCGTTATAAAATCCAACTGCATTTTTTCGCATAATTTATACCATTCTAACAAAGCAGATTTGTCGTATACAAAATGTGGATCTGCAAAAAGAACATATTTGGAATCAATACTTTTCAAAGCTTCTCTATAAAAACTCGCCTTATCTTCAGCCCTAATATAAACAATTTGATTTTTTAACGTTATATTTTTTTCTACTTGTTCTTTCAATGAATACGGTATTATAAGTTTGTATTGCACAAATCTCTGTAATGAAAGCGATAAAATGCTTTCTTCAAATAATACATCTTCTTTATCAGCATATAATATAATCGAAACAAGCGCTGTTTCCATCGCTTGTTTGTAGGAACTGGGTAATTCACGTATAGACAACTCAGGCATATTGGCACTAATTTCATAGTACGTTTTGACATCTAGTCTTTTTAGCAGCATATTCAAATTATCAACTATAAGCTCTATCAACTGCTCATCCAGACTCCAAAACAACTTATAAAATTGATTAAATAAAATACTGATTTCTTTCTTTAAAAATTCATTTGCATAGTCGTTGACCTCTACATCCTCTTCTTTCATTATATCAAAATCCGTATATTCCGGATTCATCTCTAGACATTTTTTCTTTAAGAGATCATAAATCATTTCATGAGACAATAAGTAATCTTTTACTTTTGTTTCATTCACTGAGGAAGTAATTGATTTATTTTCAGAAACCGTCATCCTTCTGTAATGAAATACTATATCATTGTATCCGATAATTTTTTCTGCATGGTACACAAATCCCATTACAAAAACCCCATCTTCCGAATAATTTGTTTTAGGAAATCGCATATGCAACTCTTCTATTTTTTCTCTGCGGAATACTTTATTACATAAAGAAAAAGTCCACAAAATTCCTCTTGCATTCCAAGGGATTATTTTTCTTTCGCTCAGTTTCGAAATAGATGGTACAGAAAAAGTTCTATATTCATTAAATATGTCGTAACTAGCAATTACCATATCTGCAGATTCTTCATTGGCCTTTTCACACATATTTCTAAGAACTGTCACTTCTAAAAGATCATCCGCATCCAAAAAAAACACATATTCTCCTTTTGCGTATGAAAGCCCCTTATTTCTTGCAGCAGATGGGCCGGAATTTTTTTGGCTGAAAACGAACAAATTATTGTACGCTTTTTGATATCTTTCCAATATTGCAAGACTATTATCAGTAGAGCCATCATCAATCGCTATAAGTTCGATATCTGATGCATATGTTCCCAATACACTGAGTAATGTTTGTTCTAAATACTCGGCTGCATTATATACCGGCATTATTACCGACATTAAAGGGATTCTTTCTTTTGTCATGATTTTACACTCCTCTTTCACAGTTTAGTTCTTGATTTTGTTTCACACTATGTATAATAAAATCACTGATACTTTCCGTATAGGATTTTTCTTTGCGCTGAATCATCTTCTCCAAAATATTTTCTGTAATATCTTCTCTATAACTATTTTGGTCTATGCTTTCTAATAACTTTGCACAGTCTGTATATATAAGCCCATCAAATATTCTCTGGTAATCTACATAAAATTCTCTGTTTCTATTATATGTCTTATAGTCAAATGCATATAAATAAATAGGTTTTCGAAAAAGCATCCCTTCGAAAATAACAG
Source organism: uncultured Bacilli bacterium (assembly GCA_944350285.1). Classification (GTDB taxonomy): domain Bacteria; phylum Bacillota_I; class Bacilli_A; order RF39; family UBA660; genus Ventrenecus. The sequence goes on along the minus strand of CALVOL010000023.1, from coordinate 5,665 downwards.
CTGAATAATCTGAAATGATAATATCAGCTACATAAAACATTTCAAACGAAGAAAAATGAGTATCAAAAATAGCATTTAAATTTTTATATTTTATTTGTTCGATCGGATGAAGTTTTACAATCAGTTCATAGTTATCATAATCTACCGCATCAATGAATTGTTGTATTTCATCTAAAGGACTGCTTATCTCTTTTCTAAATGTCGGAGCATATACTATAATTTTCTTTTTACTTTTATATAATCTGGGATACAAACTATATATCTTACGGCACACTTTTGCCTTATAAGTTGAATCATAAAACAAATCCACTCTTGGCAATGGAAAAATTTTCACTGTATCAATTGATTGAGCAAAAGCTTCTGAAAAAAATTTTCTACAATACTCACTACTTGCAAATACATACGAATAATTATAGTGCATCTTCAAAGCTTTCGCAATTTTCTTTGATGTTCCTTCGGGTTTGTCTACGATACTATACCCAAATTTTTTCAATGCACCTAAAGCATGCCACATCTGAATGATAAGCAATGACTTTCTGTGCCTCAAAATACTAACAGCAATGCAGTATGTATCTAATATAACTGCCTGTGCTGTCGCAATATGATACATTTGTCGAAACATATGTAAAATATATTTAAATTTTGAAACAATACCTTTTTTCAACGTTTTACATAAAATAACATTTTTATAATCCGGATATCGTTTTTCTATATCGGCTTTTAGCAATAGAAAATCAACCGGTGGTTTATCTAATTCTCTTGATATATAAACGATTTTCTTTTCCATAGGAAAAATTTTTAGTATACTATAAAGAATATTTAAAAACAAAATACCTATTTTTATCACAAATGACATACTTATTCACCGTAAAAAAAATTTCACAAATCTTTCCGCACTTTTCCCGTCACAGCTGCTACAAAATTGTGATTTAAATTTTTGTAATTTCTTATAATCTATTTCTTCTTTTTTTATAGCCTCGATTAATGCTTCACTATTTTCTACTACCGGGCCAAAAGTATAATCTTCATACGGATAATAAAAATCTCTCGTACTTATATACTCCTTCAGATCTGGTGCAAAAAAAATCGTCTTGATATTTAATAAAGATGCCTCAAATATTACCGAGGAATAATCTGTAATTAAAATATCTGTAATAAACAATAAATCATTTATTTCTCGTTCATTCGATAAATCTATAAAAAATGAGGGATCTGCTGTTTCCTGAAATGTATTTTTTATAAAAGGATGCATTTTTATAATAAAAAGATAATCTTCTCCTAACTCTTTCTGAATTTTTTTCAAAGAAAGCCACGAATAATCATAATGTGCCGTCTTCACACCATTTCCTCTAAACGTAGGGGCAAATAATATAACTTTTTTACCATCAATTTCCGGATATTTTTCTTTTAATTTCTTTCTGATATTTTCCTTGTAAATCGGATTAAAAAATACATCCGTTCGAGGAATTCCCAATGCATGTATTTTATCAACAGAAATACCAAAAGCTTCTGCATAATCTTTGCGAATTGATTCTGCAGAAACAATTGCATCCGTATAATTTTTATGAGTAAGCGATCGTTTGGATGGTCCTCCCGGTTTTCCCATTCGAGAAAATCCAACTTTTTTAAAGGCACCCATAGCATGCCAAACTTGTATAAATCTTGATTCTCTTCTTAGTGGTATTGGATACATAGTTGGAATGAAATCATCAACTAAAATATATTTTGATGTTGCCAAATTCCTGCACAAAATTCTTTTATCCGCTAATGTTCTCTTATTTAAGATACTTTTTCTAAAAGAATAAACAACATCATATTTTTTCTTATCAATTTTTTCATCTATATATTTTAAATTTCCAGACAACTCTCCTCTCGATTCAGATAGCATAAGAATTTGGTTTTCTTTCACAGGCTTTATAAATCGATAAAACAAATAAAGTGTGATATAATCTAATTTTCGCAATCTCTGAAGTTCACTTGTAAATGTTCTACTTAAAATCCCTTTTATCTTTTTTATCATCATAATACTATCCTCTATTCTTTTCATTCAAAATATTTTAAATATTATAATTCTCTTTTAGTAGGATTGCAACTTTCTTATCTAAAACTCAAATATGTCCCCCATCATAAAAGGCTAAAATTGTGACAGTTCGCAATCTTAGCCTCTTTCGCTTTGCCCTTTATTCCATAGTTTCCTATCGTAACTTACCTATATTATTTTGACATTGTTTTCTAACTGCTCACATTGAATAAGTATATCATCAATTCTTTTTTGATTGTTACCAGTCGCCTTTTCTTTATGGCATTACGCCCTCTGGGCAATTTAAGGGACCTTTTATGAATCAGTCTCTTAATCATTTTCCACTTCTGTCCGTTCACTTATAATGTATCTCGGGCGCCTCTTGGTTTCCATATAAATTTTACCAATATATTCTCCCAAAACCCCTAGCGCTATTAGTTGAATTCCACTCAAAAAACAAATAATACTGGTAGTAGACGCCCATCCCGGTACAGAATTACCAGTTATAGCTGTTATAACAGTCCAAATCACTCCAATAAAACTGATCAGTGCGATAATAAAGCCTACTGACGTTATCATTCTTATAGGTTTAACTGACAAACTCGTTATCCCGTCAAAAGCAAGCTCTAGCATTTTTCTGATTGGATAATGCGATTTACCCGCCAGCCGTTCATGTCTTTCATAATAGACACACGTACTTTTAAATCCAACTAAAGGAACCATGCCGCGAAGGAATAAATTAACTTCTTTGAATTTTGCAAATTCCTGCAATACTCTCGACGAAATCAATCTGTAATCAGCAGAATTATAAACAACTTCAACACCCATCATTTTTAAGAGTTTATAAAATCCCTGTGCTGTTGTTCTTTTAAAGAATGTATCCGTCTCTCTCGAACTCCTGACACCATAGACAACTTCGGCTCCATTTAAGTATTCATCAATCATCTGGTCCATCGCATTGACATCATCTTGTCCATCACAGTCGATACTAATTGTAATATCACACTTATCTTTAGCCTCCATCAATCCTGCCAAGACCGCATTCTGATGTCCTCTATTTCTACTTAAAGATATACCTGTAAAGTGCTCATTTTTTTCAGACAAACTTCTTATAATCTCCCATGTTTTGTCTTTACTCCCGTCATTTACAAATTGGACTCTACTTTTATCAGATATTACTCCTTTTTTTATCAAAGCTTCTATTTTATCCAAAAAAATTTTTTCTGTTATCGGCAACACTTCTTCCTCGTTATAGCACGGTATCACTATATAAAGAACTGGTTTCATCATCTTTTCTCCTTCTTTTGCCCATTATGAAATTTGATTTATTGAGTATACGAACAATCGTATAGCTACTATATGGTATCAGCATAAACACATATGGATATACATACTGACTTTTCGTTTCCCAAAATAGGTGGAAAATAAATCCTCCTATCAGAAATATAATCCCTGTTAATAATTCTCCAATGTTTTTTTCTTTAAAAACCATTATTACAAAAATAAAAGTTGCTATATAAATTAATATCAACAATGCACTGCAATAATCCCGTATAAGTTTATGTATAGTCCCTTCGATATAAATCCTCTTCAAGCTCTGATCATTCAAATTTTGTCCACAATCTTCTAACGGCCCCGACCAAATCGATTGAAATAACGGGTCACACCAAGTTGATTCTATTTTGTCTTGAAAAAAGTCAAATGCATAACCAGGATTGTTTGCGAATCTGTTAATACTATTTTTTATTGACTTTTTTGCCTCAAAATCCGCTGTTTTTTCGTCATAATTAGCTTCTTCATATGTATTCCAATTGTATCTGTCGTACCATCCTCCTAGTTTATCGCTTTCGTCACGCAGCCCCATTGCTATCCATAATATTTTCGGTTCTCCACCAGAAACTTCTTTTCCACTTATATTCTCATAACTCCAATTTAATATTTTCCCCGAAAGCAAAACCAGTGACAATGTCACAATTATATATAATATAAATCTAATTTTTCGTTCTTTCAATGTATAAAAGACAAACAGAGCAGAAGCTGCCAAAATTCCAATCAAATAGTTGTTTTTTAACATACAACTAATGCATGAAAATATAATGAATAGTACAAGAAATTTCCCCCGATGTTCCTTTAAAAAGCGTAACTGGCAATAGAATGCCAGTAAAAGCATAGAAAATCCGGGTATCGTTCCATACGCAAAAACAATAAAAAAGAACTGCGGCAAAAACAAAAAACTTAATATCAGCGTGATATTTTGGACTAGTTGACTGTTAAAAAGCAATCCGCTTATTTGTCCCAACATGTAATTATTTAATAAAACAAACACAAGATTTGCAAAAAAAAGGATCTCAATATTGTTGACAAATTTTAACATTATCCACTCATAGGTAATCATCCCCAATTGATATGGATAGTGATACACATAATTACCTTTCTCTAAAGCTGAAAAGTCACCACTTGAAAAAGCTTTAACACTTTTATAAATCTCCAATGCATCTGCTCTTAAATCTGTTCCAACACCAAGTGCTAGTATAATACCGAAAAACACAAAAACAATTACAAATACACTATAAATACTTTTAGGACTTAACTGTTTTATTCTGTTTCTTATAAGAATTAACAAAACTATAATACATACTAAAAACAAATACACAAAAGCACTATTGTTATGGAAAGTTACTTTTTCCATTGTCTGTTTATCCATAGATACTCTACTTTGGAAAAAGAAACTAAGGCCTCCCAATAGTGCTAAAATCAAAATTGCAAAAATTTTAACAAACTGCTCAATGAATCTATATATCTTCTTCTCATTTGTATTATTCATACAAATTTCACGCCCCATAATTATAATATTACCCCGTATGCTGTTTTTGATATTACTACATCATATCACAAAAATCAACATAAGAGGCAATATTTTATTATATTACGTAATTAAATACTTTAATAAACAACTACTTTTGTTCCTGAAGGAATATTATCATATATCCATTTGGCATTTGCCAGGCTCAATCTCACACAGCCATGTGACGCATTTATTCCTAATCGTCCATCCTGTATACTTGTCTTACTTCCTGGATTATATAAAACCGAATGGAACAAATAATTTCCGTAAAACTGTGTATAATACCAACATGTATACCCACTTCCAAAAGCGAGCCCTTTTGACTGTACAGTAAACGTTCCCTTTACAGTGGGTGTAGAAGCTGCGCCGCTTGTACAAGACCAATATTTCTTTTCAACCCAATTGTTTTTGCTTCCATTATAAATACCAACATGATTACTTTTTGTATCAACCAATATCAGCCATTTTGTAGAACTACTATAGCCCTGCGCTTTACGTGCCATAGCACTGGTCTGCTCAAGAGCGCCTGTTGTTTTATTAAAATAATAACGCACACCACCTATTGTCTGCCAACCATATACCATTGCCCCATCGCTACCGTAATACACTTTCTTTCCCGGAAGATTACACCAGCCCGTAGTCATTTTTCCAGTCACTGTATTAAAATAGTACCACTTGCCGCTGATCTTCTTTTCGCCATAACACATCGCTCCATCGCTGCCATAATACACTTTCTTTCCCGGAAGATTACACCAGCCCGTAGTCATTTTTCCAGTCACTGTATTAAAATAGTACCACTT